>DFST01000143.1:10761-12225 GCA_002378975.1 Chitinophagaceae bacterium UBA3430
CCCATTTTTTGCATGTCTTCCGAGAACTCTTCTTGTGCTACCCAGAGAATGTCGTCGATGGTGACGATACCCAGAAGTTTGTTGCTTCGGCTGATTACGGGAAGAGCTACTCGATTATTCATTTTAAAGATCTCGCTGGCGGATTCTTGGTCGTCTTCGGGATGAAGGGCGATGAAACGGCCATCGATCAATTCCGAAATGCGTTTGTTGGGTTCATTCAAGATGATGTCTCGGATCCTTATGTCATCGATCAGTTCTCCTTTTTCATTGATGATGTAGATTACGTTGATCGTTTCACTGTCCTTGCCATATTTACGGATGGTGGCAAAAACCTCCTCGATGGTGTTGTGTGGGTAGACGTACACGTAATCGGGGGTCATCAGACGGCCAATGGAGTTCTCTGGATATCCCAACAAGGAGAGTGTAATCTTGCGCTCTTCCGGTTCGAGTAATTTAATCAGTTCTCTTACGACGTTGCTGGGCAGTTCTTCGAGGAAGTCGGTTCGGTCGTCGGCCGGTAACTCGTTCAGCAGGTTAGCGGTGATGGAAGGGAGCAGTTCGCGAATGACTTGCTTTTGCAGACTCAGGTCGAGGATCTTAAATACGCTGACGGCCCGGTGCATCGACATGCTGGCTATGATCTCGGTGGCGAGTTCGGTTTCATCATCTAGCCATTCAGCGATATCACTGATATTCTGGTCGTCGAGGAATGTGCGCAGACTAGCCGGATCCTGCTCTTCGCGGATCCGATTGAAATCATCCCGGAGGGTCTGCTGGTTCAGCTCGGTCGACATGCCGCGAAATTACGAAAAGTGAATGGGGGGCGGGCGTGATTTTACCGCGTTGGGCCATGTACTTTTGAGCATGATCCTTCCGATTCTATATCTCGCACCTTCCCCCGACCGAGGCCGAGGGGTTTTCACGCAGGCGCCCATTGCAAAAGATACAGTGATTGAGGTCGCACCGGTGATCGTGCTCACCGCAGCCGATCGCCTCTGGATCGATAAGACGCGCTTACACGATTATATCTTTGTCTGGGGCGAGCAGGGTGATCAATGTGCCATGGCGCTCGGGTATGTCCCCATGTACAACCATGCGGCTCCCAGTAATTGTGAATACGAAATGGAATGGGCACATGAGCTAATCCGCGTACGAGCGGTTCGCGACATTGAAAAGGGGGAGGAACTGTTCATCAACTACCAAGGGGACTGGGACAGTCGGGAGCCTGTTTGGTTCGACCACAAATAAAAAAGCCCTCCGTCGGAGGGCTTTACCTATCAGGTAAGAGAATTAATCAAATTTGATCTGTCCGCGGATTTCGCCAGTTGCTGGATAGCTGGCTGTACGGAGCGTGAGGTAGTAAACACCATTGAGGAGGTTCTCTTCGGTTACCACAAAACCATCGACCAACATCGTGCCTTTGTAAGTTCCACAAGAAGTGTTCGCCACCGTGGCACAACGAAT
>DFST01000088.1:0-143 GCA_002378975.1 Chitinophagaceae bacterium UBA3430
ATCGGCAAGGTGATCAACTTATTGAGTTGATAGTTCGTACCAGAGGCATTCTTGAATAGCACATGCAGCAACCCCTCACAGTTCATGGTTCCGCTGTTGCGAAACATCAACCGAATTTTGGTTCCCTCAAAGAATACCTGAAC
>DFST01000088.1:434-20271 GCA_002378975.1 Chitinophagaceae bacterium UBA3430
CACATCCCCGGCCCCCACCTCGAGCATCCAATCAATCTCTGTCTTGCTGGCGTCCAGCAGCAGCGATCCACCGGGCATCTTGTGATAACCCGTAGAAAGGGTGGTTAATTTGGTATAGGGATCAGTCTGCCGAATCAGCGCACAATCCTGGGCGTTGACAACGCAAAGACACCACAAGTAAACCACCGAAAAGAAAAAAAAGCGCCGCATAGCCTCAGAGACGTACTGCCGTTCCCGTTGCGATTACCATCAGCATGCTTCCTCCGGCGCCAACGGTTTCAAAGTCGAGATCCACGCCCAGAATGCCGTTGGCTCCTAGGGATTGTGCACGCTCTACCAACTCCCGCATGGCATCTTCTTTGGCCTCCTCCAATACGCGCTCATAGGTTTTGCTACGACCTCCGAACACATCGCGCAGTCCGGCAAATAGGTCTTTGAAAATATTCGCACCGATGATGCTTTGAGCGTTCACGACGCCTAGGTACTCCTGTACCGGTCTTCCTTCTACCGTGCTGGTTGTGGTCACTAACATGATTACAATTTTATTTGAGCGAATATAGTATCTAAAGCGGGCTGCGGCTTCGGCTTTGCCCCTTTTGACATTTCCTTAATATACGCAACCCGATTGTCCAGATCGGGATGACTGGCCAAAAACTCCGGAACTTCGATGGACGAACCAGTCTTCAATCGCTCGAACAGATCCAGAAATCCGGACGGATCAATGCCCCGATCGGTCAAGATCTTTACCCCCCGCACATCGGCTTCTTTTTCCAAGGACCGTGAGTAGGTCAGCGAGCGCAGCTCATCGGCATGATCGACCAACACGGTACCAACCGTGCCCACTTTTCCCAATACCAACCCCAGAAATACCTGTGCACCCAAACGCCGAAAGATCGAACGGGTGGCATGCCGACGATCCACATGCGTAAATTCGTGCGCCAACAAGGCAGCCAATTCAGGCGCAGACTCCATCCGGTCCAGCAAGGCCGAATACACCACGATCCGTCCCCCAGGCAAGGCAAATGCATTCAGTTCGGAGCTATTCACCACCACGAGGCGGATCGAATAAGCAGAGGGCACTTTTAGAGTTTCAAAGAAGGCATTGACCAACCGTGTCTGAGTGGTGTCGATCTGATAATTCGACGAAAGCGCTTCGTACACGCCATCCCCCAACTGCTGTTCGGTATCGACCGAGACGGTAGAGGCCATCCGCTCCGCCATCCAAGGCACCAACAAGCTATACAGCAAAAAGAATACAGCAACCACTGCCACAAACAATCCGCCATTGCGGATCCATTCCCGAACACGCGGCTTCCGATACCAAGGCTGTTGCCCCATGGATTGACGCGCCTGAATCCGTTCAAAGGCAAAGCGACCGTCGATGCAAACTTGCGCCGGCAACCGATGATGGCGGATCTCCGTTTGTGCTCCACCAAGAGACACCCCCACATTCAACTCGGCGATTGGCCATCGAAGCCGCTGATTGGTGCCCGTAATTCCAATCTGCACATATTCGTCGAGCACCATCACGGAAACTTCCTGCTCCGTTGCGCCCGACCATTCCTGATACCGACCATTGAAACTATCCATAACCCAAAATTCGGGAAGCTTAGCTTCCCGGCTTCAAAAACAATTCCTTCAATTTTTTGTTTTAAAACCCGAATGGTACAAGCCTACAATTTTCTGGCCTCCTGGCAACTATTTCCCGAAAAATCGAATTACGAGAACGGAGAAGTGCCCAAAAGCGGAATCTATCGCATCGAAGCGGTTGAATCCACCAAGAACCTGCGCATCTTTCACAACCGGGTGATGCCCGACAATACCTCCCTGGCTGCCGATTATGTGATTTTGGCGGATGGAGCAAAGAACCCGCCGGCCGACAAAGCCTTGGGCGATGCCCTCGAAGTATTCATACCCGACGGAATCAACCTCGATATTCGATTCTATCAAGCTGATTCGATCCGCTTGCACATCCATCACGAGATCCTGCCCAACGGATACCTACAATTGATCCAAAAAGGATTCCGGGACGATGGGACCCCCTATACCAACCAAGAGATCTACCACAAACAGCTTAGCGTACTGCCCTACTCAGCCTCTGTTTCGGGTGCGGTGATCCGTCCGACCAAAGAAGGGGTCATCAAACACAAGGCGCTTACGGCCATGGAAGAGCAGACCAACATGCAGCTCGAGCAGATCCGAAAGCAGATCGAACTGCTGGCCCTGCAAGCCCACGAGATCCAAAAGCGAAAAGACCTCTCGTTGACGATCTATCAGGCCAAACTTTCATTCAAGCCCCAAATCGGACAAACCTACTACCTATACGAACGCAACGACGGAACGCATTTGTTGTCGTTGGTAGCGCCCAAAGAATGGGGCACCAACGGACCATTCAAACAATTCTTAGCAGCCGTTCAGCTGCTGGCCGATCATACCTGGAAAGAGCTCTAGGTTCGTAGATTTGCACCGTGACCCGCCTGTCTGTCAACATCAATAAATTCGCTACCCTGCGCAATGCGCGCGGAGGGAACAACCCCAATCTGCTTCAGGTAGCCCGCGATGCACAAACCTTCGGCGCCGACGGCATCACCGTACACCCCCGCCCCGATGAGCGACACATTCGCTATTCAGATGTGCGCCAATTGCGCCCCCTCATACACACCGAATTCAACATCGAGGGCAACTGCCGGGAATCCCGTTTCGTAGATCTGGTTTTGGAGGCAAAACCCGAACAAGTGACGTTGGTACCTGATGCAACCGGACAACTCACCAGCGACCACGGATGGGATACGATTCGTGAAGCAGCGTACTTAAAAAATATGGTGGAGACCTTCCATCAAGCCGGCATCCGCGTAAGCTTGTTCATCGATCCGGTCGAAGACCTCATCAAAGCCGCCGCCGCTACCGGAACCGATCGAATCGAACTGTATACCGAATCCTATGCAAAAGGATTTGAAGCCGGAAATAAAGAACAAGCCATTCAACCTTTTATTAAAGCCGCCGAACTCGCGAAATCGATGCAACTCGGTTTAAATGCCGGTCACGACTTAGACCGTTTCAATTTGGGATACCTGCATACGCACATTCCCTATTTGGATGAAGTCAGCATCGGTCATGCGCTCATTTGCGATGCCTTGTACCTGGGATTGGAAAATACCATCCAGCTATACAAAAGACAGCTGAGTTAATTTACTCCCTCCAAAAATTTCAGGATACCCGTTTCATCCGAAGGATGAAACCAATGCATGTCTGGCACTTTTCGAAACCAGGTCATTTGACGTTTGGCATATTGCCGCGTGGAGATCTTGATCCGTTCCACCGCCTCATCCAACGAGCACCGTCCACTCAAATGATCAAACAATTCCCGATAGCCCACGGTTTGCAAAGCATTCAGCGTACGATGTGCATATAAAGCTTGAACCTCTTGCAACAGTCCGTTTTGCATCATTGTCTCAACCCGCTCATCGATCCGACGGATCAATTCTTCCCTCGGTAGTTCCAATCCAACCCACCGAATCCCGAATGGCCGCGTTTTGTCTGAGCCGGATCGATATGCCACAATACTCATTCCAGTTGTGATCATAACTTCCAAGGCACGCATCATCCGTTGGGGATTTTGCATCTCCCCTTCTTGTGCAAATTCCGGGTCCAATCGGATCAACTCCGCTTGCAATCCATGGATGCCTTTTTCCGCATAGAGACCGATCACTTGCTGACGGATGGCCGGGGCCACCTCTGGGATCGGATCCAATCCGCTGGCAAAGGCTTTGATGTAAAGTCCCGTACCCCCCACCAGAATAAGCTGATTCTTTTCTTGAAAGAGCTGCGCGGAACTGTTCAGGGCATAGGTTTCGTAATCAGCGGCGGTCAGGTCTTCGTGGATCGAATGCGAAGCAATGAAATGATGAGGCACTTGTTGCAGCTCTTCGTCCGATGGACGAGCCACGCCGATATTCAGTTCGCGATAACATTGCCTTGAGTCGGCCGATAAGATTTCGGTTTGAAAATGCTCGGCCAATCGAATGCCGCAGGATGTCTTGCCAACCGCGGTTGGTCCCACGACTGCGATCACATTTTTTGACTTCAATTGCATGGGAAATTATTCCTCTTCGTCGGTGCCGTATTCCTCTTCTTCCGAACCTACATCCTCCCCTTCTTCATCTTTCTCGCCAAATCCATCGCCGGCTTGAGTGAGGTCGTATTTCTCTTCGATGTCGGCAAATTTTTCGCCCAACATACTTTTGGTCCCGTATTGGCTGGGGGCTAACCCGACTGAACGAACCATCGCCGGGTAGGTCAGGTTCGAATCTTCTTCGTTTGACACATTGATCAATTCGACCAGAAAGGTCCAACCCTTAACAAAATCATATTGATAGATGAAACGTTGGTTTGGGTTTTTGATCTCGGTGGCGATCACCGTGTCGTTCATGAGCATGGGAGGTGCCTTGTATTCTTTGTCGTAGACCTCTAGGCTGATCTCGCGCCCTTGTTGCCAATGATCGTTGCTGCGAAAAAAAGTAGCCGCGTGTTTGGAGTCAAACTCGTAGGCTTTCAGAATGGACTGGTGCAATTCTAAAAAGGATTGTTTGTGCTTGATCGCAATGTCGCGATAAACGGTTTCATCCTCTTCAAAATAAATACGGAAACGCAGAATGGCCATGGCACAAAGGTAGGTCTTGAACCCGTATTCGCCTCAGCGACTTACCGCCGTCAGCCCCAGCTCGGCCCCTTTCAACAACATGAATGCATGGGCCGCCTCGTAGGTATTGGGAATGATCCCATCCAACATAGCATCCTTCAAGGCGTCTTTGATGATGCCCACCGGTTTGGACGGCGATAATCCGAAGGTCGACATAATGAGTTCGCCCGTGATCGGTGGTTGCCAATTACGCACCTGATCCTTCTCCTCTACCTCGCGGCAACGCTCGCGAACCAGTTGAAAATTGGATAGGTACCGATTGACCTTTTGTTTGTTTTTCGACGTGATATCCGCCTCACACAAGATCATCAGCGAATCGAAATCATCACCGGCTTCGAACAACAACCGTCGTACGGCTGAATCGGTGATGTTTTCTTTGGTTAAGCTAATGGGACGAAGATGCAATTCCACCAATTTCTTGACGAATCGCATGTGCTCATTCAAGGGCAGTTTCAATTGCGTAAAGATCTTGGGCACCATGCGGCCTCCAACCACCTCATGCCCGTGAAAGGTCCAGCCATGCCCTTCTTCATACCGCTTCGTCTGAGGCTTCGCAATATCGTGCAACACCGCTGCCCACCGAAGCCAGAGGTCATTGGTATTTTGGCTCAGATTATCGACCACTTGCAACGTGTGATAGAAATTGTCTTTATGTCCATGTCCGTCCCGGTTCTCTGCACCGCGCAGAGCTACGAGCTGAGGAAAAATCCGCTCCAACAGGCCGGATCGATAAAGCAGGTCAAAGCCAATGGAGGGCTTCTCCGCCAAAAGAATCTTATTCAACTCCTCTGTAATCCGCTCTTGAGAAATGATGCGGATTCTGTCTGCATTTTGACAGATTCCGTTCCAGGTGTTTTCTTCAATGGTGAATCCCAGCTGTGTGGCAAATCGAATGGTTCGCATCATCCGCAACGGATCATCGATGAAAGTTTGATCGGGAGGCAACGGAGTGCGCAGGATTTTTTCGGCGAGATCTTTCAATCCATCGAACGGATCGATCACGACACCAAACCGATCGCGGTCCAAACTAACGGCCAGGGCATTGATGGTCAGATCACGACGCTGCTGATCATCCTGAATGGTGCCTGGTTCAACCTGTGGCTTTCGAGAATCGGATTGATAGCTTTCACGACGGGCCCCCACGAATTCCAGGTCCCATCCGTCTTTCAATTGAATATGGGCCGTACCGAATGTTTTGAAGAGACTGACCGTAGGGCGAGGGGTATAGGCCTCCGCCACTTTTTGAGCCAGGTCCAACGCATTGCCCACACAGACAAAATCGGCATCCTTGGTTGGCCGGCCCAATATCTTGTCGCGTACGAACCCGCCGACCAGATAGGTTTCCAGCCCCAACGACTGCGCCGAATCCGCAACGCGGTCCAGCCAAATCCTTTCATCCGGATGGAATTGAATTTCCATGAGCGGGCAAAGATACAACGTGGGCCGTCGCTAGGGACGTAAGATGATGGGCTGTCCATTTTCCCAACGGATCACCGAGGAAGAAGCAGCTGGTTGGGTGTCGGATTGGCGATGTTGTACGACGTAATCTACCCCAGCCCGTATATTGGCACTTACCTCGAAAAAATGGGTCGGTGTGGGTTCTCCGGAGCTATTGGCAGAGGTCGACACAATGGGCTTTCCAAAGCGCTTGATGAGATGTCGACAGAACGAATCTTGACAGATGCGAATAGCAATGCTCCCATCGGATGCGGTTAGATTATCCGCAAATCCGATGGCTCCCTCATAGACCACCGTGGTGGGCTTGGCACGAGTTTTTAAATGATCAAACAAAGCAAGATCCGGAGCCGCCACATATTTAAGGACATCCTGCTCTTCGGTTACCAGTACGATCAGTGCTTTATTCTCGGGTCGTTTCTTCAGCGCATAGATGCGAGCTACTGCCTCCGGATTGGTCGCATCACAACCAAGCCCCCAAACGGTGTCGGTTGGATATAGAATGGTCCCGCCGCTGCGGAGTACTTCCAGGCATCGAATGACATCGGCTTCAAATTCCATCATAGCGTTTCATATAAGTCCATCACACGACGAGCGGTGATATCCGGGGTGAACAAATCGGCATGTTTCTTTCCAGTTGCCTTCATAGTTTGAATCAGATCCGGTTCGTTTACGATTCGAAGCAGGGCTTCGGCCATGGCCTCGGACGAGTACGGATCGATGAGTAAGCTGCCCGGTCCACCCGCTTCGGGCAGACAAGAAAGATTCGAGGTGATCACCGGTAATTCACTGGCCAGGGCTTCCAAAACCGGGATTCCAAATCCTTCAAAAATGGAAGGATAGATCATGGCCGTTGCCAACTGATAAATCGCCGGAAAATCGGAGGCGTTTTGAAAGGTTGAACTTAATTTGGCCGCTTGGGAATCGGATAAAAAAATCACGCGACCCGACAGATTACGCTCGCGGACCGATTGACGAACTTGTTTCTCGTATCGATCGCCCGTACCGATCACCACCAGCGGCATGTCGGTGACGTTTCGGATCGCATCCATGGCTTCGATGACACGACCTAGATTTTTTCGCTCAATGATACTGCCTACATAGAGAAAGAATTGCGAAGGAAGTTGATATCGATCCCGGATGCGTTGCTTTTCTTCCTCTGATACGCGATCAAAAAATGTGGGATTGCAACTTTGATAGCAGACTCGAATTTTTCGAGCAGGAATCTTATAGAATTCTACGATGTCGCGTTTGGTTTGCTCACTGATGGCAATGATTCGATCGGCCTTTTCACATGCATGCCGAAATTTATTGCGGTAGATGCGAACATCGATGGGGTTGTATTGATTCGGGTATCGGTCAAAGATCAGATCATGTATGGTGACCACGGTTGGGATTCCCGCTTTTTCGATACCCCGCGGTATTTCATGGCTCAATCCATGATATAGATCGATCTGGTTTTTTTTCAGGTCGCGCTTCACCCAGGAAGAACGCCAGGCGGCGGTCAAGCATTTATCCATAAACCGGGTGGGTAAAATCTCTTGGATGTTGTTGCGTTCGGTGCCGTCCCAAGGGAGTTGAAATTTTTTTGAGGACTTGGGGTTGAATAGCAAATACTGGTGCTCGGGAAAGATATTGGCCAGGGACCGGATCAACGTGCGGCTGTAATGGCCGAGTCCAGTACCGTTGTGAAAAGCTCGTTTGGCATCGAATCCGATTCGCATGGCACAAAGATAGCATCTCGCGAAATGGTTATTTTCGCGATAAATTAGCACTCATGGAACCATTGATCCAGGCCGCTTGGTCGAACCGGGAATTACTCAAGGATAAGATATATGCGGATGCCGTACGTTCCGTGATCGATCAGCTGGATCGTGGTCAACTGCGTGTAGCAGAACCGGGTGATGCCAGCTGGCAGGTTAATGAGTGGGTCAAACAGGCCATTTTGATGTATTTCGCCATTCAACCCATGCAAGCCTGGGAAATGGATCCGTTTACCTTCTACGACAAGATGTTGCTCAAGCGCAATTATGCGGAGATCGGGGTTCGTGCGGTGCCGCATGCCATTGCCCGGTACGGTGCTTATTTAGGAAAGAATGTGGTGCTCATGCCCTCCTACGTGAATATTGGCGCCTATGTAGATGAAGGCACGATGGTCGATACCTGGGCGACGGTGGGTAGCTGTGCGCAGATCGGCAAGGGAGTACATTTGAGTGGTGGTGTAGGAATTGGCGGCGTACTGGAACCTTTGCAGGCCAGTCCGGTTATTATCGAAGACGGCTGCTTCATTGGCAGTCGCTGCATCGTGGTGGAAGGCGTGATCGTCGAGAAAGAAGCGGTGCTGGGAGCCAATGTGGTTTTGACACAATCGACCAAGATCATCGATGTAAGTGGTTCGGAGCCCATCGAAATGAAAGGGCGCGTGCCGGCCAGAAGTGTAGTAATTCCGGGAACCTACAACAAGAAATTTCCCGCCGGAGAATTCGGTGTGGGTTGTGCATTGATCATCGGCAAACGGAAAGAAAGCACCGATCAAAAAACCAGTTTGAATGATGCGCTGAGGGAGTTTAATGTAAGTGTCTGATCGACCGCCTCAGTATCCAATGATCGTTTTCAATCGTCCCCATAATTCATTATCAAAACCCGACAAAGCCAGCGCCGGCGTTCCGGAAGCCTCTCCCATCCGGATCACCACCAGTTTTTGAGAAGGAACCACATATACCTTTTGATCGTTTTTACCCAATGCGCAGTACATATCGGCGGGGGCATTGGGAACGATCATTCCCGGGAATACCGTTTGAAAGATCGGTGCCATGAAATTTGATTTCCCATTTAGCCAAGTCAAATACCCATAAGATGGATTGATGGCTTGAGAGGAATTGACTTGAGCATTGAAATAGTTAGAATCGGTCAGGACCGGCGTCTGATCCCACTTCCCTTTATTGAGCAGGAGCAATCCGAATCGTGCCATGCTTCGAGCATTGCTGTATAACACGTTGTTGAAGCCATTCGGCAGCCAACCTCCATTCATACCAATTGCATTGCGGATCTTCTGCTGGTAATAGGCATTGTAGGTTCGGCCGGTGGCCGTTTCCACTACTTTGTCTAATAACGTATAGGGCGCGTTGTGATAGGCCCAGCGAGTACCGGCATCGGATTTGTAAATCAGACAGGAAGGGATCGTGCAGTCATCGTCGGGTACGCCATCATCCAGTCCGGTCGTCATGGTGAGCTGATGCCGTACGGTGATGAGATCTTCCTTGAGTACCGGTAAGGAAGTCCACCCCCGACCCAAATAGGTTGAGCTGCGGCTATTGATGTTGAGTAGCCCTTCCTGTTGCGCAATACCTACGAGCATGGCCGTCATGGTTTTCCCGGCTGATGCCCAATACCAAAGACTATCGGCCGTGAACGTGCCAAAGTATTTTTCGACAACGATCTTCCCATTTTTCAGAATGATGAAGGCCTTAGTATTCTTGGATTGAAGGAAGGGATTCAGATCGGCAAGCTGTGTTTCATTCCAACCCAAGGACGCGGGTGTAGAGGTTCGCCACTCGGTACTGGACACGGGCGGGAAATACAGGGTTGTGCCGGTTGGGTTGGGCGGTGTTTCACCGGGCTGACAAGACATCAGTCCCAGCACGAGGGACAGTAAACAGTAGAGAACTGAATTTTTCATGGCCATCAGACATTCATCAAATACAAAGGTTTAAATTAAAAAAGCTTAGACCCTGCGATGATCTGCCCGCCAGTGCTGGATGGACTCTTTGATTTGCTTGGGACTGAGGGTTTCAGTCACAGCACGAGTTGCCAAGGTGGGGAATTCGGCATCGGAGGCAAAGCGCAGGGCAATGATCTGTCCGCTGCGCAATTGAGCATCCAGTGGCTTCCCGGTTAACAGATAGTGTCGGAAATTCTCTTCTTGACGGATGATGCGATCCTGAACTTTCATCGCGTAAATACGGGCAATTCCCGCTACACAAAACAATAAGAAAAAAGCCAGTGCCATCAAACCGTGGAAGTATTGATCCGGACCCGCAGCCATGAATGTGTGCAACAAACCTGCAGTCAGGCCGACCAAACAAAGGGGCAAAATAAAAAAGTGATAAAACGGGTGTAAGCGTTTATGATTCTTGAAATTCTGTTCGGTCATGGTGTTTTTCTATTAGATTATTTATTCCATTTATGCGCGGTTAAAGTTATGCTGTTAACCCTGTCGAATTGAATTTCTAGGTATTTATTTAGGAAAGCACCCAATAAAAGGTGCTGTGATGAAAAAATTGAAATCAAGGGAATAACACGGAGAATTGAAATTCAATGAAACCGACATTTTGTTTGCAGATCGACCTGAATCGCTAAACACAAATATGTATTATTCGTTGGCAAGATTACATTTGTACGGACAAGGAGGACGAACTGCTAACCCTAGTTGACTCCTAACAAGCTTTTCGACTCCAGGAATATGGGTCGATTAAACGCCTGTTTTTTTTAAGCCACCAAAATGGCAATCGCTTACAATTCCAACTAGATTGGAGTAATCATTCCATGTCCAAACTTACACTAGAAAACAAATTTATTGATGTTTCAGACTACGGAAGGCCAGCAGCCCGGATCATCGCGGAACAACTGAAGCAAACGAAGGTAACTGCGATACACGTTACACTGCTTTTTGGCCTTTCCGGCATATTGGCGATTTTCTGCATGGGGCTTATGAACTATTGGGCAGCCGGATTTTTCCTGATCCTAAAATCAATCTTGGATGCAGCCGATGGCCAACTGGCCAGAATCAAGAATCAGCCATCTTATACCGGTCGCTATTTGGATTCCATACTTGACAGCATCCTAAACTTTGCACTGACCATTTCGATAGCATGGTTCACGGACACAAACATTGGCTGGGGACTGCTTGCCTATCTCTGCATGCAAACGCAAGGAACGGTCTATAATTACTACCATGTAATTTTTCGTCACCGTACCGAGGGTGAAATCACCAGCCAGATATTTGAGGATAAAGTGCCAAACGCATACCCAGAAGAAAGTCAGGCCAAGGTGAACATCCTGTACAAACTGTATCGTTTTCTTTACAAGGCATTTGACGAACTCATCTATTCAATGGACCCGCACGCCTCCCGAGCAACCACATCACCTAAGTGGTTTATGTTTTTAGTATCATTTTACGGACTGGGTTTCCAGTTATTATTGATGGCCAGCTTTTTGGTATTGGGATGGATCAATTTCATTATCCCTTTTTTTATTGCCTATTCTGTTTTAATTCCAGTTTTTATTTACACAAGAAAGTGGTTCTTGAAATGAAATAGAAAAGGCCACAAATTGTTTTACAAGTGATAGCGGAGTTTGATTTGCTGCGCTGATCCATGCATACTCCAAGTGGGCTATGGCAACGTAACACAAACAAATTTAGATATCACTCCAAAAAGTTTAAGTATAAATACATTTTTATACTTAGGGCCTTTACTCCTGCCCTTTGCTGGTCGGAGTTCGAACGAAATATTCGACGATCTCTTGATAATAGCAAAGTATAAAGCGACTGTATTCCCGAAGCGCTAATCTACAGCACATAAACTGAGGTTGAGGAATCACCCATTCAACTGATCTATATCAGACTTTTAGTCAATTACTGACGCGTAATGTTGCAACCCAACCAACCGCGAATTGTAAATGACGAACCCGTTCATTGTACTTTTTACGTACCTATTAATTTTCAGCACCACTAATTCAGTGTGGTCACAGGCTACATATGTGGCCGAACGGCGGGAAATGGCCCTATTCGGGACGATCGATCTCTCTAACGAACCGAACCTGAAGTGGTCAACTGCCCGAGGAGCTGAACCGGGATTTTTCAGTCTCTATGACGATGCACGATTTATCCAATACTCCGACCGCTACTCGATCGATGGCTACTTGAAAAAGGTTGGAAACGGTGCTTTTACGTTTCCAATTGGAGATGGCATTGAGTTACGCACCCTGGAAATGTCAAAACCCGACCGCATCACCGATTCGTATGCAGCTGCCTGGATCGGCGGGGATCCCGGCATTCATCCCGACCCTACACAACCCCATGCCGGGCTACATCCGACCCGACAGGTCCGTTCACCCATCGTATCGGTGAGTGCGATCGGACAATGGGATTGGCTGACGGGTGCCTCGGGGATCTTGGGCGATCAGACCACGGGCACCGGAGCAGGCATTCGAATTACCGTCAGCACACCAGACCTCTCCCGATTTGCCGATAAAAACGAATTGCGGCTGGTTGGGTGGAATGGAAGCAGCTGGGTTGACTTGAGTGGCAGGCCTGCCGCCAGCGGGAATATCAGCAATAGCAAACTGACTGGTACTATGATACCCGGCATCACCGCCATCGGCATCGGAAAAATTCGATCTACACAGATGGTCCTTTTCCCCAACCCCGTGAGCGACCGATCCACGATTCAATTGCGCGTTACCACCGATTATACGGGACAGGCATGGCTACAGATTTACAATTCAATCGGACAACAACTCTCCTCCGTATCGGTGAATTGTGTATCCGGTGTCAATACATTCCCGATATCGATAGGCGTACTAGAAGCAGGCACCTATGTTGTTGAATTGAAAGACATCGGAGGTGATCAGCTGAACGCAACCAGTCAATTCATTAAACTCTAAGTGCTTAGTATGAAAATACTTAGTCCAAGAAGAATCGCCGTGCTGTTAAGCGGAATCATCCTTTCGCTCTCTTCGGCCGAGGTATCGGCCCAGGTGAAGGTGGGTGACAATCCCCGCAGCCTGAACCCGGACGCGGTGTTGGAATTGGAGTCGACTGGAAAAGGTCTGCTTCTGCCCAGAATTTCTCTTCGTTCAACCACGCAATCGGATCCACTTCGAACATTTACTTCCGGCATGATGGTTTACAATACGGCCAACGTGAACGATGTGAGTCCCGGTATCTACTTCAGCGACGGACTTAAATGGATACGAGCCAATGGCAACTCCGGCGGCGGGCCTTTCCTGACCGGTACACAACAGGTCATTCAGATCGTAAGCGCGAACGGTCAGTTACTCTTTCCTACGCCGGCGACCGTGACCGATCCGAACAAAGTATTTCTTTTCCGAAATGGCGTACTGATCTCATTTGTATTACGAAACCCCACGACCCTGCAGGCTGAGATACCCTGCCAGGCCGGTGACCAGATCAAGATCATTCAATTTTTATAACCATAAATCAAACCCAACCATGAAAAAAATCTTATTACTGATGATGACAGCTGTCGGGCTGACCTTTTCGGCACTTGCTCAAAAAGACACGACACAGGTCATTGACAACAAGGGTACCATCAAATGGGTGATCTCCAATACCGCGGCGGTGATCACCAAGGCCGACAGTACGATCTTGTATGTAACGCCAAAACAGCTGGGCGACAGTAGTTTTGTGAAGTTCGCTGCCAACGGCTTGACCAAGAATGGTCAGATCGCAGAGTTGGGTGGCGCGTTGAACCGGGTTACCACCATCCAGACCAGTGCAACGAACTTTTTACAGATCACCGGATTACAGCCGGGATCGAACACGACCGACAGCGTAATGGTCATCGACCCATCGACCGGACAAGTGAAATTCATTTCAGCATCCTCACTGTTCAATGCCCTCACCTTTGAGAATGGTTTGACCAAAAATGGCAACAACGTACAACTCGGAGGCACCCTAATCAAACCCACGACGTTGGCAACGGATGCGACGAATACGCTCAAGATCAGCGGACTTCAAAGTGGTTCGTTGGCAAGTGACAGTCTGGTCGTAGCCAGTGCCGACGGAACCCTGAAACGGGTAACGGCGGAAACATTGTTGCAGAGCGGCGGTGATTACTTTACCAGCACGGCCGGACAAAGCAGCTACGCGGTAACCAATATGCCGGCAACCGCCTCGAAAGTTTGGGTGTACCGCAACGGAGCGAAGCTCATACCAGTCACCGATTTCACCACCGGCGCGGGTCAGGTAACGCTCACCTCTGCCATGGCGGCGTTGATCGTTGCCGGCGATGTGATCGAGGTGCAATGGGTTAAATAATCTGGTACCCCCGTTTCGTAACCTCCTTTCATTACTGCATTCAATTGATAAACCCTTCCTCAGAAGGGTTTATCAATATTTATCTAGCTATGAAACAATTTCTTCTACTTCCTTTATTGCTATTTTCAGGATTGGCCATGGGACAGGTCGTGATTGGTCCCAAGGGTACGCGAATACAGCTGGACACCATCAAATGGCAAGTAAATGGCGACAACATATTCTCAAAACCCATTGGAAATGTGGGTGTCGGCACACAGAATCCCACCGCCAAATTTCATGTGACCGGAACCGTTAGAATGGATGGAATAGGAAGCAACGTCGCACAATCTACCTTGCTTACGACCGATGCCAATGGCAACCTGAGTACGCGTGACTTTTCGAATCTTTTGACCGAGGCATTAACGACTACGTCGATCAGCAATGCCGGACTGGCCAATGTGCCCTCGCAAACGATCAAGGGGCGTGTTTCGGTAGGCACCGGTACCGTAGAGGACCTGACAGCTGCGCAGGCAACTACCCTCTTCAATACATTCAGTAGCACCACCAATGGATTGGTGCCGGCGAGCGGCGGCGGAAGCACCAGTTTTCTTCGGGCGGACGGGGTTTTTGCTGTTCCAAGTTCCGCCGGTCGGCAACTGGCCGCCCTTACAAGCGATGTGATCAACAACAACGCAACCGCCAATACACTGGAAAATGTTACGGGACTTTCCTTTTCAGTACAAGCCGGCATCACGTATCGTTTCTATGCAACGATCCCCTATACCAGCAGCTCACAGACCAATGGCAGTCGGTGGACGATCAATGCACCGACCACTACCTTCCTGAGTTATAACAGCCGATACACCCTCTCTGCAATAACCGAAACCATCAACTACCTGAGTACGCTCAATGCGCCCTCTACCTGTAACAACAATTCCAACACCGGGGGAAATCTGGCCGTTATTCAAGGTGTGATCATTCCCTCCGCCAACGGCACGGTGCAAGTACGTTTCGCCAGTGAAATCAGCGGACAATCTATCACCGCGAAAGCAGGTGCCAGTTTGGAGTGGTGGTGATAATAATTAAAAGGAATATTTCTCGAAATAGAAAAATAAAAAAGCCGATCCATCAAAGAATCGGCTTCAGTCTAACAAAGTGCCCTTTGCTGGACTGGGTTCGAACGATATTTTGATAGATTTAAGGTCGATTTGGACGGATATTTTGAAATATACCCCCCCCCTAAAAAAAAGAATAATTCCGGAAATCTTATTTTTGTAGTTCTCAAAAGCTTGCTAAATACAAAACCAATCCATATGGTTACCCCCATAAAATTATTTTTTTCCTCTTGCCTTTTTTTGCTGCTAACTGCCCCTTCTCATGCACAAGTAGGTATAGGCACTTCGAATGTCAACTCATCAGCCAGACTTCAAGTTGATGCAACCAATAAGGGCTTTTTACCTCCACGGGTGGCATTAACTGGGACAGCTGATGTTAGTACCATTTCGACGCCTGCTACTGGGCTATTGGTTTATAATACCGCTACTGCTGGCACTTCACCCAGCAATGTAACGCCTGGTTTCTACTACTATGACGGAGCCAAATGGCAGCGGATCATCAATCAGCAGCCAGATGCTACGGTGAATTTTAATACGGCTGACCCCAATACGGGCAGTCCCACCTTTACACCTGCGAACGCTGCCAGTACCGACTTTATATATGTTAGCAGTGTGAATAACTCCCAGTGGACATGGAATGGAAGTGCCTATGTTACTTATATCCCTCCGGCCAGTACGCCTTGGATGCTTTCTGGTGGTACGAGTGATGCAGGAAGCAATAAGACGGGGGGTATTTATCGCTCAGGAATGGTTGCCATTGGTGGAAGTACGACCCCTAATGCAACGTTGGACATCAGAACTAGTCCGACCAGTACCTCAGACCCAGGTGCTGGATACTTGGGTGTAGGCACCACCTCATCTGCAGCAAATACGGTAGGTGCTGGAGCTATAAGATATAATACTTCAAGTGGTGGTGTGCTTCAATATAGTAATGGAACAGCATGGAATTCATTGAGTAGCAATGTACAAAAATCACTTGTTTCTGGATATTTTAATGCCTCTACATACGGAAATACATTTTTTGGAGATCTTACTGCTACAGAAGTAGTAGATGTAAACAATGACTTTGGCTCAAGTATTTTCACAGCGCCGAGAACAAGTAACTATACTTTTACTGCCACAATAAGCAGCAACAATGCTACTGATATTATAGTAAATGGCACCTGGGAAATTCAAGTTGTGCCAAGTTCTGGAGCCGGTATGGTCTCTAGATTTATTTCGCCTGCTGCGTGTACTGCCTATAGAGCGTCTGTGACTGGTGCATATACGGTACAATTGACAGCAGGAGCTACAGTGAAATTCAAAATCTACAATAGTACTGGAACATCAAAAACGCTTGACGCGCCAGACTATAATCGATTTTCGATTGTAGAAAACTAATTTAAAATATTTTAATTCCCAGGACTAGTTTAGCCTCACTGATTCTACACGTCCTACGATGAATTAGACGCACAAAAAAGTCCTGCACTTCGTGCAGGACTTTTTTGTTTGTGCCCAGGACTGGATTCGAACCAGCACACCTCGCGGCGCCGCCACCTGAAGACGGTGCGTCTACCAGTTTCGCCACCTGGGCATCCCGTTGAGGGAGGGCAAATATAGGGCAAAAAATACCCACGCCAAGGCGCTTGTTTTACAATTTCGGCTCAGAATTCGTCCAATAAAAACACCGGCAATGGGCTCGAAAAAAAGACCCGATCCGGTTTTTGATCTTTCAAGCAGGCCCTCAGACGCGCAACATCCAACCGGTCACCCAATAGTGCCTGCGCCAATCCGATCGGATTTTCCAACCGAATACAGCCGTGACTTAGATACCGATGCTTGCGCACAAACACCCCTCGGTTATTCGTGTCGTGTAAGTAAACACTAAATGGAGTCTGAATATCGATCTTGAATATCCCCAACGAATTGTCGCATCCGGTCCGCTGGCGCAAGGTATACGGGAACCCCCCCTTACGATACGAAGGCCAATTCACCGAAAGAGGATCAATCACCCCTCCGGCTCCATCCACCACCTCCATCCGATTCCAATCCAACCAACGCCGATTCCGGATGATCTGACCGATACATTCTTTATAAAAAATACTGGCGGGAACATACCAATACGGATAAAGGATCGCCGACTCAGCCCAAGCCGCAAACGTAGGCGTAGGCGTCTCCTCCTTACCCAATACCACACGCATTTGCATCCGGACGGTATCGTGCTCGTACAAGAACAATTCAGCTGTGGAACGATCAATGACAATGAAGCGATCGAATCGAAAATGATCGATCCACCGAAACAAATTCATGGTCTCCTTCAGTATCCGCAAGGTATCCGGATTCGCTTGAGCCGCGTATCGCTGCCGCAGGATCCGATACGTTGGCATAATGGGCTCCAGACTCCCAAATAATCGAATCAAGGAAACCGCATCACCCGCCCCCAGCAAGGCATTCACCACCCACTCTTCCTCTTTTTTTCTAGTCACCGACGAAACAGCATCAAACTCCATGGGGTTTTTTCGGTTGAATCCGCGCCGATGATCCATCAAGGCCGACAAGGCTGCATCCGTAAAGAGTCGATCCAATGTCATGGAGTCGGTACTAGCTTTTGTACTGGGCAACTCCACCAAATGCTCCAAGTGATAAGGCTTTTGCAACACGCCTTCCCGATCGCTGACCTGCAACACCTCGATCAAGGCTGCGCGCAATTCAGTCGCATTGACGTCGGATCCCATCCAAAAAAACCGGTCGCCCCAAGCCTTGTAAAAACGCTCCACCCAGACGGGATGATTCAATACCGGTTGCGCATAGACAGATTGGATCATCTGTAAACAAAAGAAACACAACACTAAATAATGGCGCATGTGAGTACGAAGATAGTTTCAACCGGCTCGTCTAGTTGCATAATGATGTTTATCAGCCCGCATCGGTGATTCATCTCCGAAATCTACCTTTAGTGTATGAGCCGGATCAAACAGGTGATGCATCAAGGCTACTCGCCCCGAAATCGGGTCGAGCTGGTACGGGGCGGTAAACCCTTTTTTGAACGACTAGAGGAAATGATCCGCAACTGCACCCATTCGCTTCATTTGCAATTCTACATTTTTGAAAGTGATGCCACCGGCGACCGCACGATCGAAGCATTAAAAGCAGCCGCAACGCGTGGAGTTCAGGTATTTCTTCATTTGGATGCTTATGCATCATCCGGACTGGACAATCGGCGCATTGCAGAAATGAGAGCAAACGGTATTCAAATAAAATGGTTTGAACCCTTGCTGCGGAGCACCCATTTTTATGTAGGACGAAGACTGCATCACAAGATCGTCGTGGCAGACGGAGTGAAAATGCTGATCGGTGGACTCAATATCTGCGACCGATACAACGACCTGCCCGGCTCCCCCGCCTGGCTCGATCTGGCCGCTTATTTAGAAGGAGAAACCGCGTATCTCGCCTATCACCAATGCCGCACACTTTGGGGTGAACAGGAGTTACCCAGTAGAATTCATTGGACCTCGATCGATGCGTTTTGCGATCAGATACTGTCCACGCAACGAATAGATTGCCGACTTCGTTACAACGACTGGGTACGACAAAAAAGACAAATCACACGCAGCTATTTGGAACAATTCCAACAAGCCGAAAAAGAGATCTTGATCTGTTGCAGTTATTTTTTACCCGGCCCCCTACTTCGACAAAAACTCGCCCAAGCCCTGAAACGCAATGTTCGGGTGCGCGTGATCCTGACGGGCATCTCCGATGTACCCTTCGCCAAATCGGCCGAACGCTACCTCTATCGTTGGATGCTGAATCGGGGCATAGAAATCTATGAGTACCAGTCGAACGTGCTGCATGCCAAAGTATCGACGATTGATGATCGGTGGACCACCATCGGATCCTACAACCTGAATGAAGTTTCCGCGCTGGCTTCTTTAGAGGCAAATCTCGATGTACGTGATCGGGATTTTGCCATCTCCACGCGCCTTCTTCTCGACCAGATCATACAAAAAGATTGCCGAAGCATTAAACTGGAAGAGATCAAACATCGATACGGATTATTCAGTCGGCTGGGGCAACGCCTCTCCTACTACTTGATTCATGCCATCTTGTGGTTATTCACTTTCTACTTTAGGCAGGAATGAATTACTGACACCCAATGCCCTGCATCCGCACCCACAACGTATAGAAAGCCGATGGCTCCCAACCTTTGAATCGTCCGCGTTGAATCAACAAATGGTTATTTTCCGGATGCGATAGATAATAATAGAAAACAAAAGGGGCAACCGGATCTTTCCATCCCTGCTGCTGACCAAACCGAAGATCACTGAAGATCAAACTATCGCTCTTCTTCTCCACGGTGTAATAGCCCTGTGAAAAACGAATCAGATGCTGCAAAGGCTCATGCCCAAAAAGCGGAAACAACAAGGAATCTCGTTTGGGGAAATAAGCAAACTGCATCGTATCGCATTGATCGTACAGCGATCGGTGTCCCACATAGGTTCCACTACCCCGATCGACCACCGTGTACCAAAGCCAATTGTTCAAGGGCGT
>DFST01000066.1:0-2753 GCA_002378975.1 Chitinophagaceae bacterium UBA3430
CCATCGCGATGCGATGATCACCATGCGCATCTACCACTGCAGCGCGCACACCGGTTCCACCCATAATCTTCATTTGATCCCCTTGTAACGATATGGTAATGCCCAACTTCCCAAACTCTGCTTGCAGCGATTTGGCTCGATCACTTTCCTTATAGGCCAATCGATGTACACCGTTGATCACGGAAGTTCCCCGAATGTGACTGGCCAACGCGACCAGTGGCGGAAACAGGTCGGGACAATCCGTGGCATCAAATTCAAAAGCCCCAGGCAATCCGACTCCAACCTCTAGCTTATCCGCATCGACCTGAAGTTGAATACCGCATCGGTCCAATAGACTCCAAAAGGCTCGGTCGGCTTGTGTCGAATTCTGATCCAATCCCTGCAAAGTCAACGCACCCACGATCGGTGCGGCTGCCAACCAGAAGGAGGCTCCGCTCCAATCGCCCTCCACAGAAAAGATCAACGGCTCATTCGTGGGCATCGGTGCTTGGTCTGTAAATGTGAAGCGGTGGTAATTTTCATTGATCGGGACCGGCAACCCGAAATGTTGCAAGATTTGTACGGTCAGGTCGATGTAGGGCCGACTTTTCAAGTCGTTCACCTGTATGGTCCGATCGGCCAAACCAACAGCCGAATAGGCCATTAACAAGCCAGTCAAAAATTGAGAACTCAAAGACCCATCAACTTCAATGTCTTGGGGTTTGAGTGGCCCCCTTAGTTCTATGGGCAAACGACCTTCATGCAATTTTACTTGAACACCCAACATGGGCAATACATCTGCAAAAAACTGCATCGGTCTTTTCGACAAACTACCTCCACCGATGATCCGCATGGGACGATCCGACAAGGCAGCCAATGGCGTAAACATGCGAATACTCAAGCCCGATTCACCGCAATCCAATTCGTCGCTTACCGGACGTATGCCTTCGCTTACAACCACCCATCGGTCTGATTCGATTTCAACACGAGCGCCCAATACCTGAATGCATCGCAAGGCAGCCTGATCGTCCTCAGAATTTCCGGGATTTAGCAATATCGTTTTGCCTTTTCGGATCAGCGCAGCAGCTAGTGCGCGTTGCATGGCGCTCTTTGAGGTTGGCACGCGCAACGTCCCCTGTATGGAGGATGGATGGACCGTTGCGATCATACGTGTTTACGCAATAACTGCTCCAGCAGGGTCAATGAAATGGGTTTGCGCATGGCTTTCCCGATGCGCGCCAGCAATACGAAATCGATCGAATCCTGATTTCGCTTCTTATCCAGCCGCATCGAACGGAGTACTTTGCTGACTGAAAATGTCGCGGCAGTTGGCAATTCATATCGATCCAACACAGTTTTCAAATCGGCCTCCTTATCAAACTTCAGAAAATGAGCTGACAGTCGAGCGGCAAACATCATGCCCAGCGAGATGGCTTCTCCATGCGATAGTTCATATTGGATCTCCAAGCCATGACCCAGGGTGTGTCCAAAATTCAACAGCCGCCGATCGCCCAATTCGTGGGGATCTTTGCCAACAACTTTAAACTTATAATGAACATTGCGCAGAACGAGTGCTTTCAACTTGGTGGATTTCTTTCTATAATCCCCGATGCGCATACGCATCAACTCATCAAACATCTTCGCATCTCCAATGGCTGCATGTTTGATGATTTCTGCGAATCCATTCGACCATTCCCGATCGGGTAAGGTTTGCAGCAATCGATAATCGTGCAGCAGAAAGTTTGGCTGACGGATGGTGCCGACCAAATTTTTAAATGACCCCACATCAATGCCATTCTTTCCGCCGATCGATGCATCGACCATCGACAACAAGGTGGTAGGCACCAGTCCAAAATCTAGCCCACGCATGTAAATGCCGGCCAGATACCCCACGAGGTCGGTGATGACACCACCCCCTACCCCAACGAGCACGGTTTTCCGATCGGCCTCGAGTTTGATCAATCGCTCGACCAGGCTGTCAATCGTCGCTTGTATTTTATACGCTTCACCCGATCGGAGTACGATGGTGTCGAACTTGGAAAAAAGAGGTTGATGCGATTCGTAAACGTGTTGATCCGTGATCAGGATGAGTCGACGCCCGGGCATTACACGCTGTAAGTACTTCAGATTTGCATCCGCATAAAATCGGATCTCCGATTGAGCAACGCGAAAGGTATGAGGTAGGCGCATGTTTGTTGATTAGCTGTCCAACATGCGTTTTTGTCTGTTGATACTCTCCATGTGTACCGCCTCCAGGTAACGGGTGATGAACTCGCGGCTGAGTCCGACCTGGGCGCCTTGCTGACAAGCTTTCTCCACGATCTCTTGCCAACGTCCGGCTTGCAGGATCGTGATGTTGTTTTCTTTCTTATATCGACCGATCTGTTCAGCTACTTGCATGCGCCGCCCCAGTAGTTGGACCATTTCATTGTCCAGCTGATTGATCTGTTGGCGCAGGGAATCCAATGCGGCGTGAAACACCTCTGAATTCACATCGTCCTTCCTCCAACGGATCTGACCCAACATTTCAATCAATCGTTCGGGCGTCACTTGCTGCTTCGCGTCACTCCATGCTTGATCCGGATCGGGATGTGATTCAATGATGAGCCCGTCAAAATCCAGGTCGACCGAGCGTTGCATCACATCCAACAACAGATCTCTTCGTCCACAGATGTGTGAAGGGTCGTTGATCATCGGAATCTGTGGATAACGCAATTTCATCTCGATGGCCAGGTGCCAAAGTGGTGCATTGCGGTATTCGGTATTGCCATAAG
>DFST01000066.1:3063-3390 GCA_002378975.1 Chitinophagaceae bacterium UBA3430
GCGGTATTCGGTATTGCCATAAGTTGAAAATCCGCGGTGGATCAAACCAATGCGACGGATCCCCGCCCCTCGCATGCGCTCCAGGGCGCCGGTCCATAATTCGAGGTCGGGATTGATTGGGTTCTTGATGAGTACCGGAATGTCGACGCCTTGCAGCGCATCAGCGATCTCCTGTACACTGAAGGGATTCACTGTGGTACGGGCACCGATCCAAAGCACATCGGTTCCAAACTCGAGTGCTTCTTCTACTTGCTTGGACGTGGCCACCTCAACCGTAAAAGGAAGTCCCGTCTCAGCTTTAGCCTTTTTCAACCATTCGAGTCCGAC
>DFST01000066.1:3713-3892 GCA_002378975.1 Chitinophagaceae bacterium UBA3430
CGCCCAACGCCTTCAAATCCGCCAGGCTTAGTACGTGGTTTCCAGATGCCGGCCCGAAACAACTGAATCTGCCCGGAGGCAGCCAGGGATCGAGCGGTGCTCAGGACCTGCTCTTCGGTTTCTGCACTGCATGGGCCGCTGATGATCCAGGGGCGATGTCCCCAGATTGGGGCCTTGTT
>DFST01000047.1 GCA_002378975.1 Chitinophagaceae bacterium UBA3430
TCATTTCCTCCTGCTGAGAGAATGGAACTATATGGGCTTCGTTCGCCTAAATCCATAAAAGCAATTACATCACGGGTATCTGTAGTGGTACCATTCCGATTGGTTACCCACACTTCCACGCGCAGGATCTGCACCTTCGAATTCACGATGGGCAACTGCTTCATAGCGGTGTTGTAATTGTTGCGGAAGTATTGTCCCATCAAAAAGTGACGGTTCTCATCGTATTCATCGGTCTTCAAAGAGAAACGCTGTGCCGTGGTACCACCCTGCAATCCCATGCTCTGTCGCTGCGACTGCTGATTGGCCAGCACCGTGGTAATGAATAATTTTCCGAACTGCAGTTGAGTTTTGATCCCGAATAAAGATTGCGCCCCGGGGATCAAGGTTCCTTTGGAGGCAAAGGAAGTATTACCAGCCTGGAACTGCCGAATGATATCGTCGTCTTTGCCTTTGAAATCCAGCTTGAGCTGATTTTCAAAATTGAAATTCGCGAGGGTATTGTAGTTGATCGGAAGTTTGAGCTTCTCTCCGATCTGTGCATCCATCTGCAATTGCGAATTCATGTTGAAATCGAATCCGCCGTTGCGCCGTGCCCGCTCGGGCAGGGTGGGGTTGGCAATGTTCTGTCCCTGATAACCCGCTAAGAAGTCAACGTACCCCGAAGGTTTGATGTCGATCTTCACTTTTCCGTCGGGCCCCGTACCCATGATGCGGTTGAACCAATCGTTGGATACCCGGAACTTGGGTTTATCGATCCGACGGTTCATGCTGAACAGCAGATCGGCCCGTTTGCGGAAATACTCCGTCTCATCGCGGCGATTTTGCCACTGACGAAATTCTTCCGGTGAGAATGAAGTGGTGGTTCTGTAATTACTCCCTCCGACACGCTCACGGAGGATGTATTGTCCGGTTATCGGATCAAACTCAATGCGACGACGCAGATACCCGGTATCCCGAAAGTCAAAGGCGTGTGCGCGCCGAGTGGCATAAGGATCGCCGTATCGGTCGTACAAAGGATAACGCAACGTATCGCGACGACCGGCACTATCGGGTCGCGCCTGAGCAGATGCAAGAGCGCTTAGGCAGGTCAAGAAGCCCCAAAGACCAATATGTAAGATCCGGTAACGCAAAATTCCAGTCAGTTGGTTGGCCCGCATTAGATCCCGCGAAGCGCTTTTTTGATCAGCGCCTCCACCGTGATCTCCGGCTCTGCCTGACGCACTTTTTCAATGGCGTTGGAAGCAGTGGCGCGGGGGATTCCCAACGCGGTCAACGCCTCTAACGCGTCTTGATGCAAACTATTGTGAATCAAGGGAGAAATATTTGATTCGGGACTCCCTTTGACAAGCTTGTCGCGCAACTCCAACACCAAACGCTCGGCCGTCTTTTTCCCAATGCCTTTGACCTTCTCCAAACTCCGAACATCCCCCTGCACCAAACATCGAGTCAGATCGGCGGGCGGCATGTAAGAAAGCACCATGCGGGCCGTCGACGCCCCAATGCCCGAAACGCCAATCAATTGCGTAAACATTTCTTTTTCAGCGGGTTCGCAGAATCCGAATAACAAATGGGCATCCTCCCGAACCACGAAATAGATATGCAAAAGCCCCTCGGTTTTTCCTTGAATGCCGGCATAGGTATGCAAACTGATCAGCACCTCATAGCCCACACCCCCGGTCTCTACGATCACCCGGGTGGGGCTCAGCTCAACGAATCGGCCACGCAAAAAAGCGATCATAGCCGCAAGATACCGCCCCAGCCCCAATTGGCAATGATTGACCGTCAGGATGTTGGATGAAATGAGGCTACGGAAAGCACCTGTTTATCCGACCGATTGCGATACCTTTAAAATCTAATATCAATCCATGAAAAAAATCTACTTCATACTGGCCATCTTACTCCAGTCTCTATCGCTCCTAGCACAGTCCGGATCCGTTACCCTGAAGCAGGTGATCAAACTAGAAATTCCCCGAGAAGGTGGTGCCAATGGCGCTTCTGTGGCCTGGCACCCAATCCAGAAAAAATATTATGCGGCCATGGCCGGCAATGTTTCCTTCTGCATGGGCGTATATGACATCAAGGGAACCCGTCTGTCCCCGAAGGAGCAGGAGACGATGTTCGATGTTCGTGGGTTCTGGTACAACCCAGCTACCAAAAGCCTTCAAATGAACGGTTATGATGATTTCGGATGGGCCGAATACAAACTCAATTCAAACGGCTTGCCGATATCGGTCGACGTACTTCAGGAAGGAAAGAACCAACCTACCGAGCAATCGGCCGGGGCATTCAACCCAAAGGAAAACCTAATCTACTTTCTGAATGAAAGTGGTGAGGTGGAAATTTATGATGCCAAAACCCGCAACTACCAAGAGAAGTTGGAATTGAAAATCGGATACGAGGAATACGAACGAATCGATGACGATGACTTTGAAACCTTATTCAACGATAATTACAATACCACGTCAATCATTTATACCGGCATGAAAGGAGCGGAATTAGGCCTTTTGAACATACAGCAGAATGTGATTGAATTGTATAACGCCTCCACCGGCTACCTGACGCGCACCTTAAAACTGCCCGAAGGAGCACCCTCCATTGAATGGTTGAATTTTTCGTATGCCAATGGCATCTACTTTCTATTCAATAAAGAAACGCGCATTTGGCATGGATACAGGTAAGGAATGATTGTACGCGTATGTTCAATTGCCGGAACAAAAATGTCACTCCTATCCCATTTTCCTATTTTTGCCCCGCTTAAATTCTCCTATGTCGCAACGCATTACCGCCGCTATAACCGCCGTCGGGGCCTATGTGCCCGAAGACAAACTCACGAATGCCGATCTGGAAAAGATCGTCGATACCAACGATGAGTGGATCCGATCGCGGACCGGAATCGAGGAACGTCGAATCCTGAAAGGCGAAGGGAAAGCCACCTCTGACATGGTCGCTCCCGCCGTATTGCAACTCTGCGAAAAAAGAGGAATCGACCCAAAAGAGATCGAATGCCTCATCGTGGCTACCGTTACACCCGACATGGTCTTTCCGGCCACGGCGAACATAGCCTGCGACAAGATCGGAGCCACCAACGCATTTGGATTCGATCTCGCGGCTGCCTGCTCCGGCTTCCTGTTTGCACTGAGCCAGGGTGCCGCCCTGATCGAAAGTGGCCGCTACAAAAAAGTAGTGGTTTGCGGAGCCGATAAGATGAGTGCCATCGTGGATTACAGCGATCGTACCACCTGCATCTTGTTTGGTGATGCAGCCGGTGCCGTATTGCTGGAGCCGAGCACCGACGGACTGGGCATACAAGACAGTTTGCTTAAATCCGATGGCAGTGGCGCCAACTTCCTGCGACTCAAAGCCGGTGGATCCAAATACCCGGCCAGCATCGAAACTGTTATGGCCAAAGAACATTACGCCTATCAAGAGGGACAAACCGTTTTCAAATTCGCCGTGAAAGGCATGGCCGATATCAGTGCCGAACTCATCGAGAAAAACAACCTCAAACCTGAGGACATTGCTTGGCTCGTTCCCCATCAGGCCAACTTGCGCATCATCGATGCTACCGCCAACCGCATGGGCTTGTCGAAGGAGAAAGTAATGATCAACATCCAGAAGTACGGAAATACAACTGCTGCAACCATCCCACTTTGTTTGTGGGA
>DFST01000124.1 GCA_002378975.1 Chitinophagaceae bacterium UBA3430
ATTACCATATCGTTACAAGGGGATCAAATGAAGATTATGGGTGGAACCGGTGTGCGCGCTGCAGTGGTAGATGCGCATGGTGATCATCGCATCGCGATGGCCTTGGCGGTTGCAGCCTTGGGTGCATCGGGACCGGTTCACATTGAAGGGGCCGAGTCGGTGGGTAAATCCTATCCCGATTTTTGGAAGGATTTGCAGTCACTGGGGGCCACCGTATCTTTATCCAACTAAATCAAATTGATTTGAATTCCTTCGGCAGATTATTTCGGGTGCAGGTGATTGGTGAATCGCATGGCGATTTGGTCGGCGTTGTACTCGATGGTTGCCCAGCTGGGTTATCTATATCGCCGGAAGATTTTCAATTTGACATTGATCGGCGCAAGGGTGGACAGCAAAAAGGAACTACGCCTCGTGCGGAGTCCGATTTGCCTTTGATCAAAACGGGTTTGTTTCAGGGAAAAACAACGGGTGCTCCGTTAACGATCTTTTTCAATAATGAGAATACGCGATCGTCTGATTACGAAAAGCAACGTGCCATTCCTCGTCCGGGGCATGCTGATTTCGTGGCGCAAGAGAAATTCGGCGGATTTGAAGATTATCGGGGCAGCGGTCACTTCAGCGGACGGCTCACGCTCTGCCTGGTAGCAGCCGGTGTAGTGGCCAAGAAACTGATGCCTACCATTTCTATTCATTCTGAACTTACCGAAGTAGGAGGAAAGCATTCCGTAGAGGAAGGAATACAACATGCAATTCAGCAAAAGGACAGTGTGGGCGGGATCGTTGAGTGCAAAGTGAATGGATTGCCGGTAGGGTTGGGGGAGCCTTTTTTCGATTCGGTCGAATCGTTGTTGGCGCATCTTGCTTTTTCTATACCGGCGGTCCGTGGCATTGAATTCGGCACGGGTTTTGCGGCGGCACGCATGACCGGAAGCGAACACAACGATGCGTTGTTGGATGCCAGCGGTCGTACCGAAACCAATCATGCCGGGGGAATTGTGGGCGGCATTACCAATGGAAATCCGATGGTGTTTCGGTTGGCCATCAAGCCAACCTCTTCTACGCCCAAAGAGCAACAATCATTCAATTGGGAATCTGGATCGGTGGAGACCTTTTCGGTTAAAGGCCGTCATGACCTATGCATAGCGCTTCGGGTGCCGGTTGTAGCCGAGGCGATCACGGCGCTGGTCTTGGTAGATTTGTTGATGTGTGAGCAACGCATCCCGCGCATCTGGCGCTAATGCTTACGTTTGATCTTATGAAAGGGGATGTTCAATACCTCATAAAGTTGTGGATTGGGCCAGCTGAAGTGCCACCATTCTTCGGCATAAGGGAGAAAGCCATGCTTGGTCATGGTTTGTTTTAATAATTGACGATTCTGCAGACATTCTTCGGGTAATTGTGTAAAGTCTTGGTGCGCCGTATCGCTGAAATGATCGAATCCGGTTCCCATGGGCAATTCAGTTCCGGTATTAAGTTGAATTACGGTCAGGTCAACAGCTAAGCCTCGGTTGTGTCCGCTGCCTTTTGCCGGATTGGCTACATATCGTTCGTCGCCGATCAGTTCCCAGAAGGCCACGGTTACGGCATAAGGTCGGTAGGCATCCCAAATCTTCAGGCCCAGTCCGCTGGCAGCCAATTCGGCTTGGACTTTTTGAAGGGCCCGGGCGGGGTCCCGGCGTAAAAAAGTGATGTTCGTGTGCGTTGGATACATGGCCCGATTCACAAAATTGTTGGTGTCGGCGTACCGGAGGTCGTATTGAATACCCGGGATCAGTTCTTTCAGTTCCAACAAGGCGCAGGCCGGGTTATTTCGAATGGATTCAGTGAGTTTTTTTGGGGATTTAATGACTGCCAATTGGGCGGTGATCGATGGCGAATGAGTGCCTAGGAGCAGCCAGACAACGAGGAAGGGGAATAGGGGGCGTGGGGGCATGGATGAGGGTGGAATGGGGGTGAAAAAACCGCTCCAACCCCATGAAAATTAGTGAAATAATTTATTTTAGGATGTTGATCATACCCGTTATTTTTGCCAAGATCAAACCAAACTATCTCCTTATGAAGAAGGTCCTTTCCGTGATCGTTCTGTTCTTCATGCTTTGCACGGCTGCTTGGGCTCAGAGTGATCTGATCCGTCCCAAGGCTGTCGGGGTGAGTTTTTTCTTTAATGACTTTGTGACCCCCGAGCGCATCCGCACGACTTCCATGAATCAAGTGTTGGCCGACAAACGTTTCGCTCGCATGCGCGAAATGACCTCCGGTCTCGCCGTTACGTATTTCAAAGGGGTCCGTCCCCATCTGGACGTGGCCACTTCTTTGGGTGCTTCCTTTTTCCGTTATCCGATGCCCGGTAAGAATTTCACCAACAACAGCATGCTGTTGGAGGCAACGGCATCCGTTAACCTGAAGATGACCACCGAGGCTTATTGGGTGCAGCCTTACATCATTGCGGGTGTTTCTGCACACAAGTATCGCTCTTATTATGGCGCAACGTTGCCGGTCGGATTGGGCTTCAAAGTCAATCTGATGGACGAAACGCACATTTTTGTGAATTCCACCTACCGTGTACCGGTTACCACGGAAACAGCCAACTACCATCTCCAACACAGCATTGGTGTGGCCGGTAGTTTGATGAAGAAAAAGAAACCAGAAGTGAAAGCCCCTGTGGTTGTGGTTGTACCTCCTCCGGCCGATACCGACAAGGATGGTATCATTGACACCCAGGATAAATGTCCGACCGTTTCGGGTCTGGCAAAATATCAGGGTTGCCCCATTCCGGATACGGATAAAGACGGAATCAACGACGAGCAAGATAAATGTCCGACCGTTCCGGGTCTGGCCCGTTATGCTGGTTGTCCGATCCCCGACACAGATGGAGACGGCATCAACGATGAAGAAGATAAATGTCCAAGTGTTGCTGGCCTGGCTCGCTATGGCGGATGTCCCATTCCGGATACCGATGGCGATGGCTTGAACGATGAGGTCGATAAGTGTATAAAGGATAAAGGTTCTGTGGCCAACAATGGTTGTCCGTTGCTGGAAGAACTGACTGAATACAAATTTGATTTCCGTAAGGTGCAATTTGTGACCGGAAGTGCGGCGCTTACCAAAACCGCTAAATTGGAATTGGACAAAGCTGCCAAGATCATGACCGAGCATCCGGATATCAAAGTTTCTGTGGAAGGGCATACCGACAACACCGGCCGCGCTGCACTGAACCAGACGTTGTCTGAAAAGCGTGCTTCCTCTGTGAAAGCGTACATCGTCTCCAAAGGAGTTGCCGCTGACCGCCTGGCTGCCAAAGGTTTTGGTACCGCTAAGCCGGTTTCTACCAACAAAACCCTTGCCGGACGTGCATTGAATCGTCGGGTTGAATTCAAATCTGCGAATTAATCTTTTGATACGATTTTGAAACCCCGCTTCGGCGGGGTTTTTTTATGACCAGAAATCACGGCGCATCCGTTTTCTTTTCTTCTGTTTTTCCTACCTTTGCGCCGCCTTAGCGGAGGTTCCGCAAGGCATCTAAAAAGAAAATAAACGAAACATGGCTGACCTCAAATTCCAACGGAACTTTGGTATCGCGGCGCACATCGATGCCGGGAAAACCACCACAACGGAGCGTATCCTCCGCTATACCGGCATGATCCATCGCATCGGAGAGGTGCATGATGGAGCGGCTACGACCGACTGGATGGAGCAGGAAAAAGAGCGTGGCATCACCATCACGTCCGCTGCGGTTAGCTGCCAATGGAACTTCCCAACCGTGTTGGGTAAGGCCACTCCAGACACCAAGAAATTTTATTTCAACATCATCGATACTCCGGGTCACGTTGACTTCACTGTTGAGGTGGAGCGTTCCATGCGTGTACTCGACGGACTGATTGCTTTGTTCTCAGCGGTGGATGGCGTAGAGCCTCAATCGGAGACCGTATGGCGTCAGGCGAATCGTTACGGAGTTCCCCGTATCGGCTTCGTTAATAAAATGGACCGTGCCGGTGCCGACTTCTTGAATGTGGTAAAGCAAGTGCGCGAAATGCTGGGCTCCAAAGCGGTGCCGCTGCAATTGCCCATCGGTGCTGAAGACAACTTCAAAGGGGTAGTGGATTTGATCAAAATGAAAGGCATCATCTGGCACATGGAAACCGAAGGAATGACCTTCGATGAGATTGACATCCCGGCCGACATGGTTGAGGAAGCCAACGAATGGCGTGCTGCCCTGGTGGAAGCCGTGGCCGAGTACGATGATACACTGATGGAAAAATTCTTCGAAGATCCAAACAGCATCTCCGAAGATGAGATCCACGAAGCGATCCGCAAGGCCACCATTGACCTCAGCATCGTTCCGATGATGTGTGGCTCCTCTTTCAAGAATAAAGGTGTACAAACCGCTCTGGATGCGGTATGTCGCTATTTGCCTTCACCGGTTGATATCCCGGATACCATCGGTACCAATCCCGATACCGGCGAGCAGGTTTCTCGTAAAGCGGATCCCAAGGAGCCATTTGCGGCACTGGCCTTCAAGATCATGACGGATCCTTTTGTTGGCCGTCTGGCCTTCTTCCGTGCTTATTCCGGACACCTGGATGCCGGTTCGTATGTGTTGAACGTACGTAGCGGTAAGAAAGAGCGGATCAGCCGAATTATGAAAATGTTTGCCAACAAGCAAAACCCCATCGACTTCATTGAAGCCGGTGACATCGGGGCGGCTGTTGGATTTAAAGAGATCAAGACCGGGGATACCCTTTGTGATGAGAACCATCCGATCACGTTGGAGAACATGTTCATTCCCGAGCCGGTGATCGCCATTGCCGTAGAGCCAAAGACGCAGGCGGACGTGGACAAGATGGGTATGGCCATTGCCAAGCTCGTTGAGGAAGATCCAACATTGCGTGTAAACACCGATGAGGAAACCGGACAGACCATCCTGCGTGGTATGGGCGAGTTGCACTTGGAGATCATCATCGATCGTATGCGTCGTGAATTTAAGGTTGAAGTCAATCAAGGAGCACCGCAGGTTGCCTACAAGGAAGCCTTCACAGCTACGATTGAGCATCGGGAAACGCTGAAGAAGCAAACGGGTGGTCGTGGTAAATTCGCCGACATCGTATTCAGTCTTGGTCCCGTTGATGCAGAATGGCAGACGGAGAATCCAGACAAACACTATCAGTTTGTGAATGATATTTTCGGAGGATCGATCCCCCGTGAATTTGTACCTGCCATCCAAAAAGGATTTGAGCAGTCAATGACCACGGGTGTGTTGGCCAACTATCCGGTTGCCAACCTCAAGGTTCGTGTGTTCGACGGAAGTTTCCACGCCGTTGACTCTGACTCCATGTCGTTCGAGCTTTGCGCCAAACAAGGTTTCCGCGAGGCTGCTCGCAAAGCGAAGCCGGTGTTGCTGGAGCCCATCATGAAAGTCGAAGTGGTTACCCCCGATCAATACATGGGAGATGTAACCGGTGACTTGAACCGTCGTCGTGGCATGATGGAAGGTATGGATAGCCGTGGTGGTGCGCAGGTAATCAAAGCCAAGGTGCCGCTGAGCGAAATGTTTGGATATGTAACACAACTCCGTTCCTTGAGCTCGGGTCGTGCCTCATCCACCATGGAGTTCTCTCATTACAATCCTGCACCGAACAACATCGCCGAAGAGGTGATCGCGAAAGTGAAAGGAAAAGCGAACGCGTAAGCCGTTGCTGAATCATATGCAATCCCGATCGGAAACGATCGGGATTTTTTTATACCCAATTGAGCTTGATGTGTGTAACCTGATTTGCTTTCAGCTCACTGCGTATGGCTTGCAAAGCGGGCCCTTGTTCTGGGATTTTGGTCTCGTGTGTTTCCACATACATGCGGTCAAAATGCGTCCAGGCTTTTTCCCGAATGATCTTTTGGAGGATGGCGATCTCTGCGCCTTCGACGTCGAGTTTGATCAACGAGATCCGTTTGGGTTGCGTTTGTATAAATTGGATCAGATCGATCAGTGGTACTTGCCGACTTCTGGATAGGTCGATGTTCTTTTTTTCAGCGATGAGCGAAGAGCCAACGGTGAAGGCGGCTTCTTCCTCTTTTCCATCGGCGTGATCGAACAAAGGAAGCAGATCCTGTTTATCCCAAACACCTTCGTTTCGCAGCGTTACATTGGGAAGATGTCCGCATCGTTTTTTCAGTAGTGCAAAGGCGCGTGGATCGGGTTCGAAGGCAATGATGTGTGCGCCGGTGGTGGCCAGGTAGCGCGTGATGAGTCCGATGTTGGCACCACAGTCCAATACCAGATCCGCTTTACCCAAGCGAAACCAATCGGGGATCAATTTGATGTAGGAGATGGCAATGGCTCCGGCATTCAAGAGTTGGCGTTTCCACAAAGCGTATCGAAGGGGCATGGGGCAAATCTAATTGGATTCTCTGAGTGGATCTCGAAAGATGAATCGAAATCCGGGGAGCGCAACGAGGACGGTTACTCCATAGAAAACCAGGCTTAGCAAAAGCGCGTCTTCCACGGAGAGATTCAACCAGGCAGCAAGCTGAATGGAAGCGAATTCGCGGATGCCCAATCCGCCCCCAATGGAAATGGGCAATACGGAAGTGGCTGCGGCCACAAGAAATACGAATAAATACTGAATGTGTTGGGTCTGTATTTGCAGGGCTTGGATCAAGAACCAAATCGTTGCCACAACGAGGAGCTGCACGCCGGCGCCCAGCAGGAGGGTGCGACGAAATCCGGGTGATTGTTGGGGCAATAGCCATCGAATGATCGAGGCGCTTAGGGGGATCAAGAGCAGGGAGGCGGGCAGGGATAGCATCATCCAATCGGAGTGGGGGAAGATGCAGATTCCAAGCAGGGCGATGATGATAAGCAGGGAGAGGAGTCCGCTGAATCGGTCGAGCAGTACAGCCAAGGTCAGTGACCGGCGGCTGGTTCCGGGATTTTTGCCCAGGACGACCACTTTGTACGCATCGCCGGTGATGGCTCCGGGCAGTAGGAGGTTGTAAAGCATGCCCAGCCAATACAAATTTCGGTTTCTGGACTCCGGCAGGTGGATACCGATGAGGCGGAAATTGATGCTCAATCGGTTGGAAGCCAATATTTTAGATACCGTATAGGCGGCCAGGGCCAGCAATACCCAAAAGAGATCGATCCGTTGCCAGCTGGCAGCTAGTTTTTGCCAATCAGGTTTTGTGAACGCATACCAGAGGCAGGCGGCACTCAGCAGGATTTTTAAAAGGGGAGGGCCATAGCGGCGGAGGGCCGATTTCATGGATTCGAAGGTAGTTTTCGGCGCCTAATCAGCCCTAAAAATTTAATTGCCAACTATTTGGTAGCTACCAACTTGTCACTTACCTTTGCATCCCCGAAAGAAAAGGGACCTCAAAACATGTCGCAGCGTATTCGAATCAAATTGCAGTCCTACGATCACAACTTGGTTGACAAATCAGCCGAGAAGATCGTGAAGACCGTGCGCAGCACCGGAGCGGTGGTCACTGGCCCCATTCCTCTGCCTACGCGTCGTAAGATCTTCACCGTGTTGCGTTCCCCGCACGTGAATAAGAAGAGTCGGGAGCAATTCCAGTTGGCTACGCACAAGCGTCTGCTGGACATCTACACGTCGACCAGTCGTACCGTAGATGCATTGAGCAAACTGGACCTGCCCAGTGGGGTGGAAGTCGAGATCAAGGCCTAACAGCTTTGATGTCGCATCGTTCTTATTTGTTGAATTAGTAAGTAAAAGGTCATCTCTCAATCTGCCTTCGGCGGAGAAAAGAGCGCTGACTGAATCACATAAAACAAGCCATTCAGGGTTTGTTTACCGTCGGTACTTCCCCAGAAAGGAAAAGGTCGTCGGCGAACGGGGATTGAAGTCCGGTCTATACCACCGAACTGTCCCGATACCCTGACAGGCATAAACGCAACGTTTATGAAAGGTATCATTGGGAAGAAAATCGGAATGACCAGCGTCTTCGATTCAACAGGCAAGCAGACCGCCTGTACCATCATCGAAGCGGGCCCCTGCGTGGTGACCCAGGTTAAGACACAAGCGTCTGACGGGTACAATGCCCTTCAAGTTTCCTTTGGCGAGAAAAAAGAAAAGCGTGCGACCAAAGCCGCTGTGAATCACTTTGCCAAGGCGCAAACAACTCCCAAACAGATTTCCAGAGAATTTCGTGATTGCTCACTCGAGAAAGCGATCGGGGAAACGATTACCGTAGACATTTTCGCTGAAGGCGATAAAGTTGAGGTAGTTGGTACCACGAAGGGAAAAGGCTTTCAGGGTGTCGTCAAGCGTCATGGATTTGCCGGTGTGGGCCAGCAGAGCCACGGTCAACACGATCGTCAGCGTGCTCCAGGTTCGCTGGGTAACTCTTCCGATGCCAGCCGTGTTATGAAAGGCATGCGCATGGCAGGTCGTATGGGAAATGATCGCGTAAAGATGAAAGGCTTGAAGGTCGTAAAGATCTTCGCTGAGAAAAACTACATCTTGGTAAGTGGTTCGGTACCCGGCCACAATGGTTCCATCGTATACATTCTGAAATAACCCGGCGGGAGACTTCCGACAAAAGCCGATAAAAGATAAAGTATGAAACTCGACGTATTCAATAGCCAGGGAAAATCAACCGGTCGCTCCGTAGAGCTCCCGGAGGAAATCTTTGGTGCCGAGCCGAACAATCACGTGATCTACCTGGCTGTTAAGCAGTATTTGGCTGCGCAGCGTCAGGGAACCCACAAGGTGAAAACTCGTGCCGAGGTGAAAGGTGCTAGCCGCAAGCTGCACAAACAAAAAGGAACCGGTGGAAGCCGGAAGGGTAACATCCGCAACCCGTTGTACAAAGGCGGGGGTACCATTTTTGGTCCCAAGCCGCATGCTTACGACATCAAATTGAATCGCAAGGTGAAAGACCTGGCCAAGATCTCTGCGCTTAGCCACAAGGCGAAGTCTCAGTCGATTGTTGTGCTGGAAGACCTGAAGATGGAAAAGCCGCAAACCAAGCAATTCGCTGGCATCCTCAGCAACCTGAAGCTGAACGATAAAAAAATCATGTTCGTCCAGCCCGAGCACAACAGCGAAGTGGAACTGTCGATTCGCAACCTGCCTGCTGTATTGGGCGTGATGCTGAGCGACATCAACACGTACGACATTATGAACTCCGATGTTTTGGTATTGAGCGAAAGCGCAGCCAAGATCTTCTCTGAGGAAGAAACGGCACAAGCCTGATCCATCAACGAATTAACTGAATAAAAGATATTCCATGAAACTGAGCGAAGTACTGATCAAGCCGATCCTCTCTGAGAAGGCAAATAACCAGCAAGAGAAGCTCCGTCGCTATGCCTTCAAAGTAGCACGCAAAGCGAATAAGTTGGAGATCAAGCGAGCTGTGGAGAGCTTCTATGGTGTTTCTGTTACTGCCGTGAACACTGCGGTGGTGCCTGGCAAACACAAGAGCCGCTCCACCAAATCTGGTGTGATCGAAGGGCGTAAGCCTGCTTACAAAAAAGCTTTTGTGACCGTAGCCGAAGGCGAAACCATCGACCTGTACGCCAGCATTTAATAACAAACTAGAATGGCCGCAACAGCCGCTAATGTTGATTAATAAAAAGAAGGAACATGGCACTAAGAAAATTTAAACCCATCACCGCCGGAACTCGTTGGCGCATTGGCAATGCCTATGCGGAGGTAACCACGAATGTACCGGAGAAGACCCTGGTGGAACCCAAGCCCCGTACCGGTGGTCGTAACTCATCCGGTCATCTCTCGATGCGTTATCGCGGAGGTGGGCACAAGAAGAAATACCGCATCATCGACTTCAAACGCAATAAAGCGGGTGTAGCCGAAGTGATGACGATCGAATACGATCCGAACCGTACCGCTTTCATCGCCTTGCTGCAGTATGCAGACGGAGAGAAGCGTTATATCCTCGCTCCGCAAGGGCTCCAAGTAGGTGCTAAAGTGGAAAGCGGTAAGGATGTAGCACCTGAGGTGGGTAACACCCTCCCTATGCGCAACATGCCTTTGGGTACCAACGTGCACAACATTGAAATGCAACCCGGTCAAGGGGGTAAGCTGGCACGCAGTGCCGGTTCATCCGCTCAACTGTCGAACAAAGAAGATCGCTACGCGGTACTGAAGATGCCTTCGGGTGAATTGCGCAAGATCCTGATCGATTGCTGTGCGACTGTGGGTGTGGTGAGCAACAGCGACCACAGTCTGCAAAGCATGGGTAAAGCCGGTCGTAACCGTTGGCGCGGGATCAAGCCTCGCAACCGCGGTGTGGCCATGAACCCGGTCGATCACCCGATGGGTGGTGGTGAGGGTAAAGCCTCCGGAGGACAGCCTCGCAGCCGTAACGGACAATACTCACGTGGTTTGAAAACACGTACCAAGGGTAAGTCCAGCGACAAGCTGATCATCCAGCGCAAGAACGGAAGCAAAATCTCTAAGTAATCATCGACTAAACGAATAAGAAAGCATTATGGCTCGTTCGATTAAAAAAGGTCCGTACATCGCCGCTCACCTCGAAAAAAAGGTGATGGGCATCAACGAAGGGAAATCTAAGAAAGGCGTAATCAAGACGTGGAGCCGTCGTTCCACCATCAGTCCGGATTTCGTCGGTCACACCTTCGCGGTACACAACGGCAACAAATTCATTCCGGTTTATGTCACCGAATTCATGGTGGGGCACAAGCTGGGCGAATTCGCGCCAACCCGTCAATTCAAAGGACACTCGAAAAAAGATTCCTAATTAAGTAACTGCACAACATCATCATGGAAGCTGTAGCTAAATTGAGAAATTATCCGACCTCGCCGCGCAAGATGCGCTTGTTGGCCGACCTGATCCGCGGACAGAAAGTGGAAAAGGTGCTGGCTCAGCTTGAGCACAATCCCAAGCATCCGGCGGTTCCCCTGCGCAAATTGGTACTCAGTGCCATCAGCAACTGGAAGCAAAAGAACGATGGAGGCGATGAGAGCCTGCTCGTCGTGAAGACCATCTTCGTTGATGGTGCCCGCACCTTGAAGCGCATGCGTCCTGCTCCGCAGGGTCGTGGCTATCGGGTTCGCAAACGCAGCAACCACGTCACGGTCATCGTAGACACTCCGGTAAAATAATTATTTAAAAAAGTAACGCACAATCAACGACAATGGGTCAAAAAGCAAATCCGATCGGTAACCGCCTGGGAATCATCCGGGGTTGGGAATCCAACTGGTTTGGTACGAGAAAAGATTTCGCCGGCAAGCTGATCGAGGATACCAAGATCCGCAATTACCTCACTGCCCGAATCAACAAAGGTGGCATCTCCAAGATTGTCATCGAGCGTACCCTCGGTAAACTAATCATCACCATCCATACGTCCAAACCCGGTATCATCATCGGTAAAGGCGGTGGGGAAGTAGATCGCATTAAAGAGGAATTGAAGAAGCTCACCGGTAAGGAAGATGTTCAGATCAACATTCTGGAGATCCGTCGTCCGGAGCTGGATGCCATGATCGTTGGCGAAAACATCGCCCGTCAGTTGGAGAACCGCATCAGCTACAAGCGTGCCATCAAAATGTCCATCGCTTCAGCACTTCGTATGGGTGCCGAAGGGATCAAGGTGAAAGTAGCCGGTCGTTTGGGTGGTGCGGAGATCGCACGAACTGAAGAGATCAAACAAGGCCGTGTGCCCCTGCATACTTTCCGTATGGACATCGACTACGCGAACGTGTTTGCTCAAACCGTCTACGGAAAGATCGGGATCAAGGTCTGGATCTGCAAGGGCGAAGTACTGGCCAAGCGCGATCTGAATCCGAATTTCATCGGAGGAAAGAACGAAGGACCGGAGCGTCGTGCAGGCGAGCGTCCAATGGACCGTCGCGATGATCGTCGCGGTGGTGGTGGTGGCGAACGTCGGGGAGGAGGACGTTCCCGCGGTTAATTAACTATTCATCAACTCATTCGAAATAAGCAGTCATGTTACAGCCAAAACGTACCAAACACCGGAAAATGCAAAAGGGTCGCATGAAAGGCGACGCGAAGCGTGGCACGACCATCTCGTTTGGATCCTTCGCCCTCAAAGCGATGGATGAGCATTGGATCACCGATCGTCAGATCGAAGCCGCTCGTCAAGCGCTCACGCGTGAGATGAAGCGTGAGGGTAATGTGTGGATTCGCATCTTCCCCGACAAGCCCATCACCCGCAAGCCACTTGAAGTGCGTATGGGTAAGGGTAAGGGTAACCTCGAGTTCTGGGCAGCGGTTGTGAAGCCCGGTCGCATCCTGTTCGAAATCGACGGGGTGAGTGAACAAGTGGCACGCGCCTCCCTGTCGCTGGCTGCAGGCAAATTGCCGATCAAAACTAAATTCATCATGCGTCGCGACCTGGTCACGGCGTAATCACTCATAAACTGAATTGCGATGTCTAAGAAAGTCGATTTTCTGAAAAGCGTCCAGGGGTTAAACGAACAGGACCTCAAGTCCCGTTTGGAAGAAGACAAGCTCCGTTTAAAGAAACTGGAGTTCGCCCATGCCATCTCGCCATTGGAGAACCCCATGACCATCCGGAGCCTGCGCCGCGACATAGCTCGTGTGCAGACCCAACTCAAAAACAAGCAAGCCTAATAAATCCACCAATCGATGGAAGCAAGAAATTTAAGAAAGACCCGTATCGGTATCGTTACCAGCAACAAGATGACCAAGACGGTCACCGTGGCGGTGGAGCGTAAAGTAAAACACCCGATCTACGGAAAATTCGTGAAGAAGACCACGAAGTTCCATGCGCACGATGAAAAGAATGAGTGCAGCATCGGTGACCTGGTCAAGATCATGGAGACCCGCCCCCTGAGCAAAACCAAGCGCTGGCGCATGGTGGAGATCGTGGAAAAAGTGAAATAACCCTGACCCTTTAAAAAAGAAACGAAATGATACAGCAAGAAAGCCGGTTGAACGTAGCCGATAACAGCGGAGCCAAGGAAGTACTTTGCATCCGTGTGTTGGGCAACAGCGGACAACGCTATGCCGGTATCGGGGATAAGATCGTGGTAACGGTAAAAGATGCCATTCCTTCGGGCGGCATCAAAAAAGGTACCGTAGCCAAGGCCGTGATCGTCCGTACCACCAACAAATTGCGTCGCAAGGACGGATCCTACATCCGCTTCGATGACAACGCCGTGGTTATCCTCAACCAATCCGATGAACCTCGCGGAACCCGCATCTTCGGCCCCGTCGCCCGTGAATTGCGCGACAAGGGTTACATGAAGATTGTTTCCCTGGCTCCCGAAGTTCTTTGATCATTCAACTCCTTAACGAGAACAATATGAAAGCACGTTTCAAATCCAAATACAACATTCGCAAAGGCGACACCGTCGTCGTAATCGCCGGTGATGACAAGGACCGTTCCCGCCCCCGCGTGGTCAAGGAAGTGATCCTGGAAAAAGGAAAGCTCATTGTGGAAGGCGTCAACATGATCTCCAAGCACACCAAACCCTCTGCACAAAACACACAGGGTGGAATCGTGAAGAAAGAAGCCCCGATCCAAATGAGCAACGTGATGCTCTGGGATCCAAAAGCCAAATCAGCAACCCGCGTAACGAAGAAGCGCGCTGAAGGCAAAACTCAACGTGTCTCCAAAAAATCAGGCGACACCATTTAATCACAGATGCTAATCTGAAAGAATATGAGTACAACACAAATCAAGCCCCGGTTGGCCACCAAATACAAGCAGGAGGTGGTGCCCGCCCTGGTAAAGAAATTCGGATACGGTAGCGTGATGCAAGCGCCCAAACTCGAAAAGATCTGCGTGAACCGCGGTGTGAACGGAGCCGTATCGGACAAGAAGATGATCGACATCGCGATTGACGAGCTATCTCAGATCACCGGTCAGAAAGCCGTAGCTACCATGTCGAAAAAAGACATCTCTAACTTCAAACTCCGGAAGAATATGCCCATCGGAGCCCGCGTTACTTTGCGTGGCGAAAAGATGTTTGAATTTCTCGATCGTTTGGTTTCGGTAGCACTTCCCCGTGTGCGTGACTTCAAAGGGATCAACGAAAAAGCTTTTGATGGTCGCGGAAACTATACACTGGGTGTAACCGAGCAAATCATCTTCCCCGAAATCGACATCGACAAAGTGAGCAAGATCACCGGTATGGACATTACGTTCGTAACTACGGCCAACACCGACGAAGAAGCCTATGAGCTGTTGAAGGAGTTGGGTATGCCATTCCGAAACAACAAAACAACTAACTAAACAGATAAACTGAACGATTATGGCTAAAACTTCCGTCAAAGCCCGTCAAGTAAAGCGTGAGCGCATGGTTGAGCATTATGCTGCCAAGCGTGAAGCGCTCAAGCAAGCCGGCGATTGGAAAGCCCTTGATGAATTGCCCAAAAATTCATCCAAAGTGCGCCTGAAGAACCGTTGTCAGCTCACGGGTCGCCCCAAAGGATATGTCCGTTTCTTCGGCATCTCCCGTATTGCCCTTCGAGACATGGCACTCAATGGCAAGATCCCCGGACTGAAAAAAGCCAGCTGGTAAACTGAATCAACAATCAATCCAAACCATCCGGTGAAAAAGCCGGATACCAGGAGGAAAATATATGGTAACTGATCCTATCGCAGACTTTCTGACCCGCATCCGGAACGCTCAAATGGCCGGCCATCGCGTGGTGGACATTCCCGCTTCCAATTTGAAAAAGCGGATGACCGAGATCTTGTACAATCAAGGATACATCCTGAAGTACAAGTTCGAGGACGACAGTAAACAAGGCATCATCAAGATCGCTTTGAAGTACGATCCATCCACCAAGCAGCCTGCCATCCAAAGCATGCAGCGTGTAAGCCGTCCCGGCCTTCGTCAGTACGCTAAACCCGATGAATTTCGTCGCGTGAAAAACGGACTGGGCGTAGCCATCGTCTCTACTTCGAAAGGAGTAATGACCGACAAGGACGCCAAAGCCCAGAACGTTGGCGGCGAAGTACTTTGCTACATCTATTGATGCAGCCGTGTTCGGATCATCCCTCCGGGATCCGAACTTGATCAACCAGCCTGGTTATTAAGAGCGCTATACGGCATCTGAACCCAGGAAGGCTACCGGAGATAAACATTGAAAACGACAATCATTTGTTATGTCACGTATAGGAAAAAAAGCGATCTCGATCCCCGAAGGAGTAACCATCACCGTCGGTAAAGACAACGTGGTTTCCGTCAAAGGGAAAAAAGGCGAACTCAAACAAGCCATTGATCGCGACATCACCGTTGAGGTGAAAGACGGCCAGATCAATCTGACCCGCCCCACCGATCAAATTCGTCACCGCGCCATGCACGGTTTGTACCGTTCATTGCTCTCCAACTTGGTGAAAGGGGTGACGGAAGGCTATCAACGCAAACTCGAATTGATTGGGGTTGGTTTCAAAGCCGCCAATACCGGAAACCTGTTGGATCTTTCCCTCGGTTTCTCGCACAACATTGTCTTCGAAATTCCGAAGGAAATAACAGTGGCCACTGCTCAGGAAAAGGGACAGAATCCCATCATCACCTTGGATGGCATCGATAAGCAATTGATCGGTCAAGTTGCCGCCAAACTCCGTGGCTTGCGCAAACCAGAGCCGTACAAAGGCAAGGGTGTTCGCTACGTAGGTGAGGTTGTACGTAAGAAAGCCGGTAAAGCCGCAGGTAAATAAATCTAACTAAGTCAAGGACGCGAGTCCGATAAAATAGAACCGATGAACCCGAAAGTTAAATCACAGAAGAAGCAAAACATCCGCTACCGCATTCGCCGCAAAGTGACCGGTACGGCTACGCAACCCCGGCTGGCGATCTTCCGCAGCAATGCTGAGATCTATGCACAGTTGATTGACGACACCAAAGGACAAACCCTTTGTGCCGCTTCTTCCCTTGACAAAGACATCGCTGCTCAGAAAGGCACAAAGTCCGAGAAGAGCAAATTAGTGGGTGCTGCCATCGCACGCAAATCCACTGAACTGGGCATTCAAACCGTTTCATTTGATCGTGGAGGAAATCTCTACCACGGTCGCGTGAAAGCAGTTGCCGATGGAGCCCGGGAAGGCGGTCTGAAATTTTAATTACACGAATCAACACAAACCGAATACATGTCAAAGCATACGCTGAACCGGGTTAAAGCCGGTGATCTGGAACTGAAAGACAAAGTGGTTGCCATCAACCGCGTGGTTAAGACCACCAAGGGCGGTCGCACCTTCAGCTTCTCCGCGCTGGTCGTGGTGGGCAACGAAAATGGTGTGGTTGGTCACGGACTGGGCAAGGCCAAAGAAGTTCAGGAAGCGATCACCAAAGGCATTGAGGATGCCAAGAAGAATCTGATTAAAGTACCGGTGATGAAAGGAACCATTCCCCACGATCAGTGGGCGAAAGAAGGAGCGGCCAAGGTGTTGATCAAGCCCGCTGCCCATGGTACGGGTGTAATCGCCGGAGGCTCCATGCGTGCCGTTTTGGAGAGTGTCGGTGTGACCGACGTTCTGGCCAAATCACTGGGTTCAGCCAACCCACACAACGTGGTAAAAGCTACTTTCAAGGCTCTTTCTTTACTGCGTGAGCCCATCCAGATAGCTAAAACACGTACCCTCGGACTGAAGAAAGTATTTAACGGATAATCTAGCCAACGCGCGATAAATCTATTTGTATGAAAAAAATCAAGATCACCCTGGTTAAAAGCCCGATCGATCGTCCAGAGCGTCAGAAGCTGACCCTGCAAGCACTCGGTCTCAATAAAACCAACTCCTCCAAGGAAGTGGAAGCCACGCCGCAGATTCTCGGCATGGTTCGTAAAGTAACGCACATGGTAAAAGTGGAGGACGTTAAGTAAGTCATTTGCCCGGGGCCATCCCGGGATTCATTCATAAGCGAGGGGAGCGAACCCCGTTGAGTAAAAAACAAAACATGAAACTACATCAGCTACGTCCCGCCAAAGGCGCGACACACAAGGAAAAAAGAATTGGTCGCGGAGATGGCTCCGGACATGGTGGAACCTCCACAAAAGGTACAAAAGGTGCGCAGAGCCGTACCGGATATAAGCGCAATTTGGGTCATGAGGGTGGACAAATGCCCATTCAACGTCGTGTTCCCAAGCGCGGATTCAAGAACCCACATCGCATCGAGTATAAGGTGCTCAACCTCGGACAATTGCAGCATTTGGCTGACAAATACAACTTGACCGAGATAACCCTGGAGAACTTGTACATCCATGGATTCATCGCCCAAACCGATCGAGTAAAATTGCTGGGTAACGGCGAACTCAAAGGCAAATTCACCTGCAAAGTGAATGCTGTCAGCGAAAAAGCCAAAGCAGCCATTGAAGCAGCAGGCGGATCCGTAGAGGTCGTTGCCTAAGTTTACCTATATTGGCTGATCGGCCCACTAACCATCAGCCGGTACCCATAACCGAACCAACGTGAAGAATTTCATACAGACGCTGAAGAATATCTGGGGAATTGAGGAATTGCGCAGCAAGATCCTCTTCACCTTTTTGATGATCCTGATCTATCGAATCGGGGCACACATCGTGCTTCCCGGTATCGATCCACAAGCCATGGAGGCCGGTGCCCAAAACAACACCGGTATCCTCGGTCTCATCGATGCCTTCTCGGGTGGTGCTTTTAATCAAGCCTCCATCTTTGCTTTGGGCATCATGCCTTACATCTCCGCTTCGATCTTCATGCAACTGGTCACCGTACTGGTGCCTCAGTTCCAGAAGATGCAGAAAGAAGGAGAGAGTGGTCGGAAAAAGATCAATCAATACACTCGTTACCTGACGGTTATCGTAACGTTGCTGCAGGCTTCTGCCTACGTTACTTACTTGAAGGGAATGACCCAACAATCTGGTGCCATTCTGCCTGGCTTTGCCCCGTATTTCTGGCTGTCGACGGTCGTTTTGCTTACTGCAGGTACTATGTTTGTGATGTGGATGGGAGAGAAGATCACCGACCGCGGATTGGGGAACGGTACGTCCCTCATCATCATGATCGGTATCCTGGCCCGCCTGCCTCAATCCTTCCTGCAAGAGTTGAGTGCCAAGTCGATTCGTAACGGACAGATCCTGATCTTCATCGTGGAGATCGCGATCCTCATTGCCATCATCTTGGGTTGTATTCTGCTTATCCAAGGGGTTCGCAAGGTTCCCGTCAACTATGCCAAGCAAATCGTTGGCAATCGCCAGTTTGGCGGTGCGCGTCAGTTCTTGCCCCTGAAAGTGAACAGCGCCGGTGTCATGCCCATCATCTTCGCACAAGCCATCATTTTCATCCCTACGATTTTTGCCAATTACAATACACAATCCAGCGGCTTTCTGCAAGCCATTACCGACCAAAGTAATATTTGGTACATGGTTATCTATTCAGTGGTTGTGATCGGATTCACTTACTTGTATACAGCGCTGATTTTTAACCCCAAGCAGATCGCTGATAACTTGAAGCAAAGCAATGGATTCATTCCTGGCGTGAAGCCCGGTCAGCCCACATCCGATTACATCGGTTCGATCATGGATAAGATCACGCTGCCTGGAGCCTTGATGCTCGCTTTGTTGGGTATCTTGCCTGGTATCGCACAACGGTTGGGCGTAACGCAGCAATTCTCTACCTTCTTTGGCGGTACTTCATTGTTGATCATGGTGGGTGTAATCTTGGATACCCTGCAACAGATCGAGACCCAGCTGCTGATGCGTCAGTACGACGGCTTGATGAAAGGCGGACGGATTCAAGGACGTCAATCCGCTTCTGCCATACAGATGTAATTCAACGACAATATTTTTTAAACCCGGCTTCGGCCGGGTTTCTTTTTGGATATTTGACCCATGATGTACTGTAAGACCGAAGAGCAGATCGATAGCATGCGCAAAAGCGCGCTCTTGGTAAGCAATACGCTCGCCATGATCGCTGTTGATCTTCGTCCTGGAATTACCACGCTTTCGTTGGACCAGCGCATCAACACCTTCATACGCGATCACGGCGCCATTCCTTCCTTCCTCAACTACCACGGATATCCTTTCCATTCCTGCATCTCCGTCAACGATGTAGTGGTTCATGGCTTCCCGGATAAAAAGGAATTGAAAGAAAAAGATGTTGTTTCAATCGACATCGGCGTTATACTCAATGGCTGGCATGGCGATCATGCCTATACATTCGTGCTGGGGGATCCCGGTGCCGCCGTCATGCAACTCATCCGCATCACCAAAGAGTCCCTTTACAAAGGCATCGAGCAAACCATCGTCGGAAACCGAGTAGGTGACATCTCGTTCGCTATTCAAGAGCATACCGAAAAGAAACATGGTTACGGGGTCGTACGTGAACTGGTCGGGCATGGCCTTGGCACTTCCTTGCATGAAGATCCACAAGTGCCCAATTATGGAAAGCGAGGTACCGGTCCCAAACTCAAAGAGGGATTGGTCTTGGCCATCGAACCCATGATCAACCTAGGCAAAAAAGAAGTATTTACCGATGCCGATGGTTGGACCGTACGCACCAAAGACGGATCCATCTCTGCACATTTTGAACACGACGTGTGTGTGCGAAAAGACAAAGCCGAGATTCTTTCCAATTATCAGCCCATCGAGGCAGCCGAGCAGAAAAATCCGAATCTCTTTACCAACGATTGAGTATTTAATCGGTTTGTGGTAGCCATGCCAACAAGGCTCGTATCCACATCGGACTTAATAAGGCAACACTCAATCCGTACCAGCCGGCTAAGGAATACCCAGTAAAAAGCAAGCCTGTCCAATAGATCGGATAGAGGAGGAGAAGCAGTCCTGCAATGATCGAATCAAAATGATCGTTGTACCGCGATGCGATCGCTACAATTGCACGCATCGGAAAGTACAAGGGCGCATGCAAGATCCAACCGATCAACGCCGGTAAGGCCGTGATGGATTTCCACGCGCTTGAGTAAGGAACGGAAAAGGTATGTTTCCTGCCTGCTTGATCGGATCGATGCAGTTCGATCACGCCAGTCCGAAGCGATCTTTCCAGCCGCTCGTTGAACGACTGATGTCTTTTTCCTTCGGATTCATTCCAATCGATGTCGCTGGATTCAATGAAATCACCAAAATGAATGATCAGGTTCTTTCCGTAACGATGGTATGAACTGTAATTAAGGGCAACCGGTAATACCCGCAAGGGAATGCCATCCGACCAAGCCTGCATGGCCAATCGCGCCGTCCCTTTTTTCAATGGCCGCAAGCGCCACTCATTGATGCATTTCCCTTCGCTGAAAATGGTAACGATCCCGCTTTTTTTAAAGATCAGTCGACAGGCTTCAAAAGTTTGATAATTGATGTGCAGGTTCTCCGCCCCTTCGCTGGTTCGATAAACAGGATAGATCTTCAGTGCATGCAGGATGGACCGCACTCCGCTTTTTTTAAACGCATCGCCCCGGGCCAATGACCAGACCGGCTGCTCAAACAGGGTATCGATGAACACGGAATCCAGAAATGAATTGGGATGATTGCAGGCCAAAAGCACCGGTCCCTTCAGTTGCAACAGCTCCGGTCGATTGATCCGGATTTCGCGCGCATAGAGCGGCAGTTGAAGGCGGGCGAGCAGCTTGACAAGTTTGTAGAGCAAGGCTTGAAGGATTAAGGATTCAAATGATTGTTTTTCAATCGATTAGATTGGCTGTTTTTTGCCTTATTTTTTGCCCCAAAAAGCCTGAAAATCAGTCAGTTTAAATATCTTTGCCACCCCGAAAATAAAACCCTTTCGGGAATAACACATGTTTCACAACCTGATTTTCAAACAACTAAACGCTGATGCACAGGAGACGGGCGCTGAATCGACGGCGACCGCTACAGCGACAAAAACTGCACCTGTGGTACAGACTGCCCACGACGATTTCGATTGGAGTGTGGACCGTCGTAACGTCATCGCTTACACCTCTGCGGAGCGTGAGAAGTACGACAGTGTTTATGACAACACTTTCGTTCAATTGAGCGACGGCGAATTGATCAAAGGGCTGGTGGTTGGTCTTACTAAGACTGACGTAGTCCTGAACATTGGATTCAAGAGCGATGGTCTCATTTCACTCAATGAATTCCGTGACCTTCCCAATCTCGCCATCGGCGACGAAGTGGAAGTGATGATCGTGGAAAAAGAAGACCGCGATGGTCACCTTAACTTGAGCCGTCGCCAGGCCCGCATTACGCGTGCATGGGAGCGGATCGTGGAAGTGCACAAGACCGGCGAAGTCATCACCGGTACCGTTACTTCGAAAACAAAAGGTGGCTTGATCGTTGATGTATTTGGCATGGAAACGTTCCTGCCCGGATCTCAGATCGACGTGAAGCCGGTTACCGACTACGATCAATTCGTAGGCAAGACCATGGAGTTCAAAGTGGTAAAGATCAACGAAGCCATCAAGAACGCCGTTGTTTCGCACAAGGCATTGATCGAAAGCGACATCGAAGCACAACGTGCCGAGATCATGAGCAAATTGGAGAAAGGCCAGGTTCTCGAAGGAACCGTGAAGAACATCACCGATTTCGGTGCCTTCATGGATCTGGGTGGACTGGACGGATTGCTCTACATCACCGATATCTCTTGGGGTCGCATCGGCCATCCTTCCGAAGTCCTCAAACTGGATCAGAAGGTCAATGTGGTCGTACTCGATTTCGACGACGAAAAACGTCGCATCAGCCTCGGCTTGAAACAACTCACCCCACATCCATGGGATGTACTGGGTGAGAACATCGGCGAAGGAAATGTGGTGAAAGGGAAAGTGGTCAACATCGAAGATTATGGAGCCTTCCTCGAGATCCAACCGGGTGTAGAGGGACTGGTGCACGTGTCTGAGATCAGCTGGTCCAATTCTCCCATCAACGCCAAGGAATTCTTCAAACTCGGCGATGAATACGAAGCCAAGATCGTTACGCTTGATCGCGATAGCCGCAAGATGAGCCTGTCGATCAAACAACTCACCGAAGATCCTTGGAACGACATCGAAGTGCGTTTCCCCGAGGACAGCAAGCACACCGGTTTGGTTAAGAACATCACCAACTACGGCGTATTTGTGGAACTGGCTCCCGGCATCGGTGGCATGATCCACATCAGCGACCTGAGCTGGCTGAAGCGCTTCAATCATCCTACCGAATACACCAAGGTCGGACAGAACATCGACGTCATGATCCTGGGAATCGACAAGGAGAATCGCAAACTGCAACTCGGACATAAACAACTGGAAGACGATCCTTGGAATTCGCTGCAGGAAACATTCACCATTGGAAGTATCCATGAAGGACATGTTACCCGCCGCGACGACAAAGGAGCCGTTGTTCAACTTCCTTACGGATTAGAAGGCTTTGCACCGAACCGTCACCTGAATAAGGAAGATGGCAAGAGCATCGCTGCTGACGAAACCGCCAACTTTATGGTGATCGAATTCGATCGCAATGAAAAGCGCATCGTCTTGTCTCATGCCCGCATTTGGGAACAAGGCAAAATCGAAGAAGTCGAATCCATCAAGAAAGAAGCCCGCAACGATGCGGAGAAGACCAAGAAAGCCGTTAAGAGCATCCAAAGCAAAGTGGAGAAAGCCACCTTGGGTGACCTGGGCGTTTTGGCCGATCTTAAGAAGAAGATGGAAGGTGGAGAATCAGAAACACCGGCTGCCGAATAAATTCGACAAGCTACGCATAAAGGCTGCCCCAACGGGCAGCCTTTTTTTATGCCCCAGCAGCTAAACGTTGTACATTTGGTTTGGAGGTAAGAATATGATGGAAGGATCAAAAAGCGGATTTCAGCTCAGGAGAAGATTGGTGCACTTAACCGTCGGATTGTTGAGTTTCCCCGGGTTGGTTTGGTGCAATCGGCTCCGGATTGTGGGGATGGATAAAGTAGCCAAACTCCCCAAGCATCGCGTTCTATTCGTCAGCAACCATCAAACCTATTTTTCGGAGGTGATCTGCTTGTTGCATGTATTCTCCGCATTGAAATGGGGGCATCGCAAACGACTCGGCTTACCTGTTTACTTGCTCAATCCATTTTTACACGTCAATTACGTGGCAGCCGCGGAGACCATGAAGAAGAACTTTCTTAGCCGGCTTTTTTTGTTGGCGGGCGGCATCACCGTCAAGCGCGCCTGGCGATCGGTCGGAACCGAACAGATCAAAGGCCTTGACGCCTCTGATAGCCGCAAGATCCACCGGGCATTGGACGATAATTGGGTGATCAACTTCCCGCAGGGTACCACCACGCCCTATGTGCCCGGTCGAAAAGGAACAGCCCGGATCATGCAACAAGTTCAGCCCATCGTTATTCCCATTGTGATCGATGGATTTTCAAAGGCATTCAACAAAACGGGATTGAAAATGAGACGGTGGGGTACACGGCTGACCATCACCTTCAAAGATCCGCTGGTTTACAATCCGGAGTCTTCCACAGAAGAGTTATTAGAGCAAGTCATGGATGCCATCGAACAGTCCCCTCGATTTCATCCGAAAAATCACTGAGCGGGTTAGTCTTTTATAAACAGTGCTTTCAGCTCGGCTGCATCATCGGGATGCAGTTTTCCACCCAAAATCAATCGCAATTGACGACGGCGTAAGGCTCCATCGTATAATTTTTTCTCATCGGGCGTTTCAGCCATTACTGGAGCAACCGGTCTTGGTTTGCGATTTGGGTCCAGCGATACAAACGTATAGTAAGCTTCGTTGCTTTTGTATTTGAACTGCTGCGTCAAGTCTTCGCCCCATACTTTTAGATGGATCTCCATGGATGTATTGAATGCTCGTGTCACCTTGGCTTCAATATGCACCACGTTGCCTAGTTTGATCGGATTTTCAAACGAGATGTTATCCACCGATGCGGTAACGACGGGCGCATTGCAATGTTTCTGTGCGGCCAGGGCGGCAGCGATGTCCATCCAGTACATCAGCCGCCCACCCATTAGATTTCCAAATAGGTTGGTGTCATTGGGAAGGACCAACTCGGTCATGATGGTGATGCTCTCGGAAGCCGCTTTGGGTTGCATGGTGAAGATTTTCGCAAAGATATGCCTTAGTGCAAGGCCAATGCAATCTGATGAGCCCCAGCCATTTTCTTGGCTTTGTTTTCTGCTTGTTTCCAGAAACGGAAAAAGGAAGTATGCTTGACCGTGAGTCCGGGGAACATCCAGTCACGTTCCTGTTTTTCACCCGGATAATGTCGAAATGCCGGATGCTCTTTCGAAACGATCTGTGGAAATTGACGCAGTTCTGGGATCTCATTCACTTCACCGACGAACACCTCCACGCCCGGGATATTCTTGGATAACTCAAGGATGAAATTGAGCACCGTATCAGATATCGGGAAACGTTTGAAATGCGACGGCTCGAGTAACAATAAGCGGTTGGCATCTATGGATACATCCCAATTCGGATCTAGGTTGTATGAATTGTAGATGTACAACGGCTTGGAGACGTCCAGGCTTGGCATGGGGGTCTTCGGAAGCACCGTGGTAGATGTAAAGTCACTGAGCGGTTGCAACACATCCGGAATGGGC
>DFST01000128.1 GCA_002378975.1 Chitinophagaceae bacterium UBA3430
TCGCAGAGAAACCGGTAATAAGCCGTCGCCCCCCCTTTGAGCCGAACAATTTGAGCGTACAGATCGCGTTGTATGAAAGACCAATCCGTTTCAGTCAAGGATTGTAGATCCTTTTCGTTCAGCTGCATCCGATCGATGATTTGATCTTTGATTTTATCGAGGGGAATCCATTTAGCCCAATCGGATGAACGGATCGTGGTATCGGTCAATGCGCTATTAGCGCGACTTAGATACCAGGCCAATTGAATCAGTTCTGGGTTTTGCAAGATTTTTCTACCGGTTGGACTAGAATTTACCGTGTCGATTTGGATGTATAAATCCGGATAGATTCCTCCTTCAGCGAAAAGGGTGTCGCCACAGGTGTTGAAATATACACGGTTGCTAAGCGCTGACTTTGAACTCGGTTTCTGTGTATGGTTAAGCAATTCGTGGAGGTAGGCTTTTCGGTCTCCGGTGTAGGGTCGTTGGATGCAGCGGCCCAGTGGTGTGTAATAACGGGCAACGGTTAGCCGAATCGCTCCTTGGTTGGAAAGTGCATATTGTTCTTGCACCAGCCCTTTGCCAAAACTTCTACGTCCGATGATCTTGGCTCGACACCAGTCCTGTAGGGCACCAGCGAGTACTTCACTGGCACTGGCGGAGAACTCATCCATCAAAACCGTGAGTTGACCTGTTTCAAATAGTCCGGGACGTTTGCAGCTATAGGTACGCTTTGGCTGATGCGCCCCTTCGGTATAAACAATGAGTCGATCTTCGGATAAAAATTCGTCGGCTAATTCGACGGCTTCATGCAAAAAACCACCACCATTACCCCGGAGGTCCAGCACCAAGGCCCGCATGCCCTTTTTCTGGAGTGCTTCCAGGGCGATCATGGTTTCTCGATAGCTCTTATTGGAGAAGCGGGTCAATTTGATAAATCCCGTGGTGTCATCCAATAGGAAGCTGGCTGCAACGGCGGGCGTGGGGATCTCTGCGCGCATGATCGATACTTGCCGGGGCTTACCCTGGCTGTAAACGCTCATATTGGCATAAGAACCGACCGGTCCCCGAACCAAGAAACGGATCGAATCAATACTCAATTTGGGGTCGGTCAACGAAATCGAATCGATGGCGATCAACTGATCGCCGATTTGAAGTCCAGCTTTCTCGCTGGGGCTGTTTGGAATTAGCTGAATTACCATCACCGTATCCTTGATCCGGCTGAATTCAATGCCGATCCCGGCGAAATGACCGGCCAGCTCTTCGTCGGCTATGCGTAGGGAGTTGGGATCCAGATAGACCGAATGCGGGTCAAGCTTGAGAAAAAGACTATCTAGGGATAAGGGAGACAGGGAATCGGTGGAAACTTGATCCACATAGCGGGTTCGAATCAACTCCAGGGCCTGTTCACGGGCATCGATGGCCCCCCAGGTAAAAAAGCCGGATGTGCGTTTTCCAGAAAACCAGAGTCCGCCAACCGTCAGTAAAGCGACCGAAATGGTGATGGTCAGTACGGCAAGGACTTCTTTCTTTTTATTGGCTATCATCCGATTAATCTGGATTTTTGTGCAAAATAGGGGATTGGTTAGGATGTTTCCCCACCAACTTAATTATGCCCAAACAGATCTTGATCGCGGATAGTGGTGCCACCAAGACGGAATGGGTGCTTGTCTCCGGAAAAATCCGCAAACGCATCACCACTCCAGGGATTTCGCCTTATTTCATGGATGAGCAGACCATAGAGTCGCTCATTTTGAAGTCTTTTGGTAAAAAATTTAAAGCAGATTCCGTAGATCAAGTCTTTTTCTATGGAACCGGATGTGCTGCCCCGCAAAACGCCCGTTTGGTTAAACGCGCCTTAACCCGTGTTTGGCCCCATTCAAAAATTGAAGTGGCCGATGATCTATTGGGTGCAACCCGTGCGCTCTGCGGACGAAAAGCAGGAATCGCGTGTATTCTCGGTACCGGTTCCAGCTCGGCTTGTTACAATGGAAAAAAGATTGTTCAGCAACGCCCTGGATTGGGGTATGTACTGGGTGACGAGGGCAGTGGTGCGTATTTGGGTAAAAAAGTGATTCAGTATTATTTATACGATTTGTTCGAAAAAGAATTAAAGGCTCTTTTTGAGAAAAAATATGGAAAATTAAACCGGGCATCGATCTTGGATGCTGTTTATAAACAGCCTTTGCCCAGCCGATTCTTGGCCACGTTTACACATTTCCTTTCCGAAAACCGTGGGCACTACATGGTGGAGAATATCTTGGAGGACGGTTTGCAGGAATTCTTTTTTCATCACATCCGCCGATATAAACAAGCCGGCCAGGTACCTATTCATTTCACGGGGTCGATCGCGTACGTGTTTCGGGATTGGATTAAATCTCTTTGCCAAGATCATGGATACGAAATCGGGCAAATCATACCCAAACCCATAAATGGACTCATTCAATACCACCAGCCATAATACCATGTCCTTTCAGCGCATAACAGAATCTCCGAGTCTACATCGTCATTTAGAAAAGCAATCCGTATTGGAACTTTTGCAGGGAATGAATGCCGAAGATCGAACCGTTCCGGATGCCGTTGGTCGAGTTATCCCGCAATTGACCAAATTCCTCGAGGTGGCAGCAGATCGGATGCTGTCCGGAGGTCGACTTTTTTATATAGGGGCCGGTACCAGCGGACGGCTGGGTATTCTGGATGCCAGTGAATGTCCGCCCACATTTGGAGTTCCATACGGGCTCGTCAACGGCCTTATTGCTGGTGGTGAAAAAGCCATCACCCAGGCGGTTGAGCATGCGGAGGATAATGCGAAGCAAGGCTGGCAAGATTTGCTCGCTCACCAGCCAAATGAATTGGACATTTTAGTCGGGATCGCAGCCAGTGGAACCACTCCCTACGTAATTGGAGCGCTTACCGAAGCCAGAAAAGCGGGCCTGTTGACCGCCAGTGTAACCTGCAATCCGAATGCTCCGGTGAGTCAGGCGGCTGAACACCCGATAGAAGTGATCGTTGGCCCTGAATTTGTAACCGGCAGTACCCGCATGAAAAGTGGAACCGCTCAGAAGTTGGTGCTCAATATGATCTCCACCACCTTGATGATTCAATTGGGAAGGGTGGAAGACAACAAGATGGTCAACATGCAGTTGGTGAATGATAAGTTGCTTGACCGTGGTACCCGCATGTTGATGGAACGGACCGGCCTGGCCGATTATGAGCAGGCTCGTTCGATTCTCGTCAAACACGGAAGTGTGAAGAAGGCCATTGAGGCAGAAGG
>DFST01000055.1:0-5008 GCA_002378975.1 Chitinophagaceae bacterium UBA3430
CCCGCCCGCCAAGGACGCAACAACAACGGAAATGATAACGCCGTTGCATCCACTAAAGCCACTTGAGCTCCTGCATCCAATTCCTTGGGCTGCCCTTTTAGTTCATCGATTGAAAGCTGCCCACCCACAAACATCATCTTCGATTGCCCCGCTTCAATCCATTGATCGGCTGCTTGAACGGATGGGATGGAACTAAGTATGAAATGCTTTCGATGCTTGACAATACGGTGTGTCCCATCTGCTGAATCGATCCAGCGACCCGACTCACTCTCCCCCATTCGAATCAACTCGAATTCTTGCTTCTCGGTAAATCCATAAGGCGACAACCATTCATGAATCATCGCGCGGTTTTCCGACTCCAACAACAAGGCAACCGAAACACGCTGACCTTCCTTGTCCGTTTGTATATATTTCCGCATCCACCGTTTCGCGGTATTTTGATAGACTGAATAGGCTGAACCAAAACGTTCGATGTTCTGCAACAGATTTCGATCGACTTGCGGATAGATTTTTCGAAGCAGCGGCAGTACCTCCAACCGAAGTTGATTGCGGGTATAATCGGTCGATTGATTGGAAGAATCTTCCACGAATGTTAACCCATGTTCAATTACATATTGATTGATGTCGGTCCGCGACACCCGCAACAATGGACGACGTATGTAATCATTGATAGGTGGAATGCCGGTGAGTCCACGCAGTCCCGTTCCCCGAAGCAAATTCATCAGCAGCGTTTCGGCATTGTCGTCGGACTGATGGGCCGTCAACAAAACCGCCTGCTTGCCTGCGGCACGAACCACTTGAGCGAACCAATCGTACCGAAGCGTACGCGCTGCTTCCTGGATGGAGCATTTGTGTTGTTCTGCATAGGATGCTGCATCCAGGCGATTGACGTGTATCGATTGATTCCAGGATCTTGCCAGTGCTTCAACGAATTGCTGATCGCGCTCACTTTCTTCGCCTCGGAGTTGAAAATTTACGTGCAGCCAGGTGGGTGAGTAGCAGGACTCTTTTAAAAGATGTGCCAATGCTATCGAATCGACCCCGCCGCTGATAGCCAGAAATACCGGTGCCGATCCGGGTGCGATCCCGAACGAACGCATGGCTTGCTCGAAGGAAGTACGGATGGCCATTTAGATCAGGTTGTCGTAAGCCCCCCGAAGCTCGTTGAGGGCATGTTGATCGCCCAGTTTTTTTGCCACTTCCATACCGCGCTCAAAGACCTCGATGGCGGCGGTTTCATCGCCCTGTCTTTCCAATAGTTTACCCAAATGATAATAGCTCCCTATGTATTGCGGATCGCGCTGCAGGATCGATTCAAATAACGCACGGGCTGCGGCCTCATTGCCCAGCTTGATTTCTTCCAGGGCCATTGCATGGTTCAGGAAGGAGTCGGTGGGCTGTTGGGCCAGCATTTCGCGGAGTCGCTGCAGTCGGTCCATGTGGATATTCAATCAGAGGGGGAATGGGTCGTTTCGCGTATCGGGACTTACCTTTGCTCAGGTTGCATCCGCAATCAAAAAACAATCGGCCATTATGAAGATACTGGTTTGCATCAGCAAGACGCCCGACACGACGGCAAAAATAGCTTTCACGGATAACAACACGAAATTCGACACCAATGGGGTGCAGTGGATCATCAATCCCTACGACGAGTGGTATGCCCTGGTGCGTGCCATCGAACTCAAGGAAGCAGATGCATCCAATAGCATTCACCTGATCTCGGTAGGTGGTTCGGATGCTGAACCGATCTTACGCAAAGCCTTGGCCCTTGGGGGCGATGAGGCCATTCGGGTAAACATCGACATCGACGATAGCTACACGATCGCCACCCAGATCGCGGAAGTGGCCAAATCGGGCGGATACGACCTGATATTGACCGGAAAAGAGACCATCGACCACAATGGCTCAACCCTGGGTGGTATGGTCGCTGAGTTATTAAACCTTCCTTACATCTCGCTGGCCACCAAATTGGACATGAATGGATCCATCGCACACGTAACGCGTGAGATCGATGGCGGACAAGAATTGGATGAGGTCGCCACACCGGTAGTGATCAGTGCCCAAAAAGGAATGGCCGAAGCGCGGATCCCCAACATGCGTGGAATTATGGCCGCACGTACCAAACCTCTAAGCGTGGTTGAACCCGTTGCTTGCGATGCCCTGACCAGTACCGTTTCATTCGAAATGCCGCCGGCGAAAGCTGGAGTGAAATTGGTTGATGCGGAAAATGTGGCGGAGTTGGTGAGATTACTGAAAGAGGAAGCGAAAGTAGTTTAGGGTAGAGAGTTGTGGGTTGAGGTTGAGAATTTTGAGGAGTTTAAAAAGTTTAAAGTTTTTAAGTTATGGTACTGATATACTTGGATAACATCAACGGCGCGATCAAGAAATCTTCGCTCGAAGCCCTCTCCTATGGCGCGGCGGTGGCCAAGCAATTGGGCACGGATGCGCAGGCGCTGGTGATCGGTGACGTGAGTAGTGACCTGTCGGCGTTGGGACAATACGGCGTTAGCAAAGTGCATCAATTGTCGGGTGTAAACGAATTCGATGCGCAGGGATTTGCCCGGTTGGTAGCCGACAAAGCAACTGAAGGGAATGCCTCCGTGGTGGTATTCTCGCACAGCCTGAGCGGAAAAGCATTGGCCCCGCGGGTATCGGTTCGACTGAAAGCCGGACTCGTAACCGGAGCCGTGGCATTGCCCGATACCTCGAATGGATTTGTAGTAAAAAAATCAGTATTCTCCGGTAAGGCCTTTGCCAATGTACGGATCAACTCCGCGATCAAGATCGTATCCCTGAATCCGAATGCCTTTACGGCCGTATTAGGTGCTGGAAGCGCTGAGGTGGTTACGACTGCGGCCACTATCTCCTCCAACGTTAAGATCGCATCGGTGAGCAAGAGCAGCGGCGCGCGTACGCTCACTGAATCCGAGATCGTCGTTAGTGCCGGACGGGGCATGAAAGGTCCGGAGAACTGGGGCATGATCGAAGAACTGGCCGATGTACTCAATGCCGGACTCGCTTGCAGTCGACCCGTAGCCGATGCTCATTGGCGTCCGCATCACGAGCATGTGGGTCAGACCGGAGTTGCCATTGCACCCAATTTGTACATCGCGGTCGGGATCTCCGGAGCCATCCAGCATTTGGCCGGAGTGAATCGAAGCAAGACCATTGTGGTGATCAATAAAGATCCGGAAGCGCCCTTCTTCAAAGCAGCCGATTACGGGATCGTGGGTGATGCCTTTGAGGTGATTCCCAAACTGACGGCCGCGTTGAAGGCAGGGTCTTGACCTGTCGGCAATCAGCCCAACCGCCAACTTACATCTTGAACCGCTGACCCTGAGCGGCTTAGGCGGAAAATTTGTAGTTTTACCCACTATGCAGAAGATCGAACTGGAGATCGTGGCCCTATCACACAGCATGGCACAGACGCACTCGTATGTGGTGGTGCTGGGCGAAGTGAATGGACTTCGTCGCCTGCCGATCATTATTGGCGGGGCCGAGGCACAAGCCATTGCCGTGGCGCTGGAAGACATGAAGCCGGTTCGTCCACTCACCCACGACCTGACCAAGAACCTGATGAATGCTTTTGAGATCGATTTATTGGAGATCCTGATCAACGATTTGCAGGAAGGCATCTTTTATTCGAAGCTGGTCTGCTCGAGCCAGCACGATACCGTAGAGATCGATTCACGGACCTCGGATGCTATTGCCATGGCGGTTCGATTCGGATGTCCGATCTATACGTTTGAGCACATCTTAGAGACCGCTACGAGCACGACGGAGGAACAATCATCGAAGACCAAGGATAAAGTTGCCGTGAAGAAGAAAGAACCCGTGAAAGAAAAACCGGCGGGTAGCGAGGAATTGCGCAACATGAGTTTGGAAGAATTGCAACATCACTTGAACGAAGTATTGGAACAAGAAGATTACATGCGGGCCATCGCAATTCGCGATGAGATCAATCGACGTAAAGACAAATAACGATGATCCTTTTCCCGCCGGCCAAAATCAACCTCGGGTTGCGCATCCTGCGAAAACGAGCCGACGGATTTCACGACCTAGATACGGTCTTCTACCCCACTGCACTTACCGATGTATTGGAGATCCTTCCTTCTTCTCATCCATCCAATACGGCGGTTGAACTCAAGGTGAGTGGCATCGTGCCAACCGGCGATCCCGAAGGAAATCTTTGTATGAAGGCCTGGCGGTTGCTGAAAGCGGATCACCCGCAACTCCCACCCGTGTACATGCATTTGCACAAAAACATCCCGACCGGGGCGGGACTGGGTGGTGGCAGCGCCGATGGCGCCTATGCCTTACGCGGACTGAACGAAAAATTCAAGCTGGGATTAGCACGCGAGCAATTGATTGAATACGCAGCACAATTGGGCAGTGATTGTCCCTTTTTTATTTACGATGAGCCTTGCGTTGGATCCGGACGAGGGGAGATCTTGGAACCCATCTCCCTTTCACTCAACGGCTATCAGCTGGTACTCGTCAATCCGGATATTCACGTCTCTACCAAAGAAGCCTTTGCCGGGATTCATCCGAATGATCAAGTAAAGTCTGTCCGTTCGATTATGGAACAACCGATAGATACGTGGCAGGATGAATTGCTCAATGATTTTGAAGCATCGATCTTCCCGAATCATCCCGAGATCGCGCGCATCAAACAACAACTTTTGGATGCCGGCGCCGTGTATGCGAGCATGAGTGGTAGTGGGAGTACGGTGTATGGGATCTTTAAGGGGGAGCCGGGGCGGGTGGAGTTTCCTGAGCACTATTTCATTTACAGGAGTAGAATGTAGAACGAAGAAGGTTTAAACTTTCTACCTTCTACTTTCTACTTAAATCGTAGATTTACAACTAATGTTCAAGTTCACACATACGAACGCGTCTGTACTGAAGTCCAATCTGGACCTCCTGAATCACTAGGGCCCTACGGGCCGTTGAGTGATGAGAGTTGAGGGTTGAGAAAAACCGAACTCAACTATCTCAACTATCTCAA
>DFST01000055.1:5337-7245 GCA_002378975.1 Chitinophagaceae bacterium UBA3430
CAACTATCTCAACTATCTCAACTTCCCCAACTCCCCCAACTCTCTACCCTCTCCCATCTCCTTGCAGGAGCAATCTATTAGTCATGAACACGCATCAATACATCGAACTCGAGCATCGTTACAGCGCCCATAACTACCACCCACTTCCGGTCGTCCTATCACGCGGGGAAGGTCCGTATGTATGGGATGTGGAAGGCAAGCGCTACCTTGATTTTTTGAGTGGATACTCAGCGGTGAATCAGGGTCATTGTCACCCTCGTTTAGTGAATGCTCTTGTTGAGCAGGCAAGTAAACTCACGCTTACCAGTCGCGCCTTTCATAGTGATAAACTGGGTGTGTACGCTGAATTCATCACCCAATATTTTGGGTATGATAAGGTCTTGCCTATGAATACGGGCGTAGAGGCGGTGGAAACGGCCATCAAGATCACGCGCAAATGGGGCTATGAGGTGAAGGGCATTCCGGATGGGCAGGCCAAGATCGTGGTCTGTGAACACAATTTTCACGGACGAACGTCTACCGTGATCTCATTCTCATCGGATCCAACAGCGCGTACCCATTTTGGTCCTTATATGCCGGGATTTATAACCATCCCCTACAACGATGCCGCTGCCCTGGAAGAAGCGTTGCAGGATGACACCGTTGCCGGGTTTCTGGTGGAGCCCATTCAGGGAGAAGCGGGTGTGGTGGTCCCGGAAGATGGATACTTGGCGAAATGCAAATCGCTGTGCGAACAGCATCGGGTATTGTTTATGGCCGATGAGATCCAAACAGGACTAGCCAGAACAGGGAAAATGTTGGCCTGTGATCACGAACGGGTGCGGCCGGATGTATTGATCTTAGGCAAGGCCTTGAGCGGCGGACTCTTACCGATCAGTGCCGTACTGGCAGATGAGGAAGTGATGGATTGCATTCATCCGGGTGAGCATGGGTCAACCTTTGGCGGGAATCCGCTGGCCTGTGTGGTGGCGATGGAGGCCTTGAAAGTATTGAGAGAAGAACGATTAGCGGAGAGAGCGGCTGAGCTGGGTGAGCTATTTCGAAGCGAGCTTCGCACAATGAACCATCCGTTGATTTCGCTGGTCCGCGGCAAAGGATTACTGAATGCCATCGTGATCAATGATCCCGACCCGGATGCCGCTTGGAATCTTTGTTTGCGAATGAAAGAAGGTGGATTGCTAGCCAAGCCTACGCACGGCGACAAGATCCGGTTGGCACCGACGCTGGTGATTACGCGGGAGCAAATTTTGAATGCGACCGATATTCTATACACAAGTCTAGGCGCGAAATGAATGTTGAGGAAGTTGAGAAAGCTGAGGGAGTTTAGAGAACAACTCAACTACCTCAACCAACAAACTATTTCAATCTTACTCGCTTACCACACGAACCGTCTTCTCCCCTACCTGAATCAAATACTGTCCTTTCGCTTGTTTGCTCAGGTCGAATGGAATGCTGTTATTTCCTGTCAGGACATTCACCTGACGGGTTTCCAAGATACGTCCAGCCAGATCCATCACGCGGATGTTGACTGTTTCATTGGTGGGAGCGCTTAGCAACATAGTTATTTGACCACGCGTTGGATTCGGGAATACCGAAGCGATTTCGAAAGCAGTCGGCTTCTCACCTTGGATCAGCAGGATATTGCTGAGGGTGTTTCGTCCGTCGATATCGGTTTGCTTGAGGCGGTAGTATTGCTTGACGCCGGCCGGCTGGGCATCGGAGAAACTGTACTTGAGTGGTGTCTGGCTATTTCCGCCGATGGCCAGGGAGTTGACAAATCCGATGGATTGGTAGGATTGCCCGTCGGACGAGCGTTCAACTTGGAATCCGCGGTTGTTGATTTCAGAGGAAGTCACCCAACGTAGTTGATTGCGTATGCCGTCTTTGTAGCCCGAGAAGCTGAGGAGG
>DFST01000055.1:7546-8626 GCA_002378975.1 Chitinophagaceae bacterium UBA3430
TAGCCCGAGAAGCTGAGGAGGGATACAGGGAGGGTACCAGCTGTCGGGGTGCCTTGTGTGCTGCCAGTTGCAGCTCCATCACCAGCAGCATTTACCGCTCGTATCTGAACATTATAAGCAGTACCATTGGTTAGCCCGGTAATTACAACTGGGCTGGATGTTGATGCAGGCGAAACTGCAGTCCAATTGGAACCACCATCAGTGGAAAATTTATAATTGGTTAAGTCAGATCCCCCAGTTGCGCCAGCTGTAAATGCGACGCTTAGTTGTTGGTTTCCGGCTGTGATGGCGGTAATTGTTGGAGCAGAGGGCGTAGTGGCAGCTGTCAAACCAATAGTACCTAAACCAACGTTCCCAGTTGCCTTGGTGGTATAAACCCATTTAATATACCTCGTAGTTCCCAATATTGAGGAAATAGTAAATGCTTGTGTTGAAGTAATTGAGGTTATTGATTGCAGGTTTGAATAAGTTGTTCCATCTGCAGACTGTAGAACATCAAATTGATATGAACCTATTAGGCTATTGTTTGTCAATCTAAATGTTAATGATGCTGGGGTGCCAGTAAAATTGCATATAACATAATCCCCTTGAGTATCAAATTTCCAAGGTGTTACATTTGACGCATAAGTACCAAGGCCAGATTGCGAAAAACCTGTTGGCATTGAGTTATTAGATGAAGTAGTAGCAACATTGCTTATAGGCAAGGAGGCCTGCCCCCACCCCACTTGCGTGAGCAGGGTCATTGCTAGTAGCATCATTGAAGTACGGAACAAGTGTAGAGCTTTGATCATGAGAAAAGGTTGAGGCGGTTGAGGGAGTTGAGACGGTTTAGGGCAATTAATATTTGGGACTTCGAAAGTCGTTTTTCTAATTAAGGTGATACCCGTAGTTGTGTTACCTGTTTCTTATCATATGGTTAACACAAATATGCTACTGAAATTAGCGCAGATCAGGTGGGAAAACCACCCGTTTTCCGGGATGGGGAAGAGATGTGGATAGATTGGAGACGAGAAAACCTAGCCCGCCCGCCGTCCGGCGGGCTTCAGTTCCGTGAATAAGGCCGATACCAACATCAGCAAG
>DFST01000055.1:8850-10522 GCA_002378975.1 Chitinophagaceae bacterium UBA3430
CTTCATTTCTGTGAATAAGGCAGATACCAACATCAGCAAAGACGCAATCAAGAGCAGATAAAACCCGAACGAGCGTTCGGGACATATGCCCCCACTGCAAGTTCCAATGATCAAAAAATTACGCAGGCACCAAGCGGCATTCAAGGCCACCACGACCAAATTGGCCCGTTTGGCCCAAACACGCGGAACAATTAAAAACAAGAAATAAAAGAAAAGAAAAAACAAATGACCCGATCCGGGCTTGCCAAAGCTCGTACCCCCGGCATCCATACCCGATACCACCACCCCACGCGACTCGATCGTTACCCACGGAAGAAAACATGCGACCAGCAATAAGAGTCCGGCCACGTAGCCAACAAGGGGGTGAAGTTTCATGAAGCGAAATTAAGAACGAGATGGAAGATTGAAGATGGAAGTTTGGAAAAAGCGAAAAAGGGTTTGAAGATGGAAGATGGGAGTTCGAAAACGTTCATCTCCCATCTTTCCTCTACCTTCTCCTTTTCCAAATAAAATAAAACGGCACGCCCATTAACGTAATCGCCAGTCCCAATAAAGAATTGATCACAGGTTGCTGATGATTCAAATAATTGGAAACATCGTTATAAAGCGTGATCACCAAATAGGTGAACGTAAACAGAATAAAGGCGATGGTTACGAAAGGATGTCCCCAAATGCGGTAAGGCCGAACAGCATTGGGTTCTTTTCGACGCAACAAGAAGATCCCGACGGCGCCGAGTCCATAGGCGATCCAGGTGATGAAAACGAACATATCGGCCAGCATATCGAAGGATCCCGTAAGAATAAAAAAACAGGTCCAAATCCCATGCAACCACAGCGCATTGCTGGGTGTGTGGTATTTGGGATGATCGATACCGGTGGATGGTGCAAAGACCCGGTCCTTCCCCATCGCGTACGTGATCCGCGCCGTCGCCATCACATTCCCATTGATGGCTCCGAAGGTGCAGAGCACGATCATCGCTGCGACTACCGCTTCCGAGGTTTGTCCCAGTGCCACCCGCATGGCATCCGAAGCCACCAACGATGACTTAGCCATCTCATCGATCGGCAACACAAACAAATAAGCTTGATTGACCGCTACGTAGACCCCTACACAAGCCAATACACCCACCCACAAACTTCGCGGGATGGTTCGCTGCGGATCCCGGATCTCCCCGGCCATCGAACTCACATTGATCCACCCATCGTAGGCGAAGAACGCCCCGGTCATGGCCGCTACGATACCGGTCAAGAGATCGGGTTGCAGTCCGCCAGTCGATGCTTGTATGAAATTCAGCCCGCTGCCTTGTCCCGAGAAAAAGATCCCCAGCACCAAGGCGCCGATCACCAATAACTTGAGGATGGTAGACAGATTTTGAAAATAGCTACCGGCCTTCAGGCTGCGCACATTTAAATAAGTAAGCGATAAGATAATGACGATCGCCAGCGATTTGACCCCAAAGTCTTTTAACGGATAAAGATCACCGATGAATGGAATGTGCCAGATCATTGATTGAACCTGTTCATCCGAAAATTCGGGTAAATGAAAAAAATGATCGGCATAGTACGCGCAGACGAACGTAATGGCTGCGATGGCGGCGGTATTGATTACGGAAAACGCGGCCCATCCATATAGAAAGGCCGGAAACTCACCGAATAGTCGACGGAAATACAC
>DFST01000065.1 GCA_002378975.1 Chitinophagaceae bacterium UBA3430
AAGGATCGATTGGATTCGAAAATCATCTACGGGTGCCGGATAATGACGCAGTCCTACCCCATCTGCTTTCGGCGCGAGAATCCGAGGCTCAATGGAATTCGTATCTATATGGCGCATGAGTTCGGAAACATCCATGTATTTGTTTGTTAGTCCGCCCCGCAACACATTATCCGAATTGGCCATGATCTCCACGTTCTGTCCCGCTAAATAGGCATGTGGAATACCAGCACCTTGAAAAATCCCCTGCCCTTTTTCGAGTTTGACCAAATTGAATAAGAAGATGGAAAATATGCCCCGGTCCATCTTCCCATTTTTACAAAAACTTTTAACCGCCCTTGCCGCCCAAAAGGTCGGATCGGATTTACTTAAAGCTCCCTGCTCATAGGCATTTACCCAATTGTTGGCCGAAACAGAAAGCCATGCATCTACCTCGAGTTGGGGCAATTCCATCAGCCATTGATAGACCCCGCGATTGCCCATCTCCTCCCATTTTGCTTGTAACGGATTTAGTTCGGGATATTTTGCAAAGGTTTCTTTTAACGCTTCGGGAGATTTGAATCCGTGCAGGAGCCAAAACTCGCTGAGGGCCACCATCAGCTCGGGCTTGTGATTGGGGTCTTTGTAATTACGCTCGGGTGAATTCAACGGAATACCCAACCTATTCTCCCGCTCAAAATAAAGTTGAGCCATCTCCCGGTTGGGGTGAACCTGTATGGAGAGCATCTCGCGAACATCCAGGATCTTCAATAAATAAGATAAAAGAGGCTCCTTCTCCGATAAGTAGGTGGAATGCTTATCAACCGATTCGATTCTGGACGGACCCTGAGGATGGATTCCCATCCAATACTCGGCAAAGGGAAGATGTTGCGGATTGTCAATCCCCAATAATTGAGGCAGAAACGAATCGCCGCCCCAATCGTACTGTTTGACCTGTCCTTTTAACTGAAAAATACTCGTCATAATACATTTCAGATCGATGATTATCTCTTGGGGAGTCTAACGCCCCGTCCGAGATTGCCTAAAGATAAACAATGGCAACGCATCAGGACTTTGGAAGATGGGGTGAATCCTTGGCGGCCGAATGGCTAGAGGCCAGCGGATTCAATATCCTGCATCGAAACTGGAGCTGCGGCAAACTGGAAATTGATCTGATCGCTTCCAAGGGAAAGTACCTGCACATTGTAGAAGTTAAGACCCGCAACGGACATGATTACGGCTGGCCGGAAGAAAGCATAACGGTGAAAAAGTTTCGGCACCTGCAGGCAGCTGCGGGCGTATTTCTGCGGCTGCATCCCCAGTACCCATGGCTTCGGTACGATCTATTGGCGATCACTCGATTGCCCGATGGTCGAATCGATTATTTCTTCCGAGAGGATATCTACTTTAACCGATAGTTTCCGTGACTTCCTTGAGCCGGCTCATGAGTTCGTAGGTAGCCGGACAATACTCCACGTTTTGATGATGTACATGCCCATAATCCGCGAAACGAACACCCAAGTGCGGGAACGTGGAACAATCAAGTGGACGTACTGAATAGATGCGGCATTTGTTGTCGGACAATCGGAGGAATTGACAGGGTGTGCTTCGATTCATCCAGTCGCGGGCAGCTCCACGTTCTTGTTCCAGGTATTTATCCTTGAACGCATTCACCGTCATACCCAAGTATTTGGAGATCCGACGCATGTCGGCGGGCAGGTAAGTAGGCGACATGGTCTTGCAACAGTTGGCGCAAGACAAACACTTGACATCCTTCCAAACGCCGGGTATCAACGCACTAATTGTTGCATCGATCCCACGAGGCGGCGTTTTTTGTAATCGTGTAATGAACCGACGCAGCAAAGGACGATCCTTTCGCAATCGGGGACGATATCGACGGATCAAGGTGGAGTTGGAGTTTGCCATAGCACGCGAAGATATTGGTCTTCGATTATTCCTCCTCATGGCGTAGATTTGGTTTCAACCTTTCTCTATGCGATTGCTTGCTACTTCCCTGCTGGTCGGACTCTTGGGTATTACCCTCACACAATGTGGTAGTTCTGCAAACGGCCCCGCTCCGCTTTGCGACACCACCTGCCTAAAAGACACCATACGGTTCAGGGGCGATCATGTGTCCAATCCAGAAGTAGCCCTTGCGCCCACGAATTGCCAGGCCGATACAGTTCTTTGGACATATGAGGGCATGGGGGTTAACCGGAAAATTGGACTCAAAAGCATCATGGGACAGCTCGTCCCCATACAACCCAGCCATGCCCGTTGTGTATTTGACGGAAACAAGAAAGCCTGGTTGTTCTTCAACGATTGCGCTACCGGAAGAGGTTATCAGGTAAAGCTCCCCTACGACAAGAAAGAGAGCATCTCCGTGCGGAGCAGTGGCATCAACTCCATCGATCCCAAATTTGACATCGACCCCGACATGTTAGCCTATACTGACCGGGGAAACATCTATGTGGAACACCTGAAGAAAGGGACTTCCGCGATGATGACGTTCAAAGAATTGGTCCCCATCGATTACGATCACATACATGACCACATCGACTCGGTAAAGATCCGACCCAACAAGATTTGGGTGCGAATCAAGATCCAGGACCAATGGAAGGAATTAGAGAAAAACATTGATTTGTGAGCTACTAATCGAATAGGTGGATGTGGGACCCATACAAGAAAGGATTCAGCGCGTATTTACAACTGGAAAAATCATTGGCCGACCACACCGTGGAGGCCTACGGTCGTGACCTCGAGCACCTGACCCAATTCCTGGTTGGTGCGCAAAAAACGGGCGGACCAGACTCCCTTAGCCTACAAGATCTCCAACAATTCGCCCGCTACGTAGCCGAATTGGGTATGAGTGCCGCTTCCCAATCCCGAATGCTTTCCGGGATCCGGACCTTTTACAAATACTGCGTAACCGAGGGCATCGTCCGGGAAGATCCCACCCTGCTCTTAGAGACCCCCAAACAAAAAAGAGCCCTGCCCGACGTGCTCAGTTTTGAGGAGATCGAGACTATGATCCAGGCCATCGACCTGAGCAAACCGGAAGGCACCCGAAACAAAGCCATGCTGGAAACCTTGTACAGTTGTGGTCTCCGAGTTAGCGAACTGATCGGACTCCGATTGTCTCAATTGTACCTCGACCTAGGCTTCATTCGCGTGATCGGTAAAGGCGACAAGGAACGCCTAATCCCCATCGGATCCAGCGCCATTAAGTATTTAGAAATTTATCGAGATAACACACGCAAACACATTGATATTCAAAAAGGAAATGAAGATTTTGTTTTTCTAAATAAACGAGGTAAACAGCTTTCCCGGGTCATGGTCTTCTACATCATCAAGGCTCTTGCCAAGCAAGCCGGTATCCAGAAAATCGTCTCTCCGCACACCTTCCGCCACTCGTTTGCCACCCACCTCATTGAGGGAGGAGCCGACCTGCGGGCCGTCCAGGAAATGCTGGGGCATGCCAGCATCACCACCACCGAGATCTACACCCATCTAGATCGCGAATTCCTACGCACTACGCTGTCCAAATTCCACCCGGCTTTTAACGGCTGAGCCTTACTCTCCCCTTTACATAAGGCCGATTTCCCTGCTGCGAGTTGACCGGCCGAATCGAAGGATCGGTTGCTTTCCCAGATCTTTCCACCTCCTTTACCGGCTTCAATGTTTTTGGCATGACCATTCCCATTAATCTGGCTTTCTGAATGATATGAATCTTATCGGATATTTTTTTATTGGCAGGATCGATCGAATCGATGGATTGCGCATCCACTCGAGATTCCAAGAAAAAAGACAACAGCAACGCAACGAAGGATTGAATCCAGGTCCATCGAGATCGGCTAGTCTGAAGCGTACGACCCAGTTGACCGGACCGAAAGCGACCGCAAACCCGACCGGTCGAGCTCTTTGCAAAAAACTCGATCAGCTGCTGATCGGTATAAGTTGAAAAATCAATGACCGCATGAGAACAAGCGCCGCAAAACCGGCCCTGCACATCAGGGGTCATGGACGACCAGGATTGCATACAGGGTTCTTGAACCTGCAACTGCATGGGAGTATTGCTTTTCATGGAGCGTATTTTTCAGCTGGATGCCTGGCGCCCATCAAATACACAAACGGCAATTAACTATATTTAAGGGTGGCCTTTTTGAAGCATATCCGGAACTCCCAACTGACCGATGCAGACCTGGTGGTCTTATATAAGGAAAGCGGCGACCTGGCCGTATTGGGGGAACTCTATCAGCGGCATATGGACTTGATTTACGGGGTCTGCCTGAAATATTTGAAGGACCCCGAACAATCAAAAGACAGTGTAATGGCCATCTTCGAAGAGCTGACCCTGAAGCTTCGAAAGCATGAAGTTGCCCATTTTCGGGCCTGGCTCCATCAAGTCGCTCGCAACCACTGCTTGATGTATCTGCGAAGTCCCCGGAACAAAAACTCGTTGCCCCTACCCGAGGAACTTATGTATTCGGTCGAAAACGAGCATCTGAACGCCGTAATGGAAAAAGAACAACACCTGCAGGATATGTCGAAGTGCCTGGAGCAACTGAACCCCGAACAAAAGCTGGTCGTAGAATCGTTCTACCTGAAGGAGCGGCCCTACCAGGAGATCGCTGAGCAGACCGGCCTAGACTGGAACCGGGTGCGCAGCCTGATCCAAAATGGCCGAAGGAACCTTCGCATTTGCATGGATAAATTAACTCCAATTGACTGACACAATAATTTGAAAACCAGATTATGAAATCAAATCCATTGCCTGCTTTTGATGGCGCTTATCTGGAGCGCTATCGCCGGGGAGAACTGAGTCCTGCCGAAGCCCATGCCTTGGAGAAAGCAGCATTGGAAGATACCCTCTTGGCCGATGCGCTGGATGGATTTCGGTTAGCAAGCCTAGATACAACAGCGGATTTGAGTATGCTTCGTTCCCGGCTGAACGACCGGATTGAAACGAATCAGGCAGTCGTCAGACAATTGCCTAAAACCCGGTTTTTTTCCCCCTTCATGCGGGTGGCTGCCATGCTGCTTCTCTTGATCGGCGCTGGCTGGTTCAGTTACGTTTATTGGATCGATCCCCGGGAATCAACATTGGCCAGCAACACCCCTGCCCCTTCCCCGGTTTCTGAGCAGCGCACCTTTGCCGAATCTAGTCCGACCCAGCCCCCCAC
>DFST01000029.1:0-3304 GCA_002378975.1 Chitinophagaceae bacterium UBA3430
ATGCAATAGTCCCGAACGCCCTTAATGGTATCGTAAACGGTCAGCAGATTATTGCCATCGATCTGCACGCCTTCCATGCCATACCCTTTGGCCTTATCGACCAGTGACGCGCAACGATATTGTTCATTGACCGGCGTGCTGAGTCCGTACCCATTGTTCTCAATGATGAAGATCACGGGCAGGTCCCACACGGCAGCCACATTCAGCGCCTCGTGAAAATCCCCTTCGCTGGTTCCGCCATCACCGGTGAAGGCAAGGGAAACTTTGTTTTCCTTGCGAAGTTTGTGGGCCAACGCCACGCCGTCGGCAATAGCCAATTGTGGACCTAAATGCGAGATCATCCCGCAGATATGATGGGCACGCGTGCCGAAATGAAAGCTTCGCTCTCTTCCGTTTGAATAGCCGGATGGCAATCCCTGCCATTGCATAAATAATTTGCTGAGAGGCATGTCGCGGGTCGTGAACACCCCTAGGTTTCGGTGTAAGGGCATGATCCATTCATCGGCATCCAACGCCAACGTGGCGCCCACAGAAATCGCTTCCTGTCCAATGCCACTGAACCATTTCGAGATCTTCCCCTGACGAAGCAAGACCAACATCTTCTCCTCGATCATCCGCGGCCACAGAATGGCGCGGTAAAACCGGATCAATTCTTCATTGGAATGTTGCTTGCGGTCGAAATGCATAACGCGAAGATAGTTGAGAGTTTGGCGTTGAGTATTGAGGTTCAGTAGTAATTTATTTGAAGTTGAGAATGAAAACTCAACACTAAAAAAAACATTCAACCTAAACCCTCAACGCCCATCCCCTAAACTCTAATACCCCCGCTCGTTTCTCCCCTCCATGTAATTCACAAAGGCGCGGTTCACCACGCGGTTGCCTCCGGAGGTCGGATAATTGCCCGTGAAGTACCAGTCCCCCCGATTGTTGGGACAAGACTTATGCAAATTTTCAATATTCTGGAAGATCACCGTGATCGGAATGGTGCAACCAACCGGCGTGATCAACGCAGCGATCTCGGCACTCAACTCATCGGTCGTAAAATGACCATAGAACTCCTTCACCACATTCACCGTATCCAACGCACCCGCTGCCTCGAGCGCCCGGCAACGATCCAATAACTCATTCATCAATCCGTTGTATCCTTTTTTCTTCGTCAACGACACCGCCGCATTGAAGGCAATGAAATCACCCATCTTGCTCATGTCGATGCCGTAACAATCGGGGTAACGAATCTGCGGACAAGAAGAAACCACCACAATACGCTTTGGGTTCAACCTCGACAACATCCGAATGATGCTCTCCCTGAGCGTCGTACCCCGCACGATCGAATCATCGATCACCACCAAGGTGTCCTCGCCCGAACGGATCGTGCCATAGGTTACATCGTATACGTGCTGCACCATTTCATTGCGACTTGCATCCTCCGTAATAAACGTCCGCATCTTCACGTCCTTGATGGCGATCTTCTCAATGCGGATCTTCCGCGTGATCATCTCCCGCAGCTTTTCCTCGTCAAAATCTTTGCCCCAACTAAGAATCCGCTCCACCTTCACGCGATTCAAATAATCTTCCATCCCCTTCAGCAATCCGTAAAAAGCCACTTCGGCCGTATTGGGAATGAAGGAGAACTTCGTATTCTTCAGATCGTGATCGATCGAATCCAATACCTGCTCACTCAAATTATACCCCAAGGCCAATCGCTCCTGGTAAATCTTCTCATCACTCCCGCGCGAAAAATAGATCCGCTCGAAACTGCAAGCCAACCGCGTTTTCGGTTCCAATATTTGCAATCGATCGATCTTGCCTTCGGCATCTACGATCAAAGCCTGTCCCGGCATCAATTCCTGCACTTCGTTCTCACCCACATTGAAACAAGTTCGAATCGCCGAACGCTCCGAAGCGCCTACGATCACTTCATCGTCGATGTAGTAATACGCGGGACGAATGCCGTGCGCATCGCGGAACAAAAAGCCGATGCCGCTTCCTGTTGCACCACCCACAAAAAATCCGCCATCCAACATCGGAAGCGTCTGCTTCAACACTTCGGAAATATCCATCTGCTCGGGCGAACGCTCATCCACTTCGCAGAGTTTGGTATGCATTAACTCGATCATCGCGGCCAGATCGCTGAAACGAACCGACTCCAGCGGCTCTTTTCCGATCGCTGTATACAAGTCATCGGCGTTGACGATGTTGAAATTACCGGCCAGTGCCAAATTGCGCGCCGGGATGGTATCGCGGTTGATGAACGGATGACAATACTCGACTTTGTTTTTTCCCTGCGTACCATAGCGCAAGTGACCGATCATCAATTCACCCAAGAACTTCAAATGTCCTTTCAGCAGACCGGGTTGGTGCTTGATCTGTGGATGATATTTTTCCAACTCACTCACCTCGCTTCCGATCTGCTGAAAAATATCGGCAATGGCCTGCGGCTTATTGCTGCGCAACCGATTCATGAACGGATAACCGGGCTCCACATTCAACTTCACGGTAGCGATACCGGCACCATCTTGTCCGCGATTGTGTTGCTTCTCCATGAGGAGATACAACTTATTCAATCCCCACAGGGCCGTACCGTATTTCTGCTGGTAATGGGAGAAAGGTTTGCGCAGGCGGATAAAGGCCAGGCCGCATTCGTGTTTGATGGAATCACTCATGAGTTTCGAAAATCAAATTTACTACCGGTTCGTATCAACAAAAAACCGCCCGAGGGCGGTTTCAATCAATTTTTTGGCTCAAACTTTTTCAGCAAGGGGCAGTCTTCGGCCGTCTGCGGATCGATATTCACATAGTACATCGGCAGATGTCCTTGCAACCACTTATCCAAGGTCTTCGATTTCTTCTCCTCCAAAGCAAACTGCGAAATCTTGCTGTAATCGTCGTTCATGTTCAGGCGGTGCGGCTCGGTGCGCGATTTCAAATGCACAATCCGTACACCCTTCTTCCCTTGCTCACTCTCGTATTCAACGGGTTTGGAATACTCACCCACCTTCATTTTGGTCAACAATCCCACCATCGCCTTATCCAACATGTCGATGGTTACAAAAGTCGATCCGTCGCGACCCGTCAGGTAGGGACCGGTATACTTGGCCGACTCATCGTCGCTGTACTTGGTACCAGCCTCGTTGAAGGTCAGATTGCCGTTGATCACCTTGTTGCGAACCGAATCCAATTTCACCTTGGCTCCCTGGATCTCATCCTCCGTTACGGGCGGAATGCGCAAGATGTGTCGAACCACGGCGTCATCGCCGTTGCGCTGCACCATCTGTATGATGTGAAATCCGAATTTTGATTTTAC
>DFST01000029.1:3739-5820 GCA_002378975.1 Chitinophagaceae bacterium UBA3430
CCCCGCTCCTTACTGCCCGGATCTTCCGTGACGCGCTTGGCGAGTTGATCGAAGGTGACCACTTTCGATTCGATCTGCTTTTTGTAATTATTCATCTCGCCCACGATGTACTGCTCGATCTCCCGAGCGGCCTTGGGATACACAATGATCTGTCCGATCTCCAACTCCGATTCGTAAAAAGGCAAACTGTCTTTGGGGATCTTCTCAAAATACGCCTTCACCTCATTGGGCGTGATGCGCACATTCTCGACGATCTTTTTCTGCATGGCCTGCGCCAGCTTCTGCTCGCGCACCGATTCGCGGGCATCGTCCTTGATCTGATAGATCGTCTTGCCCGCTACTTCTTCCAAGGCTTCTTGGCTACCAAACTGATTGATGTAGCTGCGAATACGGTTATCCAGATCGGCCTCGATCTCGTCGTCCGTTACCGGCAACGAATCTTTCATGGCCTGCAGCATCATCACTTTTGAAATGATGGCTTGCTCGGTCAGGATGCATTCCCCATTTTCAGGGATCGCACTGCCTTGACGGGCAATGTCTGCCAAGGAGTTTTTGATGTCAGAAAGCAGGATGATGCGGTCGCCCACGATCGCGGTGACCTTATCTGCTACCACTTTTTTGGGTTGCGCCCAGCCACAGAGGCCGGTCAACAGCATTCCAACCAACAGAGTATACCGACGTATTTGCATAGTTGCCAAAACTAGTGGGGCGCCGGATCTTTCCGGTTTCCCCGTGTTCCATTTAACAAAACCTTTTTATCAGAGCGTACGCTTCACCTCTTCTTGCTCGTATGCCTCGACCACATCGCCCACCTTCATGTCGATGTAGTTTTTGATCGTCAATCCGCACTCCATACCCGTGGTCACATCCTTCACATCGTCCTTGAAGCGCTTCAGCGATCCCAGCTCGGCTTGTGCGCCTTCGGCAGTCGGATAAACCACGATGCCATCGCGGATCAGGCGCACCTTCGAGTCGCGCTTGATCTTACCATCCCGCACATAACAACCGGCCACCGTCGCCTTGTCGAATTTGAATACCTCGCGGATCTCCACGTTGGCCACGATCTTCTCCTGCACCTTCGGCTCCAACATTCCCTCCATCGCACTCTTGACCTCTTCGATGGCGTTGTAGATGATGGAATACATCTTGATCTCGATACCGGCGTTCTCGGCCAGCTTCGAAGCTTGCAGCGACGGACGGACGTTGAACGCGATCACGATCGCATCCGACGCTTCGGCCAACACGATGTCGCTCTCGTTGATCTGTCCCACCCCTTTGTGGATCACACTGACCAGGATCTCCTGCGTCGACAATTTCTGCAACGAATCGCTGAGGGCCTCGACCGATCCATCCACGTCTCCTTTGATGATGACCTTGAGCTCCTTGAAGCTGCCCAATGCCAAACGACGGCCGATCTCATCGAGGGTGATGTGTTTCTTCGTACGGATCCCTTGCTCACGCAAGATCTGCGCGCGACGATTCGCCACCTCTTTCGCTTCCGCTTCATCTTCGTACACGCGGAATTTTTCACCCGCTTGCGGCGCTCCGTTCAAGCCCAGTACCACCGAAGGCACCGAAGGACCCGCCTCGTCTTGTTTCTTGTTGCGTTCGTTGAACATCGCTTTCACACGGCCATAATACTGACCACTCACGATCAGATCGCCCGGTTGAAGCGTTCCGTTCTCCACCAACAAGGTGGCCACGAATCCGCGTCCTTTATCGAGTGAGGCTTCAATGATCGTACCGCTGGCCTCCCGATCGGGATTGGCTTTCAGGTTGAGCATCTCGGCTTCCAACAATATTTTCTCAAGTAATTTATCAACGTTCAAACCCGATCTCGCCGCCACTTCCTGGCACTGGAACTTACCGCCCCATTCTTCAACCAAGATGTTCATCTGCGACAATTGCTCATAGATCTTTTGCGGGTTCGCCCCATCCTTATCGATCTTGTTGACCGCAAAGATCATCGGCACACCCGCCGCTTGCGCGTGGCTGATGGCCTCACGGGTTTGGGGCATCACGGCATCATCGGCCGCCACCACGATCACCGCAATATCCGTGACCTTGGCACCACGAGCACG
>DFST01000029.1:6102-6294 GCA_002378975.1 Chitinophagaceae bacterium UBA3430
ACCTTGGCACCACGAGCACGCATCGCCGTAAAGGCTTCGTGACCGGGCGTATCGAGGAAGGTGATGTCTTTTCCATTCGCCAACTGAACCTGATAGGCACCAATGTGCTGGGTGATGCCACCGGCCTCACCGGCCACTACATTCGCACTGCGGATGTGGTCGAGCAACGAGGTTTTACCGTGGTCAACGTGA
>DFST01000029.1:6604-13841 GCA_002378975.1 Chitinophagaceae bacterium UBA3430
TGGTCAACGTGACCCATGATGGTCACGATCGGCGAACGATGTTGCAATTCATCTTCTTCATCATCTTCGTATTCTTCTTCCATCTCCATCTGCTTCTCCATATCGATGAACGATACATCGAAGCCGAACTCACCGGCCACCAGTTCGATCACCTCCGCATCCAAGCGCTGGTTGATCGACACCATGATGCCCAAGCTCATACACTTGCTGATCACCTCGGCAAAGCTCACGTTCATCAAACTCGCGAGCTCGCTCACGCTGATGAACTCCGTCACCTGCAATTTGTTGTCGGTCACTTCCGCACCGCGGGCTTGCGCCATCTCGAATCGTTTTTCACGACGGAGCTTGGCCTTCATCTTGCCCTTGCCACCACCTCCGGAGAGTTTGGCCTGGGTCTCTTGAATTTTCTTCTGAATTTCTTTCTCATCGATGGTCTGTCCATCGCGACGCTGAAACGCTTCACGCTCGCGTCGACCGGCCATGCCACCCCGACCGCGATTGAAACCACTGCTCGGTTGTTCGGGATTGACAAAGGTTTGATGACCCGGTGTTTCGCGCTTCGACAGCGGAATGCGGGCTCGTTTCTTTTTATCATCACGCACCGGACGCGTATCGCTGGTCGTCGGCAAATCGATCTTACCCATGATCTTCGGACCCGTCAGCTTCTGCACCTCGATGTTCTCGATCGTAGGAGCTGCAGGTTGAGCGGGCGCATCCGGTGCATCCGGTGTTGCCGGAGCCGCTGGCGGAGTAGGTGTCTCCACCGCTACCGGTTCTACAACCGGTGTTTCTTCCTTCGCCTTCTTGGTCGTTTTCTTCGGCTTGGCTTCTTCAGCAGGTTGCTCAGCAACCGGTGCCGGAGTTTCTACTTCCTCTTTCTTCGGCTTGGTGCTGCGTTTTGGACGGGTAGATGAATCCAAGGCATCGAGGTCGATCTTGGTGACCACTTTCGGTCCCTCCAATTCAGGCGCCTCGATCTTCACGGTCTCTTCTACTTTTGGCTCTTCCTTCTTGACGACTTTCTTGGTCTCCTTCTTGAAGGTGATCTCCTCTTCTTCTTTCTTTTTCTTGGCTTCCGCTGTAGAACCCTTGGGCAACTCGAGCTGATCGCTCTTCATCTTAGCTGCCTTGTCACTTTGGAATTCTTGCTGCAAGGAACGGTACATGTCCTCGCTCAACTTCGAGGTCGGTTTTAGGTCGTCTTTCGAGAACCCTTTACCCACGAGGAAGTCGATCAGGGTGTCCTGACCAATGTTGAATTCCTTAGCCGCGGCCAGGAGTCGGGGAAGTTTCAATTCTGACATTCGGTTCGTTTATTTCGTTCGGTTCTTCTCGTATTTGGATCGATTCGTCGTTATTCTTTTTCGAACTCTTCTTTCAGGATGCGACGCAGATCCTCGATGGTTTCTTTCTCGAGGTCGGTACGACGCTCCAACTCTTCAGCGGTCAACTCCAATACACTACGCGCTGTATCACAACCCACGCGCTTCAGCTCATCAATGATCCAAGAATCGATCTCATCGGTGAATTCTTCCAGATCGATGTCGAATCCTTCGACTTGCTCTTCGGTATCGCGGTACACATCCAACACATAGCCCGTGAGGTCAGAGGCCAACTTGATGTTCACCCCACGACGACCAATGGCCAAGGAAACCTGATCGGGTTTCAGGAAGATGTTCGCATGCTTCCGGTCCGTATCCAGGTCCATGCTGGTGATGCGCGCCGGCGTCAGCGAACGCTGAATCAACAGCTGTACGTTCTGGGTATAGTTGATCACGTCAATGTTCTCATTCTTCAATTCACGCACGATGCCGTGAATGCGGCTTCCTTTCATACCCACGCAAGCACCTACCGGATCGATGCGGTCGTCGTACGACTCCACCGCCACCTTCGCGCGCTCGCCCGGATCGCGAACGATCTTCTTGATCACGATCAAGCCATCGAAAATTTCCGGCACCTCGATCTCCATCAACTTGGCCAGGAATTCCGGCGCAGTACGAGAGAGAATGATAACGGGATTGTTATTCTTCAGGTCAACGCGACGCACCACGGCACGCACGCTTTCCCCTTTCTTGAAATAATCTTGTGGGATCTGCTCGCTCTTCGGAAGGATCAACTCGTTGCCTTCTTCATCCAGCAACAAAATCTCCTTCTTCCAGATCTGATACACTTCCGCACTGATGATGTCACCCACGCGGTCGTTGTATTTTTTCGCCAAGGCGTTTTTCTTCAAATCTCCGATGCGGCTGGCCAGCGTTTGCTTGGCAGCTAAGATCGCACGGCGACCAAAATCGAGCAGGTCGATCTCTTCGTAGAGCTCTTCGCCTACTTCGAAGTCGGGTTCGATCTTGGTGGCTTCGGTATAGGCTACCTGCGCCAACGGATCTTCCACGGTGCCGTCCTCGACGATCATTCGGTGACGAATGATTTCCAAGTCGCCTTTTTCGGCGTTAACGATCACGTCAAAATTGTCGTCGCTGCCGTATTTTTTACGGAGCAAGGTCTTGAAGACGTCTTCTACCACTTTCATCATAGTGGGCCGATCGATGTTTTCTGCATCCTTAAAATCCTGGAACGCATCGATCAGATTAATACTGGCCATAATCGGTGTGTTTAAGTCGCTTTAAAAAGTAATTTGTATGGTTGTTGCTTTGATCTCGTTGAATGCCCATTCGTGTGTTTTGACCTCCTGCTTCTTGCCTTTCCCCTTTACCTCTTCCACCGTGAAGCCGGTCTCCGTCACCCCCGTCAGCTTGCCGATCACCTGAACGCTTTCCAGCGTAACCACCTCCACCTGCCGTCCGATGTTCTTGACGTACTGGCGGTGCAGTTTCAGGGGCTCATCCAGACCCGGCGAGGAAAATTCCAGCGAAAACTCCCCGTCCGGCAACACACCCTCTTCCACCAACTGGCGGTACAGGGCCCGGTTGAATTTGATCAGTCGATCAACGCTAACTCCTTGATCTCCATCAATATACACGCGAATATTGAGGGTCGGCTTGATCCAAACCTTCACCAAAAACAGCGTGGGATCCGACTCGATGAGCGCCTCTACCCGCCGACTGACCGTTTCAATGAGTTCCTGATTGAGCATGGCTAACAAAAGAAGAAGGGAACGTTTCCGTTCCCCTCCACACGATTTTCAGACACAAATATACGATAAAAGACCAAAAAGACCAAAAAGACGAACCCTTCGGGCTGTAGAGGGTAGTAGAGGGTTTAGGGTAAAGCCCCCCCCCTCTAACCTTTACTTCTTCAACCCTTCCTCCGGCTCATTGGTCGTAATCAGATCAAACCCCTGATCCAGAAAGCCTTGCATCATAGTTAGGTCGTTGACGGTCCACACGTTCAAGACAATCCCCAATTCCTTGGCCCGCGTGATCCACTCCGGGTGTTTTTTAAAGACACTGAAATTGTAATCCATTCCCCGAATACCCGCCTCCTTCAACTGATCGGGCGTTTTATCGCCATTCAAATACTGCACATGCGCCTTGGGCATTCGCTTCAACAAGTGCAGACACATGTTGTAATCAAAACTGATGTACACAATACGATAGGGAGGCTTCAATTCTTTTACCAGATCCACCACGCGGTCGACGATTTTTTGAGCCCGCTCCGAGCCCAGTCCCGAGGGCTTGATCTCCAACACCAAGTCGGTGTGTTTATTGTTCTCGGATCCAGCTACTAAATATTCGCGCAGCGTGGGGAGTTTTTCGCCATTCGACAACAGATGCTGAATGAGCTCAGCATAACCGGTTTTCTCGATCTCGAGTTTGTTGTGCGTCGGATCGTGATTGATGACCAGCGAATCATCGGCACTCATCCGCACATCGAATTCCGATCCGGCACAACCCAATCGAATCGCCTCTTTCAGCGACGCGATGGAATTTTCCGGAAATCCGTTTTTCTTGAACGCACCGCGATGCGCAACGATGTGATTGGCGGGTTTATATGCAACATTTCGCATAGGTGTACAGGCAATGCAAGCGATAATAAATACGTAAACGACTCTAATCATACTATACAGTTCAACGTTCAGTGTTCGGAGTTCAAAGTTAGTTGACGGTTTTTAGTTTTTAGTTCGACGCTGAACCCTGAACAGAATATTCCACTCTTACATTATTCGTCTTATCAATGATCTCCATCTTCACCACCGGTTGTTTTTCCCAACGAATGGTGAGCAGGCCGAAGTGATTGTCCATCACCGGACCTTCGATCCGGTTCTTATTCGGCGTCGGGAAATCCCAGGTCGACGTGATGCCGCTCGACGTGATGTCGTAGATCGGATAACTACCCGGATTCTCGATGCGGGAGATCTCGCCATAATGCACATCGCCCGTTAAAAAGAAAACACCATTCGCCTTCGTGGTGCGAATCAGATCCAGCATGCGCTGTTGCTCATGCGGAAAATTGGCCCAGGCCTCATAGCCGTTGAATTCGATCGCGAATTGCGATCCGCTGCAAACCAGCCGGATATCGGCCGGCTTCTTCAACTCGGCTTCCAGCCAACGCCACTGCTCGGCACCGAGCAATGTGCTATCCGTCGATACATGCGGTTTGTAATCGAGTGTATAGAAATACCGATCGCGGGGCAATTTAGTCGCCGTATCGTAAGGCAACAGGTTTGAACGGAACGTGCGCACGTCCAACAACAAGATCTGTACGGTTCGATCGCCTTGTTTCAGGTATTCGGCATGATAAATGCCGGGGTGTTGGCGGCGCGGGCTGTTGGCCGGTTCTTTGAAATGTTCGAGGAAGAGTTCCTTGGATTGCTCTTTATATGGATAATGTTTGCCGGCATCGTTTCGACCGAAATCGTGATCGTCCCAGGTAGCCAGAATCCGCGTAGCCGAGTCGAGTTGTTGGTATTCGGGTTTGGCGGCGAGGCGTTGGTATTTGGCACGCAGCGTGTCCATGTTGTCGGTATCGCCGTAAATATTGTCGCCCAGAAAGATGAACAGATCGGGCTTGTAAGAAGCCGCCAGCGACAAGATGGGCTGCGGATCGGTTTCATGGCCACAGGAGCCGAAAGCGATGGTCGTTTGTTTCGGGGCTTGGCTGCAGGAAAGTAGGGTCAGAAGCGGGAAAATGAATGCGTATCGAATCATAATAAGAATGGTTCAGTGTTCAAAGTTCAGCGTTTAAACTTGACTCTGAACTCTGAACCCTGAACTCTGAAGGAATTCGTACTTTCGTGCCCTCCTCCGGGAGCGGACCCTTAGCTCAGTTGGTTAGAGCGACAGACTCATAATCTGTGGGTCGCAGGTTCAAGCCCTGCAGGGTCCACTTTTATCATCATACTTAACCTTTTCTTAACCGGTTAGCCGGTAGTTTTACTCCCTTATGAACCTGAAGCGAATCCTCCTCCCCGCCCTCCTGCTGATCTCCATCGCCGGAATGGCCCAGGAAACCCCCAAGAAATCCAAGAGCAAGCCCAAATTCGACCTGGGCGGTCGCTCCAACGACCATTTTCTGCTGCAATTGGGCTATACCCAGTGGGCCAACCTGCCCGATACCTTGAAGACGAACGGACTCTCCAAGTCGGTCAACGCCTACCTGATGTTCGATTTCCCCTTCAAGAACGACGCCCGCTTGAGCATGGCCTTCGGTCCCGGCATCGGCTCCGATCACATCCTGTTCACCAAGCGGAAGATCGGCATCAAAGAACTGGCCCCCGTGTTGCAGTTCACCAACGTGCAAGACACGAATCACTATAAGAAGACCAAACTCGCGACCGTTTACCTCGAAGCCCCCATCGAATTCCGATACAACAGCAACCCCGAAAAGAACAACGGATTCAAATGGGCTGTGGGCGTGAAAGTAGGTCGCATGATCAATGCCCATACCCGCAACACCAAATGGGAAAGCCGCAGCGGCAACCTGCTGAACGATTATGTAATGAAGGAAAGCAGTACTCGTTTTTTCAATAAGACACGCATTGTGGCACAAGCCCGCGTTGGCGTTGGACACGTCAGCCTCTACGGAAGCTATCAACTGACTACCGTCATCAAAGACGGCTTCGGTCCCGCTGTTCGACCACTTACCTTCGGACTTACGATTTCCGGACTTTGACTTAGTTCAGGGTTCAGTATTCAGCGTTCAGCGTTGTCATGCAACTAAAAACTGTAAACACACGCTGAACCCTGAACTTTGAACGCTGAACTTCTCTTTTCATGATTGATAACAAGAACAAGATCTTACAGGCCGAACGTGCCGTCCTCGTTGGTGTGATCCAAAAAGACCAGACCGAGGCACAGGTGAATGAATACCTCGACGAACTGGCATTTTTGGCCGAGACGGCCGGAGCTGTTACCATTCATCGCTTCACACAAAAATTAGCGCATCCCGATAGCCGTCACTTCGTCGGCAAAGGCAAGCTCGAAGAGATCAAACAATACGTACTCGCCAAAGACATCCGCGTACTCATCTTCGACGACGAACTCACTGGAGCCCAGATCAACAACATTGAAAAAGCGGTGGGCATCAAGGCCATCGACCGCAGTGATCTTATCCTCGACATTTTTGCGCGTCGCGCGAAAACCGCTCAAGCCCGTGCTCAAGTCGAGTTGGCCCAATACCAATATATATTACCTCGCTTACGCGGCATGTGGAAACACTTGGAACGATTGGGGGGCGGTATTGGTACACGGGGACCGGGTGAAACCGAGATCGAAACCGATCGCCGTATCGTACGCGATAAAATATCACTCTTGCGCAAACGCTTAGAGACGATCGACAAGCAAGCGCAAACACAACGCAAGGAGCGCGGTGAGTTCATTCGCGTGGCGCTCGTGGGTTATACCAACGTGGGCAAATCGACCTTGATGAATCTGATCAGCAAGCGTGATGTGTTTGCGGAGAATAAATTGTTTGCGACGCTGGATACGACCACGAGCAAGGTGGTGTTTGAGAACATTCCGTTTTTATTGAGTGATACGGTTGGGTTCATCCGCAAGTTGCCGCATCATTTGGTGGAGAGTTTCAAGAGTACACTCGACGAGGTGCGTGAAGCGGATATCTTGTTGCATGTGGTGGATATTTCGCATCCGCAGTATGAAGAGCAAATGGCGGTGGTGAATGAAACGCTGCGCGAGTTAGGGTCGGGCGAGAAGCCGGTGCTGACGATTTTTAATAAGATGGACAAGTACGAGTCGCAGACTTTTGATCAGTGGCTGGAGGCTTCCACGAAGCAGGAAATTCTGAACGACCTCTATCAGCGCTGGGATCATGAAACGGG
>DFST01000016.1 GCA_002378975.1 Chitinophagaceae bacterium UBA3430
GGTATGGAAAGCATGAGCAATGTGCCCTTTTATTCCGAGCATGTTCGTTGGGGCAATAAATACGGAAACGTGACTTTGGTCGACGGATTGGTTAAAGATGGATTAACCGATGTCTATGATGGAAAGGCCATGGGCATTGCAGCTGAACTTTGTGCCAGCACTTGCGAGATCCCACGAGTGGATCAGGATGCCTTCGCCATTGAAAGTTATCAGCGTTCCCAAAAAGCTTGGAATGAAGGAAAATTTGATGCCGAGATCGTACCCGTCTCCATTCCTCAACGCAAAGGAGATCCGATCGTAATTACAAAAGACGAAGAACCTTTTCAGGTCAAATTCGATAAGATTCCTCAATTATCTCCTGCTTTTATCAAAGATGGAACCGTTACCGCTGCCAATGCATCTACCATGAACGACGGAGCGGCAGCCCTGGTTTTAATGGCCTTCGATAAAGCGATTGAACTTGGATTGAAACCGCTGGCTATCGTACGTGCTCATGCGGATGCAGAGCAAGCGCCAGAATGGTTCACGACCAGCCCCTCTTTGGCCATACCCGCTGCCGTAAAAAAAGCCGGATTGGATATGGATCAGATCGAATACTGGGAGATCAACGAAGCATTTTCAGTAGTGGCGCTCGAAAACATGAAGCGTTTGAAATTAGACCCCGCCCGTGTCAATGTTTACGGAGGTGCAGTTTCATTGGGACATCCATTAGGTTGTAGTGGAGCCCGGATATTGGTTACTTTGATCAACGTGCTCAACCAACACCAGGCACGATACGGTGCTGCCGGCATCTGTAATGGAGGCGGTGGAGCCAGCGCGCTGGTACTCGAACGGGTATTCTGATGGCTTTACTGATTCGAAATATTCAACAGTTGGTCGGGGTGCAGGATCCCAACGTTCCACTTCGAAACAAAGGACTTTCGGTGTTGCCTCAACGCTCGAATGCCTACCTCATCGTGGAGGCTGGAAAGATCGCTGGCCTGGGTACTATGGATTCGCTTCCAGCAGATCCTGCCCAATTTGATGCCATCTTCGAAGCCGATCAATATCAGGTATTGCCAACCTGGTGTGATAGTCATACGCATCTGGTCTTTGCGGCTACTCGAGAAGAAGAGTTTGTTGATAAGATACTGGGCCTGTCGTACGCTGAAATTGCAGCGAAAGGGGGCGGCATACTAAATTCGGCCCGAAAGTTGCAAGAAACATCGGAGGATGAATTGTATGAACTCGCCTGGAAACGGTTGCAAGCCGCCATACGTTTGGGTACAGGTGCCATCGAAATCAAAAGTGGTTATGGGTTGACTGTCGAGGCAGAACTCAAAATGTTGCGTGTAATTAAGCGATTGAAACTCCATTCTCCCATTCCAATCAAAGCCAGTTTTTTAGGGGCTCATGCCTATCCAATCGAATACAGATCGGATCATGATGGATATATCCGTTCCATCCTAGAAGAGATGTTGCCACAGATTGCTGCACAGGGGTTGGCTGATTACATCGATGTCTTTTGCGAGGACGGATTTTTTAATCCAGCAGAAACCGATCGGTTGTTAAAGGCTGGTGCAGTTCACGGACTGACTCCAAAGATCCACGCCAATCAATTGGGTGTTTCCGGTGGGGTGGAAGTGGGTGTAGCCAATGGGGCCCGCAGTGTTGATCATTTGGAGTACATGGATGAGGGATCGATCAATTGCTTGTCAGGTTCCTCGACCATCGGCACCTTATTGCCCAGTTGTGCATTGTTTTTGCGCTCGCCATACCCACCTGCGCGAAAACTCATCGAATCCGGGGCGGCCATTGCGATTGCCACGGATTATAACCCCGGCAGTTCACCATCCTTCAACATGAACTTGGTAGTGGCGCTTGCTTGTTCGCAGATGCGCATGTTGCCGGAAGAGGCCATCAATGCCGCAACCATACAAGGGGCTTTTGCCATGGATCTGCAAAAAGAGGTAGGGAGTATCGCTGTGGGCAAACGTGCCAACCTGATCTTTACCAAACCAATGAATAACCTGGCTTATCTTCCTTACTCGTTCGGGGAAAATCCAGTGCAACGAGTGATGATCAATGGGGTTTTTCAGGATTGAATTTGAAATCGAATATTATGAAACGTATCATTGAGTGTGTACCCAATTTCAGTGAGGGCCGTAACCCGGAGGTGATTCGTCAGATCACCGAAACGATTGAATCGGTTGAAGGGGTGCGCTTACTCAACGTGGATCCAGGCAAGGCAACCCATCGTACGGTGGTTACGTTTGTTGGAACGCCGGAAGCGGTGATTGAAGCGGCTTTTCAAGCGATTCGTAAAGCGGGCGAGTTGATCGACATGTCCAAACACACGGGCGAGCATCCTCGAATGGGGGCTACCGATGTTTGTCCGCTCATACCCATCAGCGGGGTTTCGATGGAAGAAACAGCACAGTATGCCCGTCAATTGGCTGAACGGGTAGGAACGGAGTTAAATCTGCCTGTTTACGTTTACGAAGAAGCGCAACCGGATCCGAATCGAAAGAATTTGTCCGTTATACGTGCCGGCGAATACGAGGGTTTTTTCAAAAAGATTCAGCAGCCGGAATGGACACCCGATTTTGGTCCGACGGTGATGGATGCCAAACGCGGAGCCACGGTAATCGGTGCCCGAGATTTTCTTATTGCATACAACGTCAATCTAAATACTACCTCCACGCGTCGGGCCAATGCAGTTGCCTTTGATGTGCGCGAGGCCGGTCGAGTCAAGCGCGAGAACGGACAAGTGGTGAAAGACGCCAACGGCAATCCGGTCTCAACTCCTGGTTCATTAAAATCAGTAAAAGCGATTGGCTGGTACATCGAAGAATATGGCATTGCCCAGATCAGTATGAATTTGACCAATATTCGGGTCACGCCTTTGCATGTCGCATTCGACGAGGTTTGTGAACGGGCGCGGGATCGAGGCATGCGCATAACCGGCAGCGAATTGGTTGGGTTGGTTCCACTACAGGCCCTCACCGAAGCGGGCAAGTATTTTCTTCGGAAACAACAGCGATCGACCGGTGTGTCGGAAAAAGCACTGATCGACATCGCCGTTCGATCCATGGGATTGGATGAGCTAAGTCCCTTTAACCCCGAAGAACGGGTGATCGAGTATTTGTTGCAAGACCCGGCTGAACAGAAACTGATTCGTCAATCGCTAAGCCGATTTGCGGAGGAGACTGCCAGTGAGAGTCCGGCTCCAGGCGGTGGATCCATCGCTGCTTATGTAGGGACTTTGGGTATTTCATTGGCTACGATGGTGGCCAATCTTTCCGCACATAAAAAAGGGTGGGACGATCGTTGGTCTGAGTTCAGCGAATGGGCCGAAAAGGGAGAGGCTTTGCGCCGACAGTTGTTGTTGTTGGTGGACGCTGATACCCGATCCTTCGATGCGATCATGTCGGCCTTTGGCTTACCAAAATCCAACGACAGCGAAAAGAAATTACGCACCGAGGCAATTCAAGCCGCGACCAAACAAGCGATGGAAGTTCCATTGGACGTCATGCGAATCTCCATGAAGAGCATGGAGGTCATAGAGGCAATGGCTACCATTGGCAATCCGAATTCCGTTTCTGATGCTGGAGTGGGCGCTCTTTGTGCACGTACCGCCGTGCTGGGGGCATTCATGAATGTACGGATCAATGCGGCTGGCTGTACCGATGCCGTTTATGTCAAATCTATTTTGGAAGCGGGGGCATTGATGGAGACGCAAGCCATGGAAGCGGAGACGCGCATTCGGTCGATTGTAGATAAGCAGATCAGTCAGCTCTGATTAGGGATTTTCCTGTAACAGGACCATGCGTTCAAAAACTTGTTCGTAACGACGGTTGGTCGTCTGCCATTCTTGTGCTGCCTGTTGGTAAGCACCTTCAGCCAATTGGAATCGTTGTCTATCGGAATAGACGTCCGGATTTGCCAGATCGGCTTCCAGCTTTTCCTTCTTATCTGTCAGTTCCGCCAACTTAGCTTCCAGTTGTTGAAATTCTTTTTGTACCCGCTGAAGTTCTTTTTTCTTTTCCTTATCAATTGGGGTGTTGTTGCTTGGCGGGGTGGGAGCTGTTGCTGCAGCTGGCGGCTGCTTTTGAGTCTGCTTGGTGGCTTGCGATGGGTAGTTGTTGTTTTTCGAATTCGATTTATTGGATGAATCCGAAGCTTGCTTACTCATTCGTTGCTTCCATTGCACCCACTCTTCATAACCGCCTTTGAATTCTTTGACTTCCCCGTCTGCGATCTCCCAGATCTTATTGGCCGTTTTGGATACAAAGTGTCGGTCGTGGCTCACAAGCAGGATGGTTCCTTCATATCGATTCAGCGACTCGATCAGCAGGTCGCAACTGTGCATGTCGAGGTGATTGGTGGGTTCATCCAGCATCAGAAAATTCGCCTTGCTGACGATAACCTTGGCCAACGCTACCCGAGCTTTCTCTCCACCACTTAGTATTTTAATCCGCTTGTCCGTATCGTCTCCGCTGAACAGGAAGCAACCCAGCAAAGCGCGTAATTCTAGGTCGGACATTTGACTGCCGCATCCTTGCATTTCCTCCAAAATCGTATTCTGCATGTTCAGCGCTTCCAGCTGATGTTGTGCGTAGAAACTCTCTTCCACGTTGTGGCCCCATCTTCTCTCTCCTTCGTATGTCTCGATGCCGGCGATGATGCGTAATAGGGTTGTTTTCCCTTTTCCGTTAGCGCCGATCAGCGCGATTTTATCTCCTCGTTCGATCTCCGCTTTGCTATTATTTAGGATCTGGAGGTCGCCGTATGATTTGTTTAGTCCGTTCAATTCCACCAGCACTTTACCGGGCGTTTTGTCGACCCGGAAATTGATTCGGATATTGGGGCGCTCCATGTTGGCATCTTCGATGCGGTCCAGCCTGTCGAGTCGCTTCAGAATACTTTGGGCCATCGCGGCTTTAGAGGCTTTGGCGCGGAACCGTTCTGCGATGCGTTCTTGTTGACGGATGTAGTCCTGTTGGTTCTCAAATGCTTTTTTCTGAAGGTCGATACGAACGGCTTTTTCGCGCTCGTAGAAGTCGAAGTTTCCCGAATAGATATGCAGTTCCTGCTGATAGAGTTCCACAATCTTAGTCACCATTCGGTTGAGAAAATATTTATCGTGGCTCACGATAACTACAGCGCCTTCGTAATGCAACAGGTATTTTTCCAGCCATTCGATGGAGGGCAGATCTAAGTGGTTAGTCGGTTCATCGAGCAGCAGCAGATCGGGTTTTTGCAAGATCATCTTGGCCAGCAATACGCGCATGCGCCAGCCACCACTGAATTCCGCATAGGGGCGTTTCAGATCCGCGGGGGTGAATCCCAAACCTTGCAACACTTCCTCGGTGCGGTGGTGAATGTTGTACCCGCCCAAGGTTTCCAGTTCATGTAATTTATCGGTGTAGGCAATCAGTGTTTGTTCATCCCCGGTACGCTCCAATTCATGGCCCAATCGCTCGATCTCAGCCTCCAGGTCGTGAATGTGTTGAAAGGCTGTGAGCGCAACTCCTAAAATGGAATCGGATGTTTCGAAGCTGAGCAGGTCTTGATGCAGGTATCCGATGGTTGTACTGCGGCTTCGTTCCAGCGTTCCGGCACTGGGCGTGTATTCACCGGTCAATACTTTGAGGAGGGTCGATTTGCCAGTGCCGTTGTATCCAATTAGGCCAATGCGTTCACCGGGCTGTATATGCCAGGTGGCGTCGGCGACGATGGTACGTGCACCAAATTCGAAGGTGAGGTTTTGAAATCCGGCTAACATGGTTGAATCCGCCGCAAAATTAGCACATTCCTTGTCCCAAAGCAGCGTCAATTGGAAGGTTCGGTCTAGCTTTGCGCCGTGATACGTCGAATTCTCTTTTTTTTACTATTGGTACAGACCGTTCAGGCGCAAGACCGTTTTACATTCAATGGGTATGTTCGGGACAGTCTGACCGGTGAATCCATCATCGGGGCAACGGTACAGGTGGTCGGCTCCAGCCGAAGCCTGCTCACGAACAATTATGGGTTTTTCTCCATCACCTTGCCGGCGGGCGATTACGAGATCCTGTTCTCGCACGTTTCCTATGAGTCAAAAAGCATACGCCTTTCATTGGATCGTTCGTTGACTCAAACGGTTTTGTTGGGTCCGCGCTCTGCAGCGCTGCAGGAAGTGGTGGTGTACAATAAGAAAAAAGATGGGAACGTCAAAAACGCGCAGATGGGCAAAGTGGACCTGTCGATGAATCAGATCCGATCCATTCCCGCTTTTTTGGGGGAAGTCGATATACTCAAAGCGATTCAATTGTTGCCGGGGGTTCAAAGCGCTGGTGAGGGCAATGCCGGGTTTTATGTGCGCGGTGGGGGACCGGACCAGAATTTGATCTTGCTGGATGATGCCACTGTATATAATACCGGTCACTTATTTGGTTTCTTTTCTATTTTCAATGGAGATGCCATCAAAAACGTGTCATTAATCAAAGGGGGCATGCCGGCCCAATATGGCGGGCGTCTATCCTCGGTGCTGGATGTGGCCATGAAGGAAGGGAATGTGAATCGGTTTCAAGGGGAGGGGGGCATCGGATTGATCGCCAGTCGTTTTTCGTTGCAAGGGCCGATCCAAAAGGATCGTTCCTCTTTCATTGTTTCGGCTCGTCGTACTTACATCGATGCATTGGTCAAGCCTTTTTTGAAAAAGAGCAGCGGGTTTTACGGATCGGGTTATTATTTCTACGACCTCAATGCCAAAATGAATTATCGATTTTCGGATAAAGACCGGCTTTTTCTGAGTGGTTATTTCGGTCGAGACGTATTTAATTTCAATAACGACAAGCGTAATTTTTCAACGCGTGTTCCCTGGGGAAACGCGACCGGAACCGTTCGATGGAATCACGTGTTTAGCCCGCGGGCGTTCGCCAATACCACACTTGTATTCAACGATTATCAGTTCGATTTCACGGCCCGGCAGGAAAATTTTGAAGTGGGGCTTTCTTCCGGCATTCGCGATCTCGGCTGGAAGACCGACTTGGATTTTTATCCGAACCCACAACACAAACTAAAAATGGGCGTATCCCTGACTCGACACAAATTCGTGCCGAATGTGGTCAGTGGCCGACAGGACAGCATCGTCTTTCAACCAAACAATACATCCGCTAAGTTTGCTTTGGAGTCGGCTGTTTATTTGCAGGATGATTGGTCGATCGGAGAGCGTTGGAAGATCAATTATGGAATTCGCTACAGCCGGTTTACTCAGATCGGGCCATTCACTCGGTATATACGGGACGCGGATGGCAATAAATTGGACAGCGTGACCTATGGTCGAGGGCAATCGATTAAAACTTATGGGGGCTGGGAGCCAAGACTGACCATCAGATATGGTTGGGATGAACAGCGTTCTATTAAGGCAGCCATTAGTCGCAATAATCAGTACATACATCTCGTCACTAATGCAGGAAGTACGTTGCCAACTGACCTCTGGGTGCCCAGCACTTATGCGGTCAAGCCTCAGCAGAGTTGGTTGTATGCGCTGGGTTATTTTCAGAATTTAGCCGATAATTCCATTGAAACCTCTTGGGAGGTGTATTACAAATCCATGCAAAATCAGATTGAGTATCGGGAAGGGTATACGCCCGGACTGAGTGATCCGGAATCCGAATTTGTATTTGGTCGGGGTTGGAGTTACGGAAGCGAGTGGTTGATAAACAAAGTGAAAGGACGGCTGACCGGATGGGTGGGTTATACCTTATCGTGGACGATGCGAAAATTCCCCGACCTAAATGAAGGGGAGGTTTATCCGGCTCGTTATGATCGTAGGCACGATATATCGGTCGTTGCGAATTGGGATTGGAATCGTCGCTGGAAGTTGGGTGCTGTTTTTGTGTATGGAACGGGAAATGCGATCACGTTGCCGGAGCGTTTTTATTTCATCAATGGGGCGTTGACGCAAGAATACAGTCGGTTAAACCAATACCGGATGGCCGCATACCACCGTATGGATGTATCGGCCACCTATACGCCCAAGCCCAAACCGGGCCGGAAAGGTTCCAATTCCTGGGTGTTCAGTATTTATAATTTGTATAGCCGTCAAAACCCCTACTTTCTATACTTTGATCAAACCGGTCAATTGTCGAATGGGGATTTACAGGTAGAAGCCCGTCAGGTTTCGCTATTCCCGATCCTTCCATCGGTTACGTGGAATTTCAAGTTCTAATTTTTTTTCTTTGCGGCGGTCGGGTCGTAGATGAATCGTACCAGTGCATTTTTCTGATCGTCGGCGGTCAGATACAACTGATAGCGTTGGGTGGAGGTAGTTACCACCATCAGGGCGGTATTGGGTGGGATTTGACCTAGATTTTCACCCACCATAACGACTTCCTGCAACGGGTGCTTGGGATCGATCAGTACCTCCAATTTAAGTGGCTGTGTTTTTAGCATTTGGTGATCGATGACCGATTTTTTATTGACGAATACCGATACGGTATCGCCGTCTATTTGTCCATTGTCGTAGAGTGCCAGTTGCACCTTTCCACTGTCGAGTCGGATCTCCTGCACCAGCTGGTCGATCTTTTTTGGCGCCTCTTTTTTCGGGGTGGGAGAGGCGGGGAATGTTGCTTTGTCAAATCGGGTTAGGACGATGCTGCCGGGTGTACAGGGCGTTCGGCCATCAATGGCTCGCCCGGAAGGCGTTGACCAATTGCCTCGAAGCTGTACTTCACGCACTCGATTGCCAGATCCGGTGTGCAAGGTCAATGCATAATTTTTCAGGCAGGGTACACAATCCTCATGAATTCGAAAAGTAACAATGCCGGTTTCTCGGAGCAAAACGGTTTGTTTGGTAGAATCCCAGAGACCAACCAATTCGTCGCTGATGTAGTTGGATGAGTCAGAAAAATGATAGGCTTTTCCTTTGATCTGATTGCCCGTTACAGTGAATTGCAATTCGATTTGATAGACCGGAAAGCAACCACCAGCACCCATCACCAATTTGCCCCGCCAGATACCTGATATATCCTGCGCCTCAACAAACTGTAGGGAAATTAAGCCCAGCAGCAAAAGAAGTAGACGATGCATGTGGTAAAGGTAAAGAAACGCAGCGCCGTTTATTCGGGCCTGTATCGGAATCGGACGACAGCGTTCTTTTGTTCGGTAGAGGTGATGCGGATCTCAAAGCGCTCTCCACCGGCCTCCACGATCATGAGGGAGGTATTGGGAGGAATGGTTCCTAAATTTTCGGCAACCATGGTGATCTCTTGTTCATTGTCCTCCTCCGTAAGTTCAAAACGAATCTCCAGCGGTGCTGCCGTCAATCTTTTTTCAGCCAGCACCAACTTGTTGCCCAAGTAAACGCTGATGGTGTCTCCATCGATTTCCCCATTGTCGTAGAGGCGAACCCGGACGGATCGGTCTTTGACGATCAACTCCCGATTCAATTCATTGATTCGATTTTTAAGTACCTGGGGCTGGGGGACTGGCGGTAGGGATTTATCGAATGTGGCAACCGTGGAATTCAGGTTGTTACCCTGCATGGTGATCTTGCTTGGGTTCTTGACACCGGTTGGGTTTTCTGTGTTGTTGACCACGCGGGTAGTAGGCGGGGTCGGATTGCTCTTATTCCTGTTTGGGGGGGCTTGATTGTCGTAAACAGGTTTATTGCGGGCTTGAGATTTCAAGAAAGGTTCCAGATAGAAATCAGAATCAGTAACGCGGCGTAGGTAGACTTTACCATCTCCGCAGTCGGCTCCTTTACGAACGCCCGGGGCACTTTTTTCGAATTTACTCCCAAATGTACCTTCTAAGAATTCCTCGCGTCCGGAACGAACGTAGAATAAATTGCAATTCATCAAACAGGAGTGTGAATCATCGCTCATCTTGATCTCGATGGATTGTGTTTCTTCCACCCGTGCCAGTTTGTTGCCAGACTCAAAGTTGCCACGCAGGGCAGTCTTTGCATAAAAAACCTTGTTCAAGTACGAATAAGAGACTCCTTGTACACTGGGTCCGATCTGTTCGATCTGAATTTCAAATTTGTATTGCTCGAACTGATCCGTAATGAAATAGCCACGCCAAACTCCGGTCAGATTCTGCGCCACCGTGCAGAGGGGGAGCAGGGCCGCCCAAGTTGTTAGCATCCGAAAAAAACTACGGGGTTCAACCATGTCTCAAAACTATATCAGGACGTTTTAACGTGCTCCCTCTGTTTAGCAATCATTTGTTAAAATCAGGCCCTTGTTTATGCTTGGTTCATGCGTACTGGAAAACCGGTTTTTCGGGTGGATTTCGTTAGATTTGCCTCTTAAAATCAGCCTATCCCTTCATGATCCAGATCACATTTCCCGATGGTGCCGTGCGGCAGTATGAATCCGGTACCACCGCTTTGGAGGTTGCCAAATCCATTTCCGAGGGCCTCGCCAAAAAAGTAATGGCCGCGCGTGTGAACGGTCAGGTTTGGGATGCTACCCGCCCGATGGATGCCGATGCGCAACTTCAGTTGCTCACTTGGCAGGATGCGGACGGGAAGTCAACCTTCTGGCATTCATCGGCACACTTGATGGCCGAGGCGGTTGAGTCAATATTTCCAGATGTTCAATTTTGGGTGGGTCCCGCGGTCGACAACGGCTTCTACTACGACATGGATCTGGGCGATCGGAAAATGTCGGAAGATGATCTCATTGCCTTGGAAAAAAAGATCCAAGAATTGGCCAAGACCCAATCGGCCTACGTCCGCAAAGAGATCCCCAAGGCGGAGGCGGAACAGTTTTTTACAGAAAAGGGGGACGGATACAAGCTGGACCTGCTCAGCAATCTCGAAGATGGTTCCATCACTTTCTATACGCAAGGAAATTTCACGGACCTCTGTCGAGGGCCGCACATTCCACATACCGGTCTGATCAAGGCGCTCAAACTTACCAATATTGCCGGAGCGTATTGGAAGGGCAATGAGAAGAACAAAATGCTTACCCGGGTGTACGGGGTGAGTTTCCCTTCTCAGAAAGAACTCGATGAGCATCTATTGATGTTGGAAGAAGCCAAGAAAAGGGATCACCGTAAGCTGGGCAAAGAGTTGGGCATCTATACCATGGACGATGATGTGGGGCCTGGTTTGCCGCTCTGGTTGCCCAATGGCGGGATCGTGATCGAAGAACTTGAAAAATTAGCCAAGGAAACGGAGCAAGCGGCTGGATACAAGCGTGTGGTTACGCCACACATTGCTAAGGAGAGTATGTATCTGACCAGCGGTCACTTGCCCTATTATGCAGACAGTATGTTTCCGCCCATGGAGATGGATGGTGAGAAATATTACCTGCGCGCCATGAATTGTCCGCACCACCACAAGGTTTATGATGCGGAGCCAAAGAGCTACAAAGATCTGCCGTTTCGATTGGCCGAATATGGAACCTGCTATCGCTATGAGCAGAGTGGGGAATTGTTTGGTTTGATGCGGGTACGTTGTTTGCACATGAACGACGCACATATCTATTGCAACCGGGAGCAATTCTTTGATGAGTTCAAAGCCGTCAATGAAATGTACCTGAAGTATTTTGGCATTTTTGGTGTCGACAAATACGTGATGCGACTCAGCTTGCACGACCCCAACAAACTGGGGCAGAAATATGTGGATGAGCCGGCACTTTGGCAAGAAACGGAGGCGATGGTTCGCAAGGTTTTGCAAGATACCGGAACACCGTTCGTTGAAGTACAGGATGAGGCCGCGTTCTACGGGCCTAAGATTGACGTCCAGATCTGGAGTGCCATTGGCCGTGAGTTTACCTTGGCTACGAATCAAGTCGACTTCAACTCCGGCTTGAAGTTCAAGTTAAGTTTTACCAATACCCAGAATCAATCGGAAGCCCCTTTGATCATTCATCGGGCCCCGCTGGGAACTCACGAGCGCTTTATTGGATTTTTGTTGGAGCATTTTGCCGGTAAGTTCCCGACCTGGCTGGCTCCCGTACAGGTAAAAGTGCTGCCCATCAGCGATAAGTTCTCCGATTATGCCCATTCGGTGGCCAAGACTTTGGTCAAAGCGTCGGTCCGAGCAGAAGTGGACGACCGAAATGAGAAAATCGGCAAGAAGATCCGTGACACCGAATTGATGAAAGTGCCTTACATGCTGGTGGTTGGAGAGAAAGAAATGCTGGAAAATCAGGTTTCGGTTCGACGACAGGGGAAGGGGGATCTGGGTGCACAGGCCTTGACCGATTTTGCCGATTCCTTACGCGCCGAAATTCTCGAAAGAAGACTCGAATAATTGGCTAATTTCGTAAAGCCGTAAAAAACCGGCATAACGTTCAACTAAAAATTGCGAATGGCAGTACCTAAACGACCCGGTGGTGGGTTCAGTAGACCTCCCGGAAGCGGATTTCGCCCCGGTGGAGGTGGTTTCAATCGAGGAAGATTCATGCCCCGCAAGGAAGCGGAGCATCGCATCAATCAATTCATCCGTGCCCAGCAGGTTCGTTTGGTAGGCGAAAATGTGGAGGTAGGCATCTA
>DFST01000070.1:0-748 GCA_002378975.1 Chitinophagaceae bacterium UBA3430
TGGTACTCGATGAGGCCGATCGCATGTTGGATATGGGATTTCAGGATGACATCAACAAGATCATCCAGCATCTGCCTGCCAAGCGACAGAACTTACTTTTTTCGGCTACCATGCCGGAAAAGATTCGTCAACTGGCCCGTCGAATTTTGCATGAACCGGTTGAGGTGAACATTGCGATTTCTCGTCCTCCGGATAAGATCCGTCAAGGCGCTTATGTGGTGTATGAGGCGCAGAAAAATCCGGTGATCGCTCATGTACTCAAGTCGATCCCCTATAAAAATGCCTTGATTTTCTGCAGCCGCAAGCATACGGTCAAACAGCTTACGCGTGAGTTGAAGCATCAACGTTTCAATGTGGCTGAGATCCATAGTGATCTGGAGCAGTCGGAGCGGGAGAATGTGTTGAGTGCATTTGCCGGCGGACGTATTCCGTTGCTGGTGGCGACGGATATTCTCAGTCGCGGTATCGACATCGATACCATCGACCTGGTGATCAATTACGATGTACCGGATGATGGCGAGGACTATGTGCATCGCATTGGGCGGACAGCTCGGGCGGAGGCTACGGGCACGGCCGTTACGCTGGTTTCGGAGATCGATCAACGAAAATTCGCGGGCATCGAACGGTTGATCCAGAAGGAAGTTGAAAAAATGCCCATCCCCACTGAGCTGGGGCCCGGACCACAATATGCACCGATGGAGCGGAGGCCGAAGAAGCCCGGAGGCGGTAGACCTGGGGGTAGTGGTAG
>DFST01000070.1:1151-4689 GCA_002378975.1 Chitinophagaceae bacterium UBA3430
TTATGCGTTAGTCCCCCAACCTTAAAGGGCTTTTCTGTTCTTTTTTCTTGATGAAACATCCCAACCCTAAAGGGCTTTTCTCTCTACTTTTTTGCCTTGACGCAAAAAAGTAGCAAAAAAGGTCAAGGAAAAACGATTGGCTCCGCCCGTTTTTCCGGCCGCGCGCACATTTCGTATTCAAATATCTTTAAAGTCATAAACGAAAGAAAGCCCTTTAGGGTTTGGGTATTTTATATGGGCGAAAGGACAGAAAAGGCCCTGGTCCTAGTCAAGGAGGGGATTTAAGGGCTCTTTGTAAAGCTAATAAAATTAGTATTAAAATACTAAAAACATTAGTTTAGCATAAAAAATATGGACCGGGATCATTACACGAAGGCCACCTATCGGGGCACGAAAGACTTTACACAACAACAGGTCAAAACCGCCAACGCCACCGGATTCGGGGCGGCGGCCGATGATTACTCCGAGCGCGGCATCGACCTCAACGAGCAACTCATCCGCAACAAGCCCGCCACTTATTTTTTCCGGATGAAGGGCGATGCCATGCGCGAGGCCGGCATCTTCGATGGCGACGTACTCATCGTCGATCGCTCGATCAAACTCAGTAACGGAAAGGTCATTGTGGCGATTCTCAACGGTGAATTGCTGGTGCGCCGCTATCACCAAAATTTCTCCTCGGCCTTTCTCATCCCCGAGAACAACCGATATAAGCCCATCAATCTATCTGAATTCAGCGATTTCTCTCTCTGGGGCGTGGTTACCTATGTCATCCATTCTCTCTCATGATCGCCATCGTCGACTGCAATAGTTTTTACTGCTCCTGCGAACGACTTTTTCAGCCCCGGCTTCTCCATCATCCCGTTGTGGTACTCAGCAACAACGACGGATGCGTCATTGCACGCAGTGACGAAGCCAAAAAACTCGGCATCGCCATGGGCGTTCCCTTCTTCGAAGTGCTCTCCCTCATTTACCAACATGATATCGCCGTCTTTTCCTCGAACTACAATCTGTATGGTGATCTCAGCTGGCGCGTGATGGAGGTCTTGCGCCAATTCGCCGGCCAAGATCAAGTGGAAGTCTATTCGGTGGATGAAGCCTTCATCGATTTCAGTCAGATCGATCCGGAGCAAATCGAACGGACGGCACGGGAGTTGCGGGTAAGGGTGGAGCAATGGACCGGCATTCCGGTTTCCGTGGGTGTGGCGCCTACCAAAACACTGGCTAAACTGGCCAATCGCCTCGCTAAAAAAGACAAGATCAAAAGCGGTTGTGTGATGCTTTTGCAGTCGGACGAAGAACGCATTCACGCCCTCAAGCAAACACGACTGGAGGATGTATGGGGCGTAGGACGTGCCTATGCCCGAAAGTTGAATGCGCGGGGGTATACCAGTGCCTGGGACTTGGCCAATTTGCCCGATGCCTGGGTGCATCGGGAGATGGGCGGGGTGGTGGGACTGCGCTTGGTGCGTGAATTACGCGGAGAACCGTGCATTGAATTAAAAGAGGAATTGGTGCAGAAGCAAATGATCGCGACCACGCGGATGTTCGGCGTTCCGGTAACGGAATTGAAAGACATCCGGGAGGCCGTGGCGAGTTATGCTACGCGCGCTACGGAAAAATTACGTCGGCAATTCAGTGCAGCCGATACGGTGCAGGTGTTTTTGATCTGCAAACAGACGGAAGAGGACGGCGGATGGCGGGGTGCGGTGAGCAGCGCTTACACGAAGTTGTCGGTTGCAACGGGTGATACGTTGTTGATCATTCAGGCTGCGGTCTGCTTGGCCGAGCAGTTGTATCGAAGGGGGCTCGTATACAAGAAAGCGGGTGTCGTGCTGAGCGGGATCGTTCCGGCCGATGCTTGTCAGGGTGATCTGTTCGCGGAAACGCCGACCGATCATCGAAAATTAATGGACATGATCGATAATATCAATTTCAGTCAGCGTGATGAACTGCTGGTCTTCGGTGCCTGCGGCACCAAGCGGCATTGGCAGATGAAACAACAACGACGAAGCAAGCGCTATACGACGAGATGGGAGGAGTTGCTTAGGGTTGGAGATCCGGGGTTCAATCATTCCGCCTGAGCTTGGTCAGCTAAGGACAATAATCAAAGCGTAAAGCGCAGATTATCAATTGGTTAAAAAAAATGTTTAGTTCCACACATTCGCTTTTTTTTAGCAGTATTTATCTTATTTTTGTCAGGAGGCCCGTTTTTTCGATTAAAAATATGAAAATCAACTTGTTGTGTTGATTTTCCGGGACTGACCAGGCGAAGCCATGCCCAAATCTCAAGACAGCACAAAAAAGTGGTTGGCCCTCTACACCCGACCGAGGTGGGAGAAGAAGGTGCACCAATTGCTCACCAATAAAGGCATCGAGTCGTATTGCCCGCTCAACAAAGTGCGTCGGCAGTGGAGCGATCGGATAAAAGTAGTGGAAGAACCTTTGTTTAAGTCCTATGTGTTTGTGCGTATTGCCGAAGGCGAAAGAACGGCGGTTCGACTGACGAACGGGGCGATCAATTTCATTTACTGGAATGGCAAACCGGCACAGGTACGCGATAAGGAGATCGCGAATATCAGGCGTTTTCTGGATGAGTACGAGGAGGTGGAGTTGGTGCCGCTTGAGCTGAAGCCCGATCAGCGCGTAGTCATCAATGCCGGCACCTTTATGGGGCAATCGGCCCAGGTACTCAGTGTCCGCAAGAAAAAAGCCAAAATCACCATCGATAGCTTGGGTTATATGCTGGTGGTATACATGGATACGTCAAAACTCAGTCCGGCTGCCTCGCGCAGTTCGGGCTCAAACTAAATAACATGCGACTGGTAAAAGCGATTTTTCTGTTATTGGTTCTTGGATTCACAGCCTGTAAAGCCCCCGAACCCTTGCGCAACTACGTTCAGAATGCGTCTGACTCAACCATACCCAAAACCGTGGTCTTGCCTGAGCTAAAGATCCAGCCGCAGGATCTGCTTTCCATTCAGATAAGCAGCAAGAGTTTGCAACCGGAGAAATCGGATGCCATGTTCAATCAGCTGGTCTCGGCTTCCTCCGGAAGCGGCACTACAACCACCAATGGCTATTTGGTGGACAATCAAGGAAACATTCAACACCATCGGTTAGGTGCAATCCATGTCGCCGGTCTGACGCGTGCTCAGTTGGAAACGGAAATCAAAAAGCGGTTGACCAGTCCGGTTGAATTACTCAGCGACCCAACGGTTGTGGTGCGTTTTCAGAATTTTCGGGTGAATGTATTGGGGCAAGTTGCCCAGCAGGGTCCGGTAACCGTGCCGGGCGATCGATTGACTATCTTGGAAGCAATCGCGCTTGCAGGGGGGGTAACCGATTATGGAAAAAAAGAGAACGTGAAGATCATTCGAGAGATCGATGGCAAACGCGAGCTGGCCACCCTGGATCTTACATCGGATAAGGTCTACAACTCGCCCTATTTTTTGCTGGCACAAAATGATGTGCTGGTGGTGGATTACAATGGTCGGAGACAACGAGAAGAAGACAATGCCCGAAATTTTCAACGACTTTC
>DFST01000032.1:0-162 GCA_002378975.1 Chitinophagaceae bacterium UBA3430
GCAGATCAAAGCGCATTTGATAACCAAATACACTTCGGGTTCCGGTTCCGGTTCGGTCGGTCTTGTCCGCCCCATGTTCTAAAATGTGACGAAGCAGGTCGTGATAGGCTTGCATGACGGCAAGTTAACCATTCCGCTCCCCCAAAACGAAGGGAGGGTTTC
>DFST01000032.1:465-611 GCA_002378975.1 Chitinophagaceae bacterium UBA3430
AACGAAGGTGGGGTCTCCCATTGTTGGCAAACTGTGGATACCCTAGTGACGCGCTTGTTTTCGACGTGAACGCTCGGTCCGCAGCAAGTTCAGCTCCCGACTGGTTTGGCCGCTCACAGCGGTGTTTTCCTGTGCACGACGCATCA
>DFST01000032.1:896-5194 GCA_002378975.1 Chitinophagaceae bacterium UBA3430
CGACGCATCAAATAAGGAATCACCTCCTGTATCGGGCCAAAAGGCAGGTATTTGCTCACGGAGCACCCAGCCTTCGCCAGATTGAACGTAATGTTGTCGCTCATCCCAAAAAGCTGACTCCAATGTACATGCGGGTGATCCGTGGAATGGCCCAGCTCCTTCAACAGCTGCGTGACATACAAACTGCTTGCTTCATTGTGGGAAGCAACCATCAGAAAGATCCGATCGATGTGTTCCAAACAAAAGGATACGGCATTGTCGTAATCGCGGTCAGTAGCCGCTTTATCCATTTGTATGGGCGAAGGATAACCCAGCTTATTAGCCCGGTTACGTTCTTTTTCCATGTAGGCACCACGGACCAGTTTCGCCCCTAGTAAACATCCCCTTTTTTCCGTCCAGTGGAAGTTATCGACCAAAAAACTCAATCGGTCGTGCCGATAAAGTTGATAGGTATTGAAAACAATCACGCGCTCGTGATTGAATTTCTCCATCAGTAGTAGGGATACCGAATCGATGGGGTCTTGGATCCAGGATTCCTCGGCATCAATCAACACCCCGACTTTCATCGCTTGGCCAACCTCCACGATCTGGTGCAAACGCCTTACCACCTGCGACCATTCGTTGCGCTCGGACTCCGTAAGCTGATTGAGCGCCTGTAAATAACAAGTAAGCACATCCCCTTTTTGCAATTGGATCAATGCGTGAATCTTTTCCAACAAGGCAAAACGGGCCAATCCCGTTACCTTGATACTCATAAACGGAATGTTGGGGCAGGTCGATGCGTGTTGGATCACCCGAATGAACTCCTGCTTGGCCAACTCAAAATTCTCCTCTCCTTCTTTACCCTCAACCCCATAATCCAATATAACATCCACTTGGTGTTGGTGCAACATATTGGAAACGTTGCGCGATTCTTCCAAACTCTCCCCGCCTACGAATTGACGGTAGATGGTTTTACGCAGCAGCGACAAAATGGGCAGCTTGTTTCTTACCGCCCAGGGCGTAAACCGGGTACCCAGTTTTACCAGCGGCGACCAAGACATCAACCCAAATAAGAAAAGAGATTGATTGAGTTGTGCATCAGATTGATGCGCAAACGCAATTTCAGTATTGTCAAACCGGATTTCCGGGGGAGGAATGGACATGTGCAAGCAGATTCAGAAGGATCCGCAAAAATAACCAATTGCACCCTTCAAGCGCATTAAATGGCCTGGTGATTAAAAGGCTGCAGAACCAACTCACTGACCACACCGGAGGCAGGCTGTTGGCAAAGGAACCAAATGGCCCGAGCAGCCTCATCAGCCACGATCATCTTATCGCGCTGCACCCGCAGGTCAATACCATCCCAAAACGGAGAATCCACCCCACCCATATAGATCATCGTAAATCGGATCTGGGTACGTTTGACTTCTTCTCGCAAACTTTGCATCATGCCCACCAAGCCATATTTACTGGCGCAGTACGCCGCCGCACCGGCCATGGGCACTTTCCCTAAAACACCCGGAATGTGAATGACCAACCCCTTTCCGGCTTGTTTCATGGCTGGCAGAAAAGACTTCATCAGTCGAAAAGGGGCCACCAGATTTACATCGAGTGTTCGCAAAAACTCTTCCTCACTGAGTTGCTCCAGCGGTTTGATGATCCCGATCCCGGAGGCATTCACCAACACATCAATTGAATCGAAAACGGAAAAATAGGTCTGGTGCAATGCTTCCACCGAACCGGAGCTGAACAGGTCTACCACCGCTGTTTGTGTGGCTGGAATGCCAAGTTCATCAGCCAGTTGCTGCAAACGCCCTGCATCCCGTCCGGTCAAGAACAACTCTGCACCGCTCTGGCGAAGCTGCATGGCCGTTCGACGACCGATTCCGCCGGTAGCCCCAACCAGCAACACTTTTTTCCCCTTGACCGTTTCCATGGTAGTTTTTTGAAAGAACAAATCATGAATGAAATTGTTCTCCCCTCGTGCAATCCGCTACTTTAATATTTCCACATCAGCTTTACGCCGATCATCCGGCATGTCAACCGGGTCAGCCCATCTGGCTGGTGGAAGAACATTTGTTTTTTCGTGAATATCGCTACCATCGATCCAAACTGGTTTTTCACCGGGCCAGCATGTGCGCCTATGCCGAAGCCCTGCAATCAGCCGGATTCGAGATCCGATATATTCAATCTGCCGACGCCAATTCCGATGTGCGAAAATTGTTGCCTGAACTAGCGAAACTGGGCATAAAAAAACTCGTTGTCTGCGATCCAACAGATGATTGGTTGTTGCGTCGACTAAAGCGTTCTGCAACCACGGTCAACGTCGAATTGGAGATCCTCCCCTCGCCCAATTTTCTTTGCGAACCGGATGAGCCCATCGCCGGAAGAAAACAACCAATTTATTTCCAAACAGATTTTTATACCCGGCATCGAAAAAAGAATCAGTGGCTACTCGATGAAGCGGGTAAACCGGTAGGTGGACAATGGTCCTTTGATGCCGACAACCGAAAACCGCTTCCGAAAGGACTGACCCCTCCACTCCTTTCGAGTACCCAAAATGAGCACCTCGACGAAGCCGTCCAGTACGTAAATACTCATTTCCCCCAGCACTACGGTTCGGCCAGTGATTTTCACTTCCCGATCGACCGAGCTTCGGCGTTACGTTGGCTAGATGCTTTCTTAATTGACCGATTTGCACAATTTGGCGACTATGAGGATGCCATGCACCCTACTGAACATTTTTTGTTTCACAGCGGACTGACGCCCATGCTCAATGTTGGGCTTTTGAGTCCACACGAAATCATTGAACGTGCATTGAATCACGCAAATACCCACAATATTCCGCTCGCTTCGTTGGAAGGATTTATTCGACAAATAGCCGGTTGGCGAGAATTCATAAGGCTGGTCTATGTACAAGCAGGACGCAAACAGCGAACTACCAATTACTGGAAATTCAAACGCAAGATCCCCGAGTCCTTTTGGACGGGTCAGACGGGCATTATTCCGGTAGATGCCGTCATCCAAAAACTATTGAAAACCGGCTATTCCCACCACATCGAACGGTTGATGATATTGGGAAATTTCATGCTGCTTTGTGAGTTTGATCCGGATGAAGTGCACCGTTGGTTCATGACCCTATACATTGATGCCTATGACTGGGTCATGGTGCCCAATGTGTATGGGATGACCCAATTTGCCGATGGCGGATTAATGACCACCAAACCCTACATCAGTGGCAGCAACTACGTAATGAAAATGGGGCGTTGGGATAAAGGTGAATGGCAAACAGTCTGGGACGGACTTTTCTGGCGTTTCATGGTGACGCACCGCTCCTTTTTCACTCAAAATCCCCGGCTGGGCATGCTGATCCGAAGCTGGGACAAGATGGAACCATCCAAACAAACCGCTCATTTACAAACAGCTGAACGTTACCTACAATCGCTGCAGGCATGAAGCAGATCCCCAAAAATCAGTTGCCACAAAAGATCTGTCCAGTTTGCCAACGCCCCTTCAGATGGCGAAAAAAATGGGAAAGAGATTGGGAGCAAGTGATCTATTGCAGCGAACGTTGTCGGCGTCAACCTAAAAACAATAGCTCCCCGAGTAAACCAACGGGCAGGTAGCTTGTTGTTATTAGGTGAGTCAACAATTCCCAACCGATATACCGAGTATCCTGGATCGAATCGGCGCTGTAGATCCGATCGCCTATGCCCGAACACGCAACTATGGCGATGGTGCCGTAACCCAGCTATCTCCCTACCTGTCACGCGGCGTGATCAGTGGCAAACAGATCCTGGAAGACGTCTTGCAAAAGGGTTACGAATGGAGCTCTGTACAAAAATTTGTACAAGAGTTGGCTTGGCGTGAATTCTATCAGCGCCTATGGCAGTCACTCGAAGATGACCTCTTCGAAGACATTCTTCAGGTTCGTTCCGGTATATTGAATCGCCAAATGCCGAAGTCGATCTCGGAGGGGAAAACCGGGATCAAGGCCATCGATCAGGGCATTGCCGGTTTGAAGGAAACAGGTTACCTGCATAATCATTTACGCATGTATGTGGCCAGTTTAGCATGCAATCTAGGTAAGTCGCATTGGCCAATGCCAGCCGCCTGGATGTACTACCACTTGCTTGATGGAGATTTGGCCAGCAACACAAGTAGTTGGCAGTGGGTGGCAGGTACCTTCAACGGTCGGAAATACTATTGCAATCAGCAAAACATCGATCAATACTTCCATACGAAGCAGCCAGGAAGTTTCCTGGACCAATCCTATGAGGCATTGCCCAAGATGCCCATTCCGGATGTGTTGCAAC
>DFST01000041.1 GCA_002378975.1 Chitinophagaceae bacterium UBA3430
TTGAATACATCGAAGAAGACATGGCCGCTACCGACGAACGCGACGAGATCGTGACCTTCATTCGGGAGAGCGGCCGCGGCATCATCAAACGCTTCACCAAAGGCGCCTCCGATGACGATCTCCCTATCTGATGCCGGCAAACGATTCAACTACGATTGGATCTTCCGTCATTTTACCTACACATTCCGCTCGGGAAATAAATATGCGCTTGTTGGTCCCAACGGCTCGGGCAAAAGCACGCTCCTGCAAGCCATCGCCGGTTATAGCTGGCTCAGTGAAGGCACCCTGACCGCCAACGACTCATCCGGTCAACTCATTCCCGACGACAAACTCTTTGAACAAGTCGCCATCGCTGCGCCCTATCTCGATGTAGTGGAAGAAATGACCCTGCTTGAATTCCTGTCCTTTCAAGAAAAATTCCACCCGTTCCAAGCCCATACCGACCTCGAATCGATCTGCACAAAACTGGGATTGCACGCAGCCCGCCACAAACAGATACGCTATTTTTCTTCAGGGATGAAGCAACGCGTTAAACTGGGACAAGCCCTCTTCGCAGCCAAGCCCATTGTATTGCTGGATGAACCCTGTACCAATCTCGATGCGGAAGGAATTGAACTGTACCATCGATTGTTGGCTGAACTTACCACCAACAAGCTGCTCGTGATTTGCAGCAACGACGAGCAAGAAATCCGCACCTGCAACGAGCGGATTGATATCCGGGATTATAAATAATGGGATCAGCGCTGGCTCGCGATCAGCAAATTCAGGTCGGTGTATTTCAGATTGAATCGCTGACTCATATAAAAATTCGTAAGTGCGCCGCGGAACAGATAGATCCCGTTACGCAAATGCAATTTGTGCCAAATCAGATTTTCGAATCCCCCTTCTTCTCCAGCTTCCAACAACAAGGGCGTAAGCACATTACTGATGGCCTGTGAGGCCGTGCGGGAAAATCCGGATGGAATATTGGGAACACAATAGTGAATGACTCCATATTTGGTGAATACGGGCTTTTCGTGCGAGGTAATCTCCGAGGTCTCAAAGCAGCCACCCCGATCGATGCTTACATCCACTATGACGGAGCCGGCACGCATGTGACTCACCATCTCTTCCGTCACCACCATGGGCGTTCGACCAGAATTCGAACTCAAAGCACCAACGGCTACTTCGCAAGTCTTCAGTTGCTTGGCCAACAATCGTGGCTCAATCACGGAGGTCCACAACCGATGCCCAATATTATTTTGCAAACGCTTCAGCTTATACACATCGTTGTCAAAGACCTTCACGGAGGCCCCCAAGGCCAACGCCGTACGTGCAGCGTATTCACCCACGATGCCCGCTCCAATGATGATCACTTTCGTGGGTGCAATACCAGAGATGCCACCGAGCAACACCCCTTTGCCATGATTGGCCGAACCGAGATACTGCGCCGCAATCAGCATCACGGCCGATCCGGCGATCTCACTCATGCCTCGAACAATGGGATAGGAATCACTGTCATCTTTCAAATGCTCGAACGATAATGCCGTGATTCGCTTCTCCATCATCTTTTCGAGCACAACGGATGTCATGCCGGATAAATGGATCGGCGAAAGGATAAATTGATGCAATTGCAACAGGGGAAGATCCGCTTCCACCACCGGCGCACTCTTTACCAGGATCGGCGCTTTAAACACCTCCGCGCGTTCGTACACAATGCGGGCACCCGCATCGGCATAATCGCGATCGCTGAAATGTGAAGCTTCGCCGGCATTGTGTTCCACCACCACTTGATGGCCATTTTGAACAAGCAGGTTCACAGCATCCGGCGTCAGGGCTACCCGGTTCTCCTGAAAGGCGATCTCGCGCGGTATACCCAAGGTCATGCCCGCCGGTTTCGGCAATATTTCCAGGGTCTCCTCCTGCGTTTGCAGGCTGATGCCCAGATCGATCTTAGGTTTTTGATGACTCATCGGATGGAAAACAACGTTTCCAAATATACGATTAATCGTCTATGCGCAGACTGCGCTTTTCCGTGTCGATGACCTGCAAATGCACTTGCACGCCTTCTTCGGGAATGATATCCGGAACCCGCTCTGGCCACTCGACCAAACAAAGAGCGCCGCTATGCAACGCATCCCCTACGCCGGCACGCTCCGCTTCTACCAATCCATTCAACCGATAAAGGTCCATGTGGTAAATATGCCCGGTCCCATCCGCCAATGCGTACTCATTGATGATTGGGAACGTAGGACTACTGAACGAGCCTTTGGTGCCAAGTCGTTGACAGATCGATTGAATCAAGGTGGTCTTGCCCGCGCCCATCTCTCCATGGAAACAAATCACCCGCGCCGAACCAACCGAGGAAAGCAACCAGTCCGCCGCCTGATCGATGGCAGTTAAGTGGTAGAGGAAGATCATGACGCAAATATAGTTTAGAGATGGGGGTTGAGGAGTTGAGGTTGAAGGATTTGAGTTTACCGTTGAGACTCAACTACTCTCTTCAAACACCAAACCTCAACCCCTCAACCCCGATGGCGTATCTTTACTCAATGGAAAAGATCGCCTGGCGGGTGGAAGGAATGGATTGCAACACCTGCGCCTTGCACATCCACAAATTCCTCGAGAAAAAAGGAATGCAAGGGGTTCAGGTGAATTACGCCACGGGGAATGTCAGCTTCGACAATCCGGGTTCACAATCTGAAAACACACTGGTCAAAGGGATTCAAGACCTCGGCTACGAAGTGGTCGAGCACAGACGGGAAAAGATCCGTAAGCCCTGGTTCAAATCGCACCTCCAACGATTCTGGTTTTGCTTTCCCTTCACGGCCGTGTTGATGAGCCACATGATCCCTGGCATTCATCTGCACTTCCTAATGAATCATTGGGTTCAATTGGCCATCACTCTGCCGGTGTACATCGTTGGCATGGGCTATTTCGGTCGAAGCGCCTGGAAGAGCATTCGCAACGCGATGCCCAACATGAACGTACTGATCACCATCGGCGCAACGGCAGCTTTTGTGTATAGCTTGTATGGATCGCTGACCGGACAACCCGAGAAATATCTTTTCTACGAAACGGCCGCCACCATCCTCACCCTCGTCTTCTTAGGCAATTACCTGGAAGAAGCGTCCATCGGTTCTACCCAACGCGAATTGAACAAGCTGGTGAAGTCTCAAAAAGTAATGGCCACCATGATCGCTTTCGACGATCAACACCAAGAACAATTATTCCAAATAGAGAACACGGCTTTGCACGTCGGCGATCTTATCCTCATCAAATCCGGTGAACAAGTGCCCATCGATTGCAAGGTTCTTTGGGGCGATGTACACGTCAATGAAGCCATTCTCACCGGGGAAAGCGCTCCCATTCACAAGCAAAAGAAGGATGGGCTCATCGGTGGCAGCTTGATCACTGACGGCACCGTCAAAGCCCAAGTCACGGCCGTAGGTGCAGACACCGTATTGGCCGGTATCATCCAATTGGTCAAACAAGCCCAAGGTGAAAAACCACCGATCCAACAATTGGCTGACCGGATCAGCGCCGTATTTATTCCGGTCGTTCTCGGTATCGCTGCGCTCACCTTTACCCTCACCTGGATCCTCAAAGGCGAGTTCTCGCAAGCCCTGTTAAATAGCATTGCGGTATTGGTCATCGCTTGTCCCTGCGCCATGGGACTCGCCACACCGGCCGCCATCGCCGTCGGACTCGGCCGTGCCGCCCGCAACGGGATCTTGTTCCGCAATGCCACCAGCCTCGAATTATTCAAGAGCATCCGCCGAGTCGTTTTCGATAAGACCGGCACGCTCACAACAGGTGTTATGAAGGTCAATAACGTATTGATTCCAACGAGTGCACAGAAGGCGCTCGGATCCCAGATTGCAGGCTCAATTAATGAACGAATGATTCTTTCAACTGCGCTGACTCTAGAAAGTGCAAACGATCACCCAATCGCTAAAGCAATCTCTTCCTATTCAATGTCACGTGGCGCAACAATTGCTGCGCTTACAGATTTCACACAGACACCTGGTTCTGGTGTGGGTGGCCGCATCAAGGTTGGCGATTTTTCACCTGTCATACTTATTGGAACTCCTGAAGCAATTGCACATAGCTCTGTTCCATTTGATGAGCAGATTGTGGCCGGAATTGAGCAAGCTCGCTTCCGTGGTGAGAGCGTCTCTGTACTTGCTTGGGATGGCGTTGCACTCGCACTCTTTACGACATCTGATGAAGTAAAAGATGATGC
>DFST01000085.1 GCA_002378975.1 Chitinophagaceae bacterium UBA3430
CCAAAGAATAAATTGCCCGACGTACAGAACCTGAAACATGGTTTGCATGGCCAGTACCGTTCCTGGTTCCTGGAATATGCTTCCTATGTGATCTTGGAGCGTGCCGTGCCGGCCATCGAGGATGGGTTGAAACCCGTTCAACGACGCATCCTCCATGCGATGAAGGAAATGGATGATGGACGCTTCAACAAGGTGGCCAACGTGATCGGTCAGGCCATGCAATATCACCCCCATGGCGATGCAAGCATTGGGGATGCCTTGGTCAACTTGGGTCAGAAAGACCTGCTCATCGATACCCAAGGTAACTGGGGCGATGTACGAACGGGTGATGATGCCGCGGCCGCTCGTTATATTGAAGCTCGCCCGAGCAAGTTCGCATTGGAGGTGGCTTTCAATCCCAAAACCACCCAATGGCAACTTAGCTACGACGGTCGGAAACCCGAGCCTGTTACGCTGCCGATGAAATTCCCCTTGCTGTTGGCGCAAGGGGCAGACGGGATCGCCGTTGGTCTATCCACGAAGATCCTTCCACATAACTTTCAGGAATTGATCGATGCTGCGGTTAAATATCTGCGAGGCAAACGTTTTGAACTCTATCCCGATTTCCAGACGGGTGGCATGATCGATGTGGCCGATTACAATCAAGGCAAACGGGGTGGACGAGTAAAAGTGCGCGCCCACATCAAAGAGGTCGATAAGAAAACGCTGGCCATAACCAGCGTTCCGTACGGGGTCACGACTACACAATTAATGGAATCGATCGTGAAGGCCAACGATCAGGGTAAGATCAAGATCAAGAAGGTAACCGACAACACGGCTGCCGAGGTCGAGATTCAAGTAGACCTGGCACCTGGCATTTCCCCCGATATTACCATTGATGCATTGTATAAATTCACCGATTGCGAGACTTCCATTTCTCCCAATGCCTGTGTAATTGTTGAGCAAAAACCTCAATTTCTCGGCGTGCAAGAATTATTGCGTTTGTCGGTGGATAAGACAAAGGATCTACTGGAACAGGAGCTGCGCATCAAGCTGAACGAGTTACAGGAAAAATGGCATTACACCTCATTGGAGAAGATCTTCTTTGAAGAGAAGATCTATCAGGAGCTGGAGAAGAAGCACGAAACCTGGGAAAAAGTATTACTCGCGATCGAAAAGGCGTTTCAGCCATTCCTAAAGAAATTGAATCGGGGAATATCCCGAGAGGACATTCTCAAATTGACTGAAAAGCCCGTACGACGGATTTACAAGTTGGACATCGAGGAGTTGAATGCCCAAATCCGTTCCTTGGAAGAAGAGATCAAACAAGTGAATCACGATCTGGCCAACCTCGTCGATTATGCGGTTGCCTATTACGAGGGCTTGCTCAAGAAATACGGTAAAGGCAAGGAGCGCAAAACCGAGATCATGGCCTTTGAGGTCATCGAGGCGAAATTGGTGGCCATCGCCAATACCAAACTTTATGCCAACCGGGAGGAGGGATTCATTGGTACCGGATTGAAAAAGGACGAACTTCTGTTCGAGTGTTCCGATTTGGATGACATCATCGTCTTTACCAAGCGAGGCATCGTGAAAGTGGTTAAAGTGGCCGAGAAAACCTTCATCGGCAAAGACATCCTGCATGTGGCGGTATTCCAGAAAAATGATGAGCGAACCACCTATAACATGATCTATACGGACGGGCAAGGGGGCGTGAGTTATGCGAAACGGTTCAACATTACCGGTGTTACGCGCGATAAAGAATACGATTTGACCCGTGGCGACGAGAAGAGTCGTGTGCATTATCTCAGCATAAATCCGAACGGCGAAGCGGAGGTGGTGAAGATTCTTCTGACCTCCGGCTGCTCCGCACGCATCAAGGAATTTGATTTCTATTTTGAGGAAATGGGAATCAAAGGACGAAGCAGTGTAGGCAATCAAGTAACCAAGTATCCCATCCGTTCCGTGAAATTCAAAGAGGCTGGAAAAGCGACGCTCAGTGGTCGTGCGCTTTGGTTTGATGATAAGTTTGGTCGACTCAATGCCGAAGGGAAAGGGGCTTCACTCGGAAATTTTGAAGCGGAAGACCGAATCCTTGTTTTCTACAAGGATGGTAATTATGAAGTTACCGATCAGGAAATGACGCAGAAATTCGACTCTGCGCAGATTCGGTGGATCGCCAAATTCGATTCGAATGCCATCGTGACGGCCGTGTATGTAGACCAGGATAAAAAACAATTCATGTTGAAGCGATTCCGTATCGAGACTACAACACTGCGCAGTAAATTTCTCTGCATCAAAGAAGGGGCCGGAAATTTTCTGGAAGCGGTTACCACAGATCCAGAGCCGGTACTGGCTATACAACAGGGGCGTGGTGCCCAACAACGAAAAGCCAAATTGAAGATCACCAAGATCGCTGAAGTGACTGGCTGGCGTACGGTAGGTGTGAAGATGGCCGATTATACCAAGTCGACGGAGATGGAGTGGGTGAATAAATCGGAGTCCGCCCAGTCACAATCCACGCTGTTCGATGCCTGATCAACGAACTTTCAATCCATTTCGTTTTCGCTTGATGCGAACCGATGCGCTTTTCTCTAAAGTACTGGTCAGTCGTATCTGATATTGACGATCGCCGGCCTCCACGATCATGAGGGCAGTATTTGGTGGAATGCTGCCGAGGTTTTCCGCGAACATGGACAATTCTACATAATCCAACAAGGAGTCCAGAGGGATGGTTAGTTGTATGGGGCGGGTGCTCAAACGCTGATGTGTGGCGATCAGCTTTCCGTTTAAAAAAACAGATATCGAATCGCCATCCACTTCTCCATTGTCGTACAAGCTGATCTTGACATCATCCATGTCCACCTCCATCTCTTCCGCTACCTCTATCGAACGGGATGTTTGCTGTCTCTCCGCCACGTAGTTTTTAACCGGACGTGGAGTGATTGTCAGTATGGGATCGTTGGATTCCGGTGGGGGAGGAGTCCATACTTGAAATTGTTCTTTGAAGGATTTTACGGCTTGGATCAGGGAGTCGTTGATTGACTGATCCTTATCAAGGGATAAACGGACTTGAATGGTTGGGCATGTATACTTATACGTTTCCTCCGGCAGCCATTGTCCGCTGAGCGTAGAACCTGCGCGCGCCATCACCAAATTCAATTGGGCATCCATAAAGCAATCGACGTCCAATTGATCCACCGATCCAAAATAGATAAAGGGTACATGCTTGAGCGTAAATTGCTGAGTCGAACGATCGAATATTCCGTTGATGGGAATGGATCGGTATAAGTTCTTGAAATAGTAATTTAATACCCCCTGTGCTTGTCCGGCCCGATCCGTTAAAATAAGCTCAATCAAATAGTTGTGCTGATTTCCCTGTGTCCCCATGATCGAGGCGGATCCATACCAATAACCCGCGATGGACTGTGTTTTTCCGCAGACCTGGAAGAAAAGGAGAATGGCCAGTATGAATCGGTGCTGTTTCACGGTATTAAAATAGCCCATTGCCAACCAGTAGACCTTGATAATTTGTACACAGTTGTGAAAAGGATGATCAATGCCCCTGGCGGCGCAGTTCCCGGTCTTGTTCGCGGCGTTTTATAGAATCCCGTTTGTCGTGCAATTTTTTTCCTCTAGCCAGTCCAATCTCCAATTTGACCAGATTTCGGTCATTGAAAAATATTCGCAGGGGTACCATCGTGTATCCTTTCTCTTTCATTTTGGCCCGCAACCGGGCGATCTCCCGCTTTTGGAGTAAAAGTTTACGATCTCGCAGCGGATCGTGGTTATTGACGGTGCCGTGGCTGTAGGGGGGGATGTGTAAGGATTTAATCCAGATGGCTCCATCTTGTTCAATGCAAAAGCTGTCGTTGAAGCTAACGCGTCCATCACGAAGGGATTTCACTTCGGTGCCCAGCAGCATGATACCGGCGACGTATTTGTCATCGATGAAATACTGGTGATAGGCTTGTCTATTCTGGAATTCATTCATGGAGTCGGTGCAAAGTTACTCCGAATCCGCAGCATCCTCACGAACGAAAATGTTTCAATGAGGTGGACAGCTTTGATTTCAAGTCTTTGCGGTGTACGATGAAATCCAGAAAACCATGATCCAGGATGAACTCGCTGCGTTGAAAACCCGCAGGCAGGTCCCGTTTGATGGTTTCCTTGATTACCCGCGGGCCGGCAAAGCCGATCAGGGCGCCTGGTTCAGCAATGTTTAGATCACCCAACATGCCGAAAGAGGCGGAGATTCCACCAAAAGTTGGGTCGGTCAATAAGGAGATGTAAGGGAGTTTGGCATCGCTGAGTTGCGATAATTTACCGCTGGTCTTGGCCAATTGCATAAGGGAGAAAGCGCTTTCCATCATGCGTGCACCCCCACTTTTGCTAATTACCAGGTAAGGGAGTTTGTGTTCTAGGCAATAGTCGACGGCGCGCGAAAATTTTTCGCCCATCACGCTGCCCAACGAACCCCCGATAAAGGCAAAGTCCATGCAGGCTACCACGAGACCATGTCCGTTGACATTTCCGGTTGCTACACGCATGGAATCGATCAGATCGGATTTACTCCAGATCTCATCCAAACGTTTTTTGTAGGGTTTTAAGTCGGTGAATCCCAGAAAATCCTTGCTACGAATATTGTCGGCAATTTCAGTGAATTGGCCATCGTCGAACAGGATCTCGAAATAATCTTGGCTGCTGATGCGCTGATGATGATCGCATTTTGGACAGACGTACAGGAGTTCTTGCAGATCGGAAACGGTCATGATGTCTCCGCATTCGGGACATTTATTCCAGAGCCCTTCTGGGGTTTCCTTTTTCTCGGCGGTAGAGGTAACAATGCCTTTCTTGATCCGGCGAAACCAATTGTTTTTGCCGGCTTGATCAGCGGCGTCGTCGCCGGTTAGTCGGGCATCCAGGTCTTCAAATTTCAGGGCCATAGTCCAGTTGCTGAGTGAGCCACAAATATAGCAAGTTTGTCTGCTAAGGTTTTACGGGGAGGGGGGCCTTTAAAACCCGTTCAAAAAGCTGCAGGATTCGCTTGTATTCATCGGTCCAGCTGCTGGGTTCCACAAATCCATGATCTTCCATGGGGTAGGAGGCCAACTCCCAGTGGTCCTTGCCCAATTCGATCAGGCGTTGTGTCAGCTTGACCGCATCCTGGTAATGTACGTTCAAATCCAGCATGCCGTGGCAGATCAGCAAATGATTCTTCAATCCCCCGGCAAAATAGATTGGGGAACTTCGTTTATAGGCCAGCGAATCCTGTGCCGGTTCATTGAGGATGTTTGAGGTATATCCGTGATTGTAATTGGCCCAATCCGTAACGGGACGGAGGGCGGCCCCTGCTTTAAATACATCCGGTGTGGTAAACAGGGCCATCAACGTGATGAATCCGCCATAAGATCCACCATAGATGCCGATGCGGCTGGGATCTACCCCATATTGGTCGACCAACAACTTGGTTGCATCCACATGATCGGTCAGATCTTTTCCTCCCATGTATCGGTAGATGCCGGTGCGCCAATCACGTCCATAACCGGCGCTGCCCCGATAATCAATGTCGAGTACGTGATACCCTAGGTCGGTCAATAGGTTGTGAAACATGTATTCGCGGAAATAACTGCTCCACCACTTATGGGCATTTTGCAAATAGCCGGCTCCGTGAACAAAGATCACCGCCGGTTTGGTTGAATGCGGGTTGGCGGGTTTGTACAAACGTGCTTGAATCTTGGCTCCATCACGCGCTGGGATCTGGATCAATTCAGGGATGCGCCAATTGTATCGATTGAATTCATCCGAACGAGCTAGACCCGTAATGGCTTGGGCCGACACGCCGGGTTCGTTGATTTGCAGATAGAGTTCCCAAGGCCGGTTATAGCTTGAAAAGAGCGTGGCCAGTTTTTTCTCATCGGGCGATAAGGTCACTTGGTGGGCACCCTCACCCTGAGTCAATCTTGTTTTTTGTCCATCGCTGATCCGCAATTTATAGAAATGCTGCTCGCCCGAATGCACTTCATTGCTGGTTAGAAAGAAGAACTTTCGGTCGTTGGAAAGTTGTGCTTGTTGCACTTCGTAATTTCCTGAGGTCAGCGCTATGTTCTGGCGCGTGGATGCCTGATAGCGATAGAGATGCGCATAGCCCGAAGACTCGGAGCGATACCAGAAATTATCGGCATCGATCCATCCGGCCGAGTTGCCGCCCCATCCGGGAATACCGGGGCCACCGATCCAGGCCTCATCGCGCTGTCTGTTGGCTACGTCGAATTTTTTAGAGGCCGTATCCCAGCTGAGCAGCCAACGGTCTTTGTTGTCTTGCGCCCGCACCTCGATCATGGCCTGCTTGCCACTGGGCGACCAATAAACACCCGCATAACTCACGGCACGCATTTTGGTCGAGTCCATTTTTTTTCCTCCGGATGTTTGCTGATAATCGGGCAGGTCATATATCCCGGGAATGTCACGGGGATTCAACTTGATCAACGTGTCGGACTGCCGGTCATAAATAAAAAAATCATAGCTGCCCTGTGGCGCACCAACCTTGGTTCGGGTCTCGATTTCAGCTGTAAAGCCGGATTCGGTCACATAGTTGGGAACCTGCGCGATCTTGCCCGCTCCGGGTTTGAAAAGCACATAGCTGATGAATCGGCCGTTGGGGCAGATCTGTAGCTGTTGTAGATTTTTATCATCCAAGGAGATCGATCGAAGTTCCACTTGCTTCGGTTGATTGTTTTTATACCGCTCGGCCGCTTCGCGTTTTTCCTTCCGCTCACGTACGACCTGCATCACTGCGATCTGATCTTGTTGGAGCCAACTTTCCTGTGGGTAGTTTAAGGGCGTTCGCGTGGTACCACCACCAATTCGACCACTAGTGGATGGGTCCTGCGTTTTGACCGCGATCAGTTGCTCCGTGGTGCCGGATTGAGGATCCCAGGCAAATAATTGTTGACGGCTTGTATAGACGATCCGATTTTCACCAAAGCTGAACTGCGGATTTGTTTCTGCGTCTACCGTTTTGGTGATTTGAGTGGTTTTATTCTTTTTCAGATCGGTCCAATAGATATCGCCTCGGAAGGTATAGACCGCGGCCGATCGGTCGTTGTTGTATTGATAACGTCCTGTCTGATTTAGACGCTCTTTCTCAGCCGGACTCACTTTTTTTGGTTCGGTCTCGTTGAGTTGGAGGGCGTATAGCGAATCGCTGGTTGCTTTTTCCGGATTCCACGAGAAATAGAGCGTTTTGCTATCTGGGCTCCAGAATGGGTTGCTGGGACTGGTTCCAATCCATTTCGGATCGCGCATGATCGACTCAATCGTTAATATGGAGGATTGTGAAAAGGAATGGCTGGCAATCCCAATTAGAATAAGACTGAGTAGATAACGCATAAAAAAGGTTAGGGATGAAGGATCTCCAAGGTGTGTTTATGAATATTCTGAGCGATCAATTCGGTCGGTACATCGTTGGCATCGGCTCCAAAAGGATCTTCGATTTCTTCGGCAATCAATTCCAGGCTGGCGAGCACATAAAACACAAATACAACGATTGGAACGATCCAATAACCCAATTGAAAAACAAATCCGATTGGCAAGGTCATGATGTAAATGAAAATAAATTTTTTGATGAACACGTTGTAGGAAAATGGGATGGGGGTATTCTTGATCCGTTCGCAAGCCCCACAAACGTCTGTCAATGACTGTAGTTCTGTATTCAAATACAAAAGTTGCTCGCCACTGATGGTTTCGGCCTTGTAAAGCTGGTTGATGTATTTATAGATTAATGTGGCAACTTGGTTTGGGATATGCTTATTGCTGTCAAGTTGCTGAAGCTCGGGGTGCCAATCTGCATGTTCGAACAGTTCGGTTCGTGTGGTTTCTTTGCGAAGATGCCGATGTAGAACCATGGCAAAAGCTGGTAGGAGATCTCGAAATGCCTTTCGTTCTCGGGTGGCATCGATCGGCAGAAGATGTTGCAGTTTCATGGAAAGGTTACGGCTATTGTTAACCAAGCTGCCCCACAGTTTTCTCCCTTCCCACCAACGGTCGTAGGCGGTGTTGGTACGAAAGACCAACAACATGGAAATCGCAAATCCCAACAAGGTGTGGAGAACCGTTAGGTTTCGAAGATGACTTTTTTCAGAAAGTTTCCAATAGCTCAACTCCAGCCAAGCGATTCCAGCCGAATAGAGTCCGATCAACACCATCAATGGCAATAATTTCCGAAACGTATCGGATTTGTGTAGCCGGAATAGGATGGAAAACCAATCGGTTGGGTTGTATGATATCATCGGATCAAATATACTGGCTAAAGAAAAAAGCCGGTGTTGAACCGGCTTTAGATTAGAATGCTTTTTTTGTAGAGGGGGTTTTTGCCTTTCGTCCACCTTTTAGTGATTCCGCCAATTTAACGGCTTCAAAGGCGTTGATGATGCCTCCGCTTCGAGAAAGTTCGCTGAGCGAAACCTCTTCGCCATTGCCGGGATTGCGGACGTTCTCCCCGGGGTTCTGAGCCGATTGCTCAATCACCTGTTTAACTTGTGCAGCGGTTAGCTTAGGAAAATATTCCATAATCAGCGCAGCCAATCCGGCCACTACAGGCGATGCCATGCTGGTTCCTTGCAAGAATTGATACGTGTTGGTTCCAGGTACGGTGGCCCAGATTTTTACACCGGGAGCAAATACGTCTACCTCTTTCTTCCCGTAATTGGAAAAATTCGCGGTGTATCCGCCGATTTTGGGGTCGCCACTTGCACCCACTGTGATCCAGTTATTGGGGCGTCCGCCATCCAGCAACAGGGGAGTAGGGAAGTTATAGGTGGTATCCAGATTCTTGGCGTCGTTGCCGGCAGCGTGTACGAGCAATACATCTTTGGATTCGGCGTACCGAACCGCTTCGTCTACCCATTTTTTCTCTGGCGAGAAACTCTTGCCAAAACTCATGTTGATTACACGTGCGCCGTGATCGACGGCATAACGAATGGCCAAGGCGATGTCCTTATCGTGTTCATCGCCATCGGGTACGGCGCGCAAGGTCATGATCTGGACATTGTCGGCCACACCATCCATGCCCACGCCATTGTTTCGGGCGGCCCCGATGATTCCGGACACGTGGGTGCCGTGTACGGCTGCATCCAAGCCGACCATCAGGTTGTTATTGCCATAATTTCGATCCGAAAAATTAGTGTATTCGTCCTTCACGATTTCATTGCGATAGGGTACGGGTGGATTTTGGGACGCATTCGCTTTGGTTTCTTCTGAATTCAAGTAATTCTTGAATTCGCCCAGAAATTCCACGTTGGTCGTTTCCAGCATGTCATTGGCGGAGAGCAATCCATAGATCATGCTCTTTGCTTTTTTTACTTCAGCCGCGTCGCTGTTGAACTCGCCCAATTGTAAGCCGGTGAACGTATCCTTGCTCATTGCTATTCGCAGCAGGCTATCGCTTTTCACAAAATTTGAGTAGGCGCGTCGCATCATCAATAATTGCATGCCGTTGTCTTGGGTCTTCATTTCTCCGGCAGCCCGTTTCCACATCTCATACTCGTACCGCTCCTCCGTGGTGAGTGTTTCTGTTTTAACCTCTTTGCTGTCCCATTTGCTACGCAGGGTGTGATATACGCGGGCCGCCTCATAGGAGTCTTTTTCTACATTTTGGCCCTTCGGGTTACCCAAAAAATTCCATCCATGAACATCGTCTACGTATCCATTTTTATCATCATCGATTCCGTTGCCCGGCACTTCTTTTGGATTTCTCCATAGGACTGATTTTAAGTCTTCGTGCAGGGTGTCGATTCCGGAATCAATTACCGCAACGATGACGGGGGTGCTTTTCTTGCCATTTGATTTCAACCAGGAATAGGCCTGATCGAGTGCGATGCCATTGTATCCACTGTCACTGCGGGCAGCCAGGTGCCAACCTTTTACCGGATCGACTGAAGCGGATGTTTGCGCCTGCACCGAAAAAAAAGAAACGGCCAGCAACAACGAGGTCAACATGAAATTGCGAGAGAGGAATAGTTTCATAATTAGAATTAAGAGTGGAAAGTTAATTAAACCCGCCGGGCTTCCTTCGCCAGAATCCGGCCAGTCCGTTTTTTAAGTTTTTATTTAATGATTATAGGTCAAATCGGATCCCTTGCGCTAAGGGCAGGTTTCGGCCATAATTGACGGTATTGGTTTGTCGGCGCATGTACACTTTCCAGGCATCGCTTCCGCTTTCTCGTCCGCCACCGGTTTCTTTTTCTCCGCCAAAGGCGCCACCAATTTCCGCCCCCGATGTGCCGATGTTCACATTCGCGATTCCGCAATCACTTCCACTTACGGAAAGAAATTGTTCCGCTTCCCGCAGGTTGAGGGTCATGATTGCCGACGACAATCCCTGCGGAACTCCATTCTGAATAGCAAGGGCCTCTTCCAAGGTTTCATAGGTCATCAGATATAGAATCGGAGCAAAAGTCTCGTGCTGAACGATCGGCATATCGGATCGTACTTCCGCAATGCAGGGTTTTACGTAGCAGCCACTCTCGAATCCGGTTCCATGGAGTACACCGCCTTCGAGTAGGAATTTACCGCCTTGTTGTTTGCAGGCTTCGATGGAATGCAGGTATTGCTCAACCGCTCCGGCATCAATCAGCGGACCCATGTGGTGATTCGGGTTCAGCGGGTCTCCGATGCGAATCTGACCATAGGCCTTGACCAGTTTTTGCTTCATGGAGTCGTAGATTGAAGTATGGATGATCAGTCTTCTCGTGGTGGTGCATCGTTGTCCGGCCGTGCCTACGGCGCCAAAAACGGCAGCAGGAATGGCGATGTCGAGGTCTGCATCCGGAGTGATGATGATGGCATTGTTGCCGCCCAGTTCCAGCAACGACCGCCCCAGTCGTTGGCCAACCACGGAAGCGACTTCCTTGCCCATCCGAGTGGAACCGGTTGCGGAGATCAACGGCACGCGGGTATCGGCCGTCAGCCATTCACCCACTTCACGTCCTCCGTTGATCACCACACTGATCCCTTCTGGCAGTTCGTTGTTGCGCAATACCTCAGAAATTATCTTTTGACATGCGATCGAACAGAGTGGTGTCTTTTCGGATGGCTTCCATACGCATACATCTCCACACACCCAAGCCAACATGGTATTCCAACTCCATACGGCCACCGGGAAATTGAAGGCAGAGATGATGCCCACGATGCCCAGCGGGTGATATTGTTCATACATGCGGTGAGCGGGGCGTTCGCTGTGCATGGTCAGGCCGTTTAATTGGCGAGAGAGCCCCACTGCAAAATCACAGATGTCGATCATTTCCTGTACTTCACCCCATCCTTCTTGCAAGCTCTTTCCCATTTCGTAAGAAACCAATCGGCCCAATGCGTCTTTTTTAATTCGTAGGGCATCGCCCATTTGCCGAACGATCTCGCCTCTACGAGGTGCGGGTACCTGGCGCCAAACTTGGAAAGCATCGGTGGCGGTCTTCATGGCAGCCTCATACGAAGCGCGATCGGCGGATCGAACCTGTCCGATCCGTTTTCCATCTACCGGCGAACTGGAGCTAATCCAAGGGCCCTCTGAAGGCAACCAATTTTGTCCGGTACTAACACCAAATTCTTCGGGGCCAAGCCCCAGGGTTTGTAGAAAATCCATATGGCAAATTGAATTATAAAATTACCCGAATTCCACCGGATAGCCATCTGCCCGGCATGGGGGCACCCAATAGGTCGCTGTACCGAGTATTCAATAGGTTATCGGATTGCAGGTAAACCGAGTAGGTGCGTTCCTTCCAATCGTATTGGATCTTGGAATTGATCAACACGTAGGAAGGGGTGAGGCTCGAGTTCAGGGGTGCGGAGGTTTGTCGATTGCGTAATTTATACAAACCGCTGACCGACATCTCCCAGTTCTTGAGGCGATAAAGCAACAGCCCATTGGTCAAGAATCGTGCATGACTGTTCAAATAGAATCCGGCAGCACCGGGGCGGGTACGGTTGTTCAACAGCAGCAGTCCGGCTTGCGCTTGCAAACGGCCTGCACCCAGTTGATCGCGGTACTCCAAATCGATTTCCAAGCCTTCGGTCTGTACACGTTCCACATTCTTTGCCAAGGCATAGGTGCCGGTGGGCGAAAGATTGATCGGTCTTGGCATCTGTGCATAGGGCGTCGTGATCCAATCGATCAGGTTGCGTTGATTTCGGTAAAAGAAACTGCTGTGCAGGGTGAATGTTGAATTCGAGCGCCAATCATATCCGATCTCTGCCTGCCAGGAGTCTTCGGGACTCAGGGATGGATTGCCGATGCGTCCGCTGGTCACCAAGGTTTTGTTGTAGTTGTTATATCGTTCGGTGAAATCCGCATCGCGGAATGAGCGGCCGGCTGAAATTCTCCATTGATGATTTTTCTGATTGAATGAGCCGCTCAATTGGGGAATTAGAATTGTTCCATACAACTCATCCCATACCAAGCGTAGCCCGGCATTTAAATTCAATTGCGATGAAGGGGAGAGGCGAATTTGACTGAACAAGGCGCCTTGTTCGATCTGATGATCGCCCCGGTCATTGGAGCGGATTCGCCGTTGATAGGCTTGCAGCCCGAATTGGTATTGCAACTTCTCTTGGTCGCGCGATTGATAGATCGCCTGGAATTGTGTAAATCCGATGTTGTTTTGGTTGGGAATGCTGATTGGACGAAAGCGATACTCGTCCATCAATTGCTTGTGACTTACGTCCAGACGTATTTGTCCTTGCCTCGTCGTTTTGGTCAGCTGAACATGACTCCACCAGGTGTTCACCGATTCGGAGGCCGTGTCACTGATGAATCCAGTATAAAAATTCTGTGCACCAAAACTCCGCCGATCGATGGAGGTGCGCATACGCAGATTCCATTGGCGCGGGAGTTCCTGTTGCCAAGCAGCTTGCGCCGTATGAAGATTAAAATATCCGCGTGTGCCGCGTTGGGGTGCGCCGTCGCTGTTTCGGGAATTGGCCGAAAGGGAGAATCGATGTTTGTTTTTTTGAATGGACAAGCGCGCTTGTCCATTGATCATTCTGTATTCACCGAAGGATGCACCCAGTTGGATGGACGGTTTGGCTTGATCGCCTAGCTTGGCAAATGTTTTGGTGAAGATCTGGATCACGCCGCCTACCGCTTCGGATCCCCAGATCGCTGCGGCGGGTCCTTTGAGAATTTCGATTCGATCGATCTCTAGTGGATCGACGGGAATGTATCCGTTGAAGTGTCCGGTTAGCGGATCATTCAATCGAATCCCGTCCACCAGTACCAACACCTGTTGAAACGTACCGCCTCGGATCAGCAGATCGCCTTGGGCGCCTTGTGGACCCCGTTGCTGAATTTCCAGTCCGGGAATGAACCGAAGCAGATCATCAATCGAATAAGCGGGGGCGCGGCTGAGTAGACTTCCCGGAATCACCCAAATGTTTCGGCCGGTTTGCGCCACGGATTGCGGAACTCCATAAGCGGTCATGGTCAATTCAGGCAGGGTGACGGTGAAGTCTTTTAACTTTTCAAGATGTACAGCTATCGAATCTTGGCTTTTGGAATGCTCTATTGAAATCAAGGATAAAAGGCAAGCTACTATAAGGTGTTTGCGCATGATGGATGATTGCGACCGCGAAATTAGGACGAACCCTCGGCTTCAGGACGTTGCATCTTTTGAATGAGGGCGGTGGTGGAAAATCCCTCCAGGATGGGATTGATCACGATCCGTCCTCCGCGTTTCAATACGCTTTCAGCCCCGGCGATTTGTTCCGGCGTATAATCTCCACCTTTTACGAGCACATCGGGCTCGATGCGTTCGATCAATTCGGCCGGGGTGTCTGATTCAAAGAGTACAACGGCGTCCACAAAAGGCAGGGCAGCCAGGAGCTTGGAACGGCTCGATTCGGATTGGATGGGTCGATTTGGGCCTTTCAGTTTTTTGACTGAAGCATCTGCGTTGAGTCCGATGATCAAATGATCGCCTTCCTTTGCGGCCTCGCTTAAGGAAAACAGATGCCCTTCATGCAGCAAATCAAAAACCCCATTGGTAAAGACAGTGGTTTGTCCGAATAATCGCCAACGTTGCACCAATTGTTGGGCCTGCTGAGCGGTAACGATCTTATCGAAAAAGGAGAGCGGATGTTTCACGGATCTTTTCTTTTGCCTGCTATTCCGGCAAAGCTAGCCAATCCACCAATCACGATTACGCCGGTTTGCACGAGCCACAGCAACCATCCAAAGGCAATGGCAACTGCTTGTTGCACCCCGTAAAGTTCCATGGTTTTCTGGATCAAGTAAGCGTATGCCCCAATTCCGCCGGGTGAGGCAATCATCCCCACGCTACCGGCCGACAATATGCTGAAGGCAACGGGAATGCCTAAATGTTGGGTATCCTGGAAGGCGAGGAGCCCGATGTATCCGCCACCCAGATAGCAAAGCCACATGATCAGGGTGAGCAGCAGAAATTCACCGCGGGCACGCAGATGTTGAATCGCGCGAAGGCCCTCGATGAATTGTTTCTTGATTTGGTTGAATCGAGACCGCACTTTATCGGTCTGCAAACGACGCAGCCGCCACCAGATAAGGAGCCCGAATCCGATCAGAAGCAAACCAATGATCCAGAAAACAATCCCTCGGTCATTGTCCGGGGCGGGGGTGGAGCTCGAACGAAAAAAAGTATCCATCAATCGTTCGTACAAATCGGGTTGGATGGCCAAAGTCAAGCCAAAAAAGACCAGCAAACAGCAAGCATCAAACAAACGCTCCAGCAAAATGGTGCCAATCAATTTCTCGACGGCGATGCCCGTTCGTTTTCCGAGCATCGAGCATTTCATCACTTCGCCTAAGCGCGGAACGGCCTGGTTAACCAAATAGCCGATCAGTACGGCATAAAAAGCGTCACGCTTTTGCACTTTTTGTCCCATCGACTCAATCAACAATCTCCACCGAAGAGCGCGTACCCAATGACTAAGAAAAAGGATGGCAATAACCGGTATAATTAGTAGGTATCTAGCTTGGGCTAGTGCCGATCGAATCTCTACCCATTGGTTCGCATTCAGGTGGCGCAGCGAAAGCCAGATAAAGAAGCCAGCCAAGGCGGCATAAGCGAGATTAGACCAAGATTTTGAATTGCGTACCGGCATAGCTAACAAGTTGCAAAGCTAACGAATGTCAGGGGCACCCCCGTCCTGATCTCCGATATCCAGCCCCAACAATTGCCCATTGTTCGCCAACGCATTTGCTGTGTCGGGCTGACCCAACCCTGTATTGGTCTAAATTCAGTATTTTTGCAGCCTTGTTGGATCGACCCCGGCGTCCGGGCTGCTGCCCGTCCGTTCGATCCGAACCCAAAGTGTCCGCAGATGTCAGCCAAAAAACGAATCCTTTTCATCGCCAACGAGATGTCTCCGTACTTGGAGTTGACCGAATTCTCGGAGATCGTGAACCGGCTGGCCATCAAAGCCAACGACAATAATTTTGAGGTTCGTTGCATCATGCCACGATTTGGCTCCATCAATGAACGTCGGCACCGCCTACACGAAGTAGTTCGTTTGTCGGGCATCAATGTCACCGTCGACAACGACGACCTTCCTTTGCAGATCAAAGTTGCCTCCTTACCGAGTGCGCGTTTGCAAGTATATTTCTTGGATAACGAAGAGCTGTTCAAGCGAAAAACTGTTTTCCACGACGAGCAGGATAAATGGTTTGAAGACAACGATCTCCGCACTGTTTTCTTTTGCAAAGGAGCGTTGGAGACGGTTAAGAAGTTCGGATGGCCTCCCGACATCATCCATTGCAGCGGTTGGATGACCGGCTTGATCCCCGCCTACCTGAAAACTGTATATAAGAAAGAACCGGTATTTGCCCACAGTAAAGTGGTCTACACGATCGGGGAGCAAACCTTTAAGGAAAAACTGGGACCTGACTTCATCAAGAAAGCCTTGATTCATGCTTCGCTAAAAGAAAAAGATCTCGAAACCTATAAAGATGGTACCAACGCGGCGCTGTACCGGGGCGGCGCACAATTCGCCGATGCCATCACATTTGGGGCTGAGAAGATCGACAAGAAACTAGCAGAAGAATTCACCAAAGTCCGCGGTAAGAAAACGTTGCCGTATCAACCGGATAGTGATTTAACAGACTATTTACAACTCTATAGCGACCTTGCCAGCTAACCACTGAGCAAACGCAAGTCATCAAATTTTGAGTCCTACTTTTTTCATGCACCAACGTTTTACCATCGCCCTACTTGGCATCGCTTTTGCCTTTTCATCCTGTACCCGGATCAACGAGGCGACGGATCTGGGGGGCGATCTGATTCCACCCGTTGACAACATCAACACCTTTGAAACATTCTTGACGGTAGAGGCCAACAATCGAACGGCGGTCGACTCTACGAAAGTTTATTTCAGCGACGATTTGGCTTTGGGGCACATCAACGACCCAGAATTCGGACTCATTCATGCCGATGCCTATTTCAATATCAGTCATCCAAACTATTTCATCTATCCCTATTTCAATCGGGATTCAGTGAAGATTGATTCGGTCATTCTATCGCTTTCTTACCAGGCCTCCTACGGCGACACCAATAGTTTTAATACACTACGGGTGTACGAGATCGCTCAAAATGCGGGCTTCAACGACACCACTCTTTATAAGTACAATCAATCGGCTTTCGCCACGGTTGGCCCTGAATTGGGCAGAAAAACCTTCCAGGTAAAGAAGCTGACTGACTCGATTCAGTTCATTCGGAAGCGCGATACACTTAAGATTGCCAATTCGATACGGATTCCGTTGGATTCTAATTTGGGCCGACGCCTCGTTAATTACGATACATCCAACACGGCTAACGGGGGGTATCGAAACGACTCCTTGTTCAAATCGCTGTTTCGCGGATTTGCCGTCAGAGCCGATGCCGCTGGCAATGCCTTGGTTTACATCAGCCCGACCGATGTACTAAAATCCAAGCTGACTGTTTATTTCCGATATACCAAGGCCGGTATCACCGATACTACCCAAGCCGATTATTTTCACGCGACCGGCGGTCAAGCCAACCTGGTTACTCGAACACCGGGTGGCAACTGGGCCAATTACCTCAACAACGGCATACCCAACGACGACAAGATCTATTTGCCTGCTTCCCCTGGTTCATTGGCGCAACTCCGCATACCGGCGTTGGATACCTTCCGAAACGTTGTCGTACATCGTGCTGAACTGATCGCCAGTCCGTTGCCTAGTCTTCAATCCGGAACCTTTGGCTATCCGCTGGGGGTCTTTATGGATCGCATTAGTCCGAATGGCGATACGGCCTATACGTTCGACAGCGACATGCTGATCACCAATAATTTTTCCTCGTTCACTTACGATATCAATTCTTTCGGCGGTCAACTGCGAACAGACAGCTCCTATCGGTTTAACGTCACGCGCTACATACAGAGCTTAGTTACCCAGCGTCTTCGCAATGATTCTCTCCGCTTCTACGTGCCCATCCGCGCTTTCCTGTACTCGCCTACCTATCAGTTCCGCAATCAGATCTTCGTGACCGATCGCGTGGCCTACGGACGGATAGTATTAGCTGGGGGCAATTACCCGGATGCAACCAAGCGACTCCGGTTGCGGCTGGTGTATTCAAAATTGTAAGATTCTTTCCAATGAGGAGGGCAACTGAAATCTGTCCTCACTTATCTTTGCCGAAACAAATACCGGCATGCCTTATCTATTTACTTCCGAGTCCGTCAGTGAAGGACACCCCGACAAAGTAGCCGATCAGATCTCCGACGCGTTGATCGATCATTTTCTTGCCTTCGATCCTCAATCCAAAGTAGCTTGCGAGACGTTGGTTACGACCGGACAGGTGGTACTCGCCGGTGAGGTGAAATCGCGTGCTTACCTAGATGTTCAAGACATCGCCCGTCAGGTGATCCGCGACATCGGATATACCAAGAGTGAGTACATGTTCGAAGCCAACAGCTGTGGCATCCTTTCCGCCATCCACGAGCAGTCGTCTGATATCAACCAAGGGGTAGAACGCAAGAAAAAAGAAGAGCAAGGTGCCGGTGATCAAGGCATGATGTTTGGTTATGCAACCAATGAGACCCCGCATTACATGCCGCTGGCTTTGGATCTGGCGCACAATCTGTTGATCGAACTGGCTGCTATTCGTCGCGAGAAAAAATCAGCCATGCCGTATCTGCGTCCCGACGCTAAAAGTCAGGTTACGCTGGAATACGACGACAACAATCAACCCGTACGAATCGATGCAATCGTGATCTCTACCCAGCACGATGACTTTGACAGTGAACCAAAAATGCTGGAGCGCATCAAAAAAGATGTCATCAATATTTTAATCCCCCGCGTAAAAAAACGCTACAAGCGTTATGCGCATCTTTTTAAAGGGAACATCAAGTATCACGTGAACCCCACCGGAAAATTCGTGATCGGTGGACCGCACGGCGATACAGGACTCACCGGACGCAAGATCATTGTGGATACCTACGGCGGTAAAGGAGCCCACGGGGGTGGGGCATTCAGCGGAAAAGATCCTTCCAAAGTGGATCGTTCGGCTGCCTATGCCACCCGTCACATTGCCAAAAACTTGGTGGCAGCGGGTGTTTGTAGCGAAGTGCTCGTTCAGGTATCTTATGCCATTGGGGTCGCCAAACCAACCAGCATCAACGTAAATACCTATGGCACCGCCAAGGTCAATCTGACCGATGGTCAGATCAGTTCGATTGTGGAGCAGATCTTCGACATGCGTCCTTATTTCATTGAAAAACGCCTCAAGTTGCGCAATCCCATCTATCGGGAGAGTGCGGCCTATGGGCATATGGGTAGAACGCCCCAAACCATTACCAAGACCTTTGTCGCCCCCGGTGGTAAAGCCATCCACAAAAAGGTTGAACTCTTTACCTGGGAGAAACTGGATTATGTCTCCAAAGTGAAAAAAGCATTCGGACTCTGATCCATAATGTCTGATTGAAAAGGCCCATCCCTTGGATGGGCCTTTTTTTTCTTTTCTTTGCTACGTGAAATCATTTCGTCAAAGCCCCCCTCGCCCCAAAAAGAGTACTCTGGTCATTGGCCCTAAAGCCGTGCTGGAGGCACTTGATTCCGGTTTGCAACTGGATAAAGTTTACCTGGATATCAAATCATTCGGTCCGGATGTACATCGGATCCGTCAGGCCGCCGCCAGCCGAGGCGTACCCATTCAAATGGTGCCGCTGGCGAAGTTGAATAGTTTTCACATTGACCAACACGAGGGCTGTGTAGCCCAGAAAGCCAAGGTGCAGTACCACGACCTGCAGGATGTTATATCCTGGGTAAACGATCGTGGTCAAACCCCTTTGTTCCTGATCCTGGACGGCATCACGGATGTGCGTAACATCGGTGGCATTGCCCGAACCGCGTATTGCTCCGGCGTACATGCCCTGATCATTCCCGACAAAGGAGTAGGGGCCCTTCAAGAAGATGCGATTCTCACCTCGGCCGGCGCTTTGGAAAAGATTCCAGTTTGCCGGGTAAATAGTTTGCTCAAAGCAATCGATGATTTGCACCTGAATGGAATTCAAGTAATGGCATCGGTCATGCGATCTGGAACGCCCATCGATCAGGCCGACCTGAATCAACCTTTGGCACTTATCCTGGGTGGCGAGGAAAAAGGCATCTACCCGGCCTTGTTGAAAGCCGCAGATCTGCAGGTGCATATTCCCATGCAAACGGATTTTGACAGTCTGAATGTTTCAGTGGCAACGGGTATGATCCTTTATGAAACAATGAAACAACGTCGTTCATGACGGAGGCCATTCAGTTGATCGAATGCCCCCGTGATGCCTGGCAAGGGCGCAACGACTTTATTCCAACTGCTAAAAAGATCGAATACCTGCAGGCCTTGCTTCGAGTCGGGTTTCACACAATCGATGCCGGCAGTTTTGTTTCTCCAAAAGCCGTTCCACAAATGGCGGATACAGAAGATATTCTCACGGCACTTGATCTCAGCGATACGGATTCTAAGTTACTGGTCATTCTGGCCAACGAACGTGGAGCCGAACAGGCGGAATCATTTCCCTATCTGGGTTACTGGGGATATCCATTGTCCGTTTCCGAAACATTTCAACAACGCAACACGAAACAGACGATCCAGGAAGGAATGGAAATGGCCAAGCGTTTGGCAGAGCGTGCAAACCGAAGCTGCGCGGAATTGGTTGTTTATATCTCCATGGGTTTTGGCAATCCATATGGTGAGCCCTATCACGAAGACCAGGTGTTGGCGCTAGCTAATCAGTTGACGAAAATGGGCGTGGAAACCATTTCGTTGGCCGACACGGTGGGCTTGGCCAATCCGGCACAGATCGGTCAATTGGTTCTCACCTGCCGATCCGAATTTCCCCAGGTGAATTGGGGGGTGCATTTGCATGCGCATCCAGCGGGACAAAAAGAAAAGATCGCCGCTGCCTATCAAGCGGGCTGTCGTCGATTTGATGGCGCTTTGGGGGGATATGGCGGTTGTCCCTTTGCGGAAGATGAGTTGGTCGGCAACATCGATACGCGATCCATTATTCAATACTTACACGAAGCGGGACAATCCGTTTCCTTGAACCAATCCGCTTTGACAGAAGCCGGGTTGCTGGCGAATGCTATTTTTGCCTGATGCAATTCCAACTCAACTTGTATCCAACGCCGTTGGTCGACTCGATCACCTATCGAGATCGATTACTCTTGGTGGGATCTTGTTTTACGGAACACATCGGGGATTCGTTGGCTGAATGGAAATTTCGCACCCTCCAAAACTCCCACGGCATTTTGTTCGGACCCGATGCGATCTGTGATGCTTTAGACGACATCATACGGGTTCGTTCTTATACGGAATCGGATCTTTTTTACGGGCAGGAGTGTTGGCATAGTTGGCATCATCATTCTCGCTTCTCTGCGACTGATCCAGCAGTGTCACTGAGCAAGATCAACCGTTCGATCGGTGAAGCCCATGATTTTTTGAAGCAGGCGGATTGGCTGATCCTTACGCTGGGATCTGCATTTACATACCGCTTAACGGAGGCAGCTGAATTGGGGGGAATGCAGGTTGGGGAGTCGGTTGCCAATTGTCACCGCGCCCCGTCCAATTGGTTTACCAAAGAAATGATGCCGACGGATCAGATTTTGACTAGACTGCAGGATACGATCCAAGATCTGACCCGGTTGAATCCGAAATTGAAATTGATTCTCACCATCAGTCCAGTACGCCACATTCGCGATGGTGCCATCGAAAATAACCGCAGCAAGGCCCGATTGATCCAGGTGGTTCAATCCTTAACCGAAGAGCTGGAACATGTACACTATTTTCCGGCTTATGAATATGTGGTAGATGTGCTGAGGGATTATCGTTACTACGACATTGATCTGGTTCATCCCAATTATGCAGCTACGCAATTTGTAATGGATCGATTTGCTGAATATGCATTTGATGCTCAAACGCGTTCGCTGATGGAGGAGATAAAACCAGTGCGTGCTGCGCGTAAGCATCGTCCTCAACATCCCGACACCCAAGCCCACCGTCAATTCTTAGTTGCGCAATATCAAAAGGCACTTCATTTACAAGAACGCTTGCCCGAGCTCGACTTCACCGACGAGCTGGCTTATTTCTCAGACAAGCTATCCTAGGTCGTCCGGTTGATTCAAGTAAGACTCCAATTGCATCAGCAAGGCGAATTGATTGCTGGCGCGTTCCCAATTTTGTCCAGGGTGATCGACCCGATAATAGATATCGCCGTTCAGGTGATCGGTCAAAAATCGGAGTGCTTGCATATAGGTCATGATCAATCCCGCTTTATGGATGTGCTTTTTTTCGGTGGGGGTCAGTGCATCCCCCATGCCGGTCAGATAGCCGCGCACCAAGGCCCTATAAATATCTTTTCTTAGCTGTAATTCTTCGGAGGCGATCGCGTCCTCTGCCTGTGAATTGCACAGGGATCGAATCATGTCTCCCAGGTCGGAGAAAAAATAGCCGGGCATGACCGTATCCAGATCGATGGGGCAGACCCATTGTCCGCTGGATGAATGGATTAATACATTACTCAGCTTCGCATCGTGATGCATCATCCGCAGCGGAAATTCCAGATTGTTTCGAAGCTGATTGTAAAACTCTACGTATGCTTTGCGTGCGATCAGGGCTTCGATGAGTGCTTGGCTGGAAAGGATTCGTTCCGAGATTCCACTTGACAACGATGTTTGAAATTGATTGAATCGATGAGTCAGGTCGTGGAATTTCGCAATGGG
>DFST01000152.1 GCA_002378975.1 Chitinophagaceae bacterium UBA3430
TGTATCCGGGATCTTGATAACCACTGATCATGTATTCAAGGGTTCCGCCCGCTTTCCATTTTTCTTCGGCCAGTCGGCTAGCGATCCAAACGAAAGGGCCATCGGCCAATGATCCCAATTCTACGCGGATGCCTAGGGAGAAGAGGAGGGATTCGGTAACGGGGCTGGTTCTTGGCAATACGAATTCCAGTTTCAACGATTGAAAGCGGGTTCGCCATTGAATGAATTCTTCGAGGTATTGATTATTCTCCGGCAGTTGAAATCCGCCAATCACGATCACGCGATCTGCCTTGAAGGCCAGGATCTGTTCTTGAAGTCGATCCAGGCTCAATCGGTGTTCGGGTTGTTCATTCGATTCCGGAAATCGACCCAGTTGGAAGCCACTTAAAATCAAAGTGGATTTATCTTCCCAAAAAAAACAGCGTTGAGGGGATAGCCAGCAGGATTGCTGCCGAATGGGAAAGAAGACCGGTTGCCACATACGGTTCAGCGGACGGAACGCACGGCCCCATCCAATCGTTTGAGGAAATACAATTTTTTATTCTCGAAATAATCCAGCATGTAGTTCTGTCTGTTCAAGACAGGCTGCAGATCGGCATCTGAAAAAATCATTTTGTGTTTTCCGGGAAGTTGTCCGGCCAGATCCGTTGTCTTTTTTTGTAGGAGTGAGTGGGTTAACCATGCCAGTTCGTATCCCCTAAAATAAAAATCGCTGGGTCGGCTGTAATAGGATTCTGCAAACCGGCTTTGCAGCCACTGGCTCCAGTTGTCTATACGCGCATAGTAGTAAGGAGTTGGAATCACGATCTCCAGATTGCGGTAGCGCGTGGTGGCGAATTCGCGGACATTCTCCCAGGTGGGCATGCCCATCAACTCAACGCGAAATCCCTCGGTTTTCAGATCGGCCGAAGCGGAGGCCAGCAGGCGGGCGAATTTTTCATCTAAACTGGCGCCGAGTAGAAGGGTTTGCTGGGACGAATCGAGTTTACCTCTTAATTGATTGACGGAAAAGCTATCGACTACTTCAATCACTTTGTATTTCAATGGAACGCCGCGGGTGTTTTTTCCGGTCTCCTCCAAGTGGTTCAGGATCCGATCTTCCAAGGACCCTTTTTTACGTACCACCACGATCCGGTCCAGCGCATAGTACTGCTGCAGATGACGGTAGATCCCCTCAATCTGTGTTTGCAGGGTTGAGTTCCACATGAAGAAGAACGGATTTCCTTGTACACCGCCGTCGTTCGGCAGGTTTACATTGATCAGTGCGATCTGTTTGGTTTTCGCTGCTTCTGCCAGGATCCGGGTTTCGGTGACGTTGCCAAATAACAACCAGAGATCCGCTTCTTGAACGTTGGGTGAATTCAATTGGGCACTCAGCGATCGTTGTGTCGAGCGGGAGTCGATGACGTGCAGCTCGGTATTACCCGGTTTTTGTTTCAGCGAATCGAGTGCGTCTATGAATCCTTCGTAAAATTCAAGGGGACTGCTTACGAAGCGGGGGAATTCGTGATTTTTGTAACGGAATTCCTGTTGCGCATTGAAAATGCTGTCGAGGTGTAGTGGCAAGAACAACACGATGCGTCGCACCGGCGAGTCGGCTTGTGCTTGTGCCGGATGTTGGCCTAAGCCGATCAGTAGCCATATAAAAATTAGCAGGCGCATCATTCCCATTCAATGGTGGCGGGTGGTTTGCTGCTGATGTCGTACACGACGCGGTTGATGCCGCGTACCTGGTTGATGATCGAGTTGGATACATCTGCCAGGAACGTATAGGGGAGATGGGCCCAGTCGGCCGTCATTCCATCTACGCTGGTCACTGCGCGGAGTGCAACGGTGAATTCGTAGGTTCGTTCATCGCCCATGACACCCACGCTTTTGACGGGAAGCAAGATGGTTCCTGCTTGCCAGACTTCTGCATAGAGTCCGCTATCGCGTAGCGCTTGCGTATAGATGTGATCGGCGCGTTGCAGCAGCGATACTTTTTCTTCGGTGATCTCTCCGAGGATGCGAATGGCCAGTCCTGGACCGGGGAAGGGATGTCGGTCGATGAGATTGGCAGGGATGCCGAGTTCCCGACCCACTTTGCGCACTTCATCTTTGAACAAGAAACGAAGCGGTTCTACGAGTTCGAGATGAAGGTGGGCGGGTAGCCCGCCTACGTTGTGATGTGATTTGATGGTGGCGGAGGGGCCGTGTACGGATACGCTTTCGATCACGTCGGGGTAGATGGTTCCTTGACCGAGTAGTCCGACTCCTTCGATCTTTTTTGCTTCCTCTTGGAATATATCGATGAAGAGTCGCCCGATGATCTTGCGTTTGGTTTCAGGATCGGTTTGTCCGGCTAGTTCCTGATAGAAACGTTGTTTGGCGTCAATGCCGGTGATGTTGAGTCCGAGTGCCTGGTAGGTCTCCATCACTTGTTCAAACTCTTGGTGACGCAGTACGCCGTTATCGACGAAGATGCCGTGCAATTGGTCACCGACGGCGCGGTGAATCAGGGTAGCAGCCACGGTGGAGTCAACGCCACCGCTGAGGGCCATGATCACTTTGCGATTGCCGATCTGTTGGCGGAGTTGTTCAATGGTATCGGAGATGAAATGCGAGGGCGTCCAGTCGCCTTTGCATCCACAGATCTCGGTGAGGTAATTCTTGAGCAGCGTTTTACCGTCGGTCGAGTGATAGACTTCCGGATGAAACTGTACGCCGTAGATGGGATGATGGTTGGCGTTGGGATCGGAGCGAAAAGCGGCTACGGGGATGCTCTCGGTATCGGCCAGCAATTGAAAGCCAGCGGGGAGTTGTTGAATGCTGTCGCTGTGACTCATCCAGACCTGGGAGGCGGCCGGAATGTTTTTTAGGATGGGGTCGTTGTTGGAGTGGCTGTTTAGTTGGGCACGTCCGTATTCCCGTTTGTTGCTTTTGGCAACGTGGCCACCGAATTCTTTGGCGGTCAACTGCGCCCCATAGCAGATGCCAAGCACGGGTCGTTCCGCTGCAAACGACTGAATGGGTACGTTGGGCGCGTTTGGTTCGTTTACCGAGCACGGAGAGCCGGAGAGGATGATGCCGCGCAAGTCGTCGGTCCGAGCGAAAGACTGATGGTACGGGATGATTTCGCAGTAGACATTTGCTTCTCGTACGGCGCGGGCGATGAGCTGGGTGTATTGGGATCCGAAGTCGAGGATCAGTATCTTTTCCGTCATTGCGGCTAAGTTATGAAATGTAACGACCGGCGGGGGTCAGAAAATGAAAATGTCCGACCCAGAGGTCGGACATTCCGTTTTTGTAGAGGGAGAAGGAGGATTAGTATCCACCATCGAATCCACCGCCACCGTAGCTGTCGTTGCGGTTGTAACCGCCACCGCCACCACCGCGGTTGAATCCACCACCACCGCCGCCACCGCGACGGAATCCACCACCACCGCCACCGCCATTGAAGGGGCGCTTCTTGTACTCGCCTTCAGGCTTTGGGCGGCTTTCGTTTACCACAACGTTACGGCCATCAATAGCCGTTCCGTTCAGGGCAGCGATTGCAGCTTGACCTTGTTCGTCGTTTGCCATTTCAACAAATCCAAAGCCCTTGCTGCGGCCAGTGAATTTGTCGTTAATGATCTTTGCAGAGGTGACTTCGCCGAATTCAGCGAACATGTTTGCCAAATCCTGATCTTTCAGGTTCCAGCTCAAATTTCCAACGTAAATGTTCATCGTGAGATGTTTTTAATGATAGTGTCAACAGTAAACAATCCCCGTGAACATGCTTGATCGAGCGAATAATTCCGGATCTGTGAAACTGTAAGAAACACCGAATAGAACAAAGTAACAGCTTTTAATTGGATGTGCATAATTTTTTTTCGGTCAGCCAAAACAGGCAAAATGCTGATTTCCAGCTGACTACGTTTATGCAAGGGCCGAAACTCGGTGGATTTGGGCAAAAAAAGAGGTTGAGGCACTAAGCTGAATACAGCCCATTACCTCAACCTCGTAACTCCGAAACGCTTATTCAGCGATCAATTCGAATTCTACTTCAGCGCTTTTTCCGTTGCCGAAATCGATGGCCGCCTTGTACGTACCGATCTCTTTAACTTCTTCCGGCAGGGTGATGCGACGACGATCGATCTCGTAGCCACGCTGTTCGCGGATGGCCCGGCTGATCTGCAGGGAGGTGACGCTACCGAAGATCTTGCCGCTGGTACCGGATTTGGCACCCACTTTCAACGGACCTTCATTGAGTTTGGCGATCACGCTGTTGATCTCGGCCAGCATTTGGGCTTCCTTCTTGCGCACTTGCTTCAGACGCTCTTCCAGCTGCTTTTGGTTGCTGGGGCTGTTCTCAATGGCGAGTTTGCTCGGGATGAGAAAATTGCGGGCATATCCGTTCTTCACCTTTACGACTTCGTTTACGCCGCCCAGGTTATCTACGTCTTTGATGAGAATGACTTCCATGTTGTTTTTTTTGTGCACCCAGTGAAAGGATCACTGTCTTTCTCCGGGGGGAGAAGTTAGGATGCGGTTATTTCATTAAATCTGTAACGAAAGGCAGGAGAGCCATCTGACGGGCTTTCTTCACCGCGTCGGATACTTTACGCTGATATTTCAAGCTGTTTCCGCTTAGGCGACGGGGCAACAACTTACCTTGTTCGTTCAGGAACTTTTTCAGGAATTCGATGTCTTTGTAATCGACATACCGCATGCCGTATTTCTTGAATCGGCAGAATTTCTTGACCCGTTTGTCGGCCTTAATTGCGGTGAGGTATTTGATTTCGTTCTTTGCCATGATTTAACCCTCCATTACTTTTTCGGTTCCTGTTTTTACACCACTTCTTTTGCGGGCATTGTACTCGACGGCGTATTTATCGAGTTTGGTGCAGAGGTGACGGAGAACACTCTCGTCACGCAGGAGTTGAATTTTCAACTTTTCGTTGAAATCGGCCGCAGCCTTGTACTCCATGATCCAATACAGACCGGTGGTCTTTTTCTGGATGGGGTAGGCGAGTCCTTTCAGACCCCAAGCGTTTTCAGCTACAACGTCGCCACCATTGTCGGTGACCAGCTTCGCGAATTTCTTCTGCGCTGCCTTAAAATCGTCTTCGCTCAAAACAGGGGTGAAGATCACCATCAGTTCATAACTGTTCATACCTGTTAGGTTTTTTCGGTTTTCCCAATGGACAATCCCGGAATCCCCGGGAAAGAATCTGCGAATTCAGATTTGGGGTTGCAAAAGTAGGGAAAAAGTTTGGAATGTTTGGGGAGTTTGGAAAGTTTGGGTAGTTGGGGCTAAAAAAGCTACGAGCTCATTTTCAACAACTTAACTTCCAAACATACCAAACTTTCCAAACTGTCTCAAAGAGACTAGAATCCTCTTTTGGGGGTTTCGGTGTGTTTCAGCATGATCAGGTAGGTGGGGAAGTGGTCACTGTAGCCACCTCGGTAGGTGAGGCCGTCCCAGGTCCGCATTGGATACCCTTTGTACCGGCCTTTGTTCTCGACCATGTACTCCTTATTGAAGATCTTGGGGGTGCTGAGGAAAAACCCCTTTTGTGCGTTGGATAGCCACGGTTGGGAGAGCAAGATCTGATCGAAGAGTCCCCAGGCATCCTGATAGGCCAAGGTGCCATATCCCTTTTTATATAGGTCTACCCAGGGGTTGTACATGCCTCCCGGGGTTACCTCCTCTTTATTCCCTTTAGCCCCGATGACTTCCAAGATGCTCTTGTTGTTCGGATCGTCGTTTAGGTCACCCATCACCACCACCTTCGGGTTTTTTTCCACGCGGGCAATCGAGTCCATGTGGTTCCGACAAACCTGTGCGGCGGCCCGTCTTCCGGGCTCACTTCGTTTTTCTCCTCCGCTCCGGCTAGGCCAGTGATTTACGTATACATGGATGGTTTCTCCATCAAATTTTCCTTTGACCCACAACACATCGCGGGTGTAATAGGCATCCTTGCTGCCGGTAGGCAATTGCACAAAAAGTTTGTCGCTTTGCTCCGGGGTGAAATACTTGGGATTGTAGAGAAAACCAACATCGATTCCGCGGGCATCTCTTGAATCGTAATGAACAATACGGTAGCCACGCTTTTCGAGTAAAGGATGTCGAACTAGGTCTTGCAAAACCGTATCATTTTCTACCTCGGCTACGCCCAAAATGGCCGGTCCGTCAGGATTCATCTCTGTGCCCATCTGAGAAATGACCGTCGCCAATTTGGTTAGCTTGTCTTTGTAGATGGTGGCATCATAGCGGCGCGGACCGTTTGGTGAAAATTCATTGTCGTCGACCATCGGATTGTCAATGGTGTCAAACAAATTCTCCAAGTTGTAAAAGCCAACAATGGCCACTTTGTACGATTGTTTCTGGGCAAAGGTCGAGTTGACCGCCAATGTACCTAGGACAAGTAAAAATAGAATCGGGCGCATCTGCGCAAGTTAGGTAAACTGGCCAAACTAGGCTGGTGGGTTGGTCCATATTAAGTTATCGTAATGTGCATAGTTTTTTCGTTCGATGCTCCCAAATCCCTGTACTTTGCATTCCTTCCAAAAAAACTGTTTACCATGCGTCGTCTCGCTCTGCTCGCCTTGTTCTGCATCAGCTTAATCAACGCGAACGCTCAAATCGATTCCACCCGCAACAAAGACACCATATCCGTTGATGAATTGAAAGACGGTGTCCTGGATAACATCCCGGTGGTTAGTGTTGATGAAAATGACATGGGGGATGGGGGCAGTACCAACACATCCTCTTTGTTGACGGCGGGTCGCGACCCCTTCTATTCAGCAGCCTCCTTCAACTTCAGTGCCGTGCGTTTTCGCATCCGCGGTTACGACAACGATCACTTCAGCACCTTCATGAACGGGATCCCCATGGACAACCTCGATAATGGTTTTACGCCATTCGGACTCTGGGGCGGACTCAACGATGTGATGCGCAACCGCGATCAGTCCTGGGGACTTCGCAACACCACCTTCACTTTTGGCGACATCGGTGGAAACCTTCAAATCGATTCACGCGCCAGCAAACAACGGGCGCAAACCAGCCTCAGCTACGCGTCCTCCAACCGCAACTACAACAACCGGATGATGATCACGCACTCAACCGGACTGAGCAAGAACGGTTGGGCCTTTTCATTCAGTGGCAGCCGCCGCTGGGCCGGTGAAGGATATGTGCCCGGCACCTACTACAACGGGTGGGGTTATTTCGCTGCCGTCGATAAGCGCATCGGACAAAATCATTTGCTTTCACTGACCGCCTTTGGCGCCCCCACAGAAAACGGCCGTCAAGGATCATCCGTTCAGGAGATGATCAATTTGGCCGGCACCAATTATTACAACCCCAATTGGGGCTATCAAAATGGCGTCAAGCGCAGCGCCAGCATCGGACGCAGTCACCAGCCGGTTGTGATTCTTACTCATGACTATCGCTTGAACAACAAATCCACGCTCACCACCGCTGCCGGAATTTCTTTCGGTGATCGAAGTGTAACCGCACTCGATTGGTACAATGCCCCGGATCCACGTCCCGATTACTATCGTTATCTCCCGAGCTATACCTCAACATGGGCCAGCACTACCGACCCCAACCAAGGACAGCTATTGTACGATCGGATGAAGGCAGACATCAACCTCCGTCAGATCAACTGGCAACGTCTGTACGATGTAAACCGGGCCAATTATGCGACCGTCGCCAATGCCAATGGTATTTCCGGCAACAACGTCAGTGGCCGTCGCTCCTTGTACGTGTTGCAAGATCGAATCGTCAACACCCAGCGCTTCAACTTCAATACCGTTTTGAATACGCAGTTTTCTGATTTCATCGATTTCACTGCAGGGCTCTCGCACCAGATCCAACGCAATCACTACTACCTGCGCGTGGATGACCTCTTGGGCGGTGATTTCTTTGTCAACGTGAATCAGTTCGCGGAGCGTGATTTTCCGGCCGACAATGGATCCAATCAGTTCGACCTCAACAATCCCAACCGCATCCTCCAAAAGGGGGATAAATACGGGTACGATTACAACATCAACATAACTCGTTCTGCTGCCTGGGCGCAAGGTGTGTTCAAGTTCAGCAAGCTCGATCTGTTCTTGGCGGGTACTGCCTCACAGACCGCTTTTTATCGTCAAGGCAATACGCGGCATGGCCTCTTCCCGGATAATTCATTCGGAAAAGGAACCGTTAATTCCTTTTTTAACTACGGAGGAAAGGGGGGTGTTACCTATAAGATCGATGGACGCAACTACGTATCCGTAAATGCTTCTTATCAAACCCGTGCCCCTTACTTCGAGAATGTATACGTATCTCCCCGCACGCGTAATGCCCAGCAAGACAATGTAACTTCCGAAACCATTCAGACCATCGAGGGTAGCTATGTCTTGAATGCGCCAAAACTCAAGGTTCGACTCGGTGGGTATTATACTCGATTCATGGGCGCGATGGACGTGATGACGTTCTACCACGATGCCTATCAGAATTTCGTCAATTACTCATTCAGTGGCATTGATAAATTGCACTTCGGTGGTGAACTCGGTATCGAAGCCAAACTTTCCTCCACACTAACCCTGAATGCCGCTGCAGCCGTTGGGCGTTATTACTACGATAGCCGCCAACAAGCAACCATTACCGTTGACAACAGTGCACAGGTATTGGGCCAGCAGGTGATCTACGCAGAGAATTTCCGGATTCCTTCTACGCCCATGGAAGCATACAGCATGGGGCTTAGCTATCGTTCTCCCAAATTCTGGTTCGTGAGCCTGACCGGCAATCATTTCGATCAGTCGTATTTGAGCTTCAATCCCGTTCGCCGTACTTGGGATGCCCTGAAATACTTGACACCCGGTACAGCCGATTACAATTCGGTATTCGGGCAGACCAAATTCGCTGCGCAACAGACCCTCGATTTCTTTGGGGGCTATTCTTGGAAGCTGCCTAAAACGTACGAGATCCAAGGCAAGTCCACCTTCCTGGTGTTTAATCTGGGCGTGAATAATATCCTAAACAATCAAGGCATTGTAACCGGTGGATTTGAACAACTGCGCTATGATCAGCAGTTAACCACCACCGATCCCATGCAGGTGGGTAAATTCCCTCCGCGACTTTTTTATGCGTACGGGATCAACTTCTTTTCGAGTGTCACCCTTCGTTTTTAAATCCTGAACTACTTCGACTATGCATACTACACGATCGAATCAATCCTGGATCCTGGGTCTGGCCGTTTTGTTAAGCGGACTGGCCACAGCTTGTAATAAAGCGCCGATCGGCCCTACCGGACCTGATCCCGCCCTGCTGTTGAACACGACTGAACTTCGTTCGTTGTTCACCGGCGCAACCAGTACGTTGCCCAATAACCGCAAAATCACCGGCATTGTGATTAGCGATCGTTCGACCGGTAACCTCAACGGACAGAATATCTATTTACAGCAGGGGAACGGCAAAGCAGGTATTTGCGTTCGTTTCACCGCGGCCCATGCGTTCAACGTGGGTGATTCCATTGATTTGGAAGTATCCGGACAAGAGCTCTCTGAATACCGCGGACTGCTGCAAGTCAACAATGTGCCGTTGAATTATGCCAGTCTGGTTGCTTCAGGCAAATCGATTACACCGCGTGTAGCTACCATTGCCGACATCAATACCAATTACGAGGCTTGGGAATCTACGTTGGTGCAAATCACCGGAATTACTTCGATGACCGGCGGTACCACCGGCACTTGGTCGGGCAGCGTCAATGTGAACGATGCAACGGGCAGTTTAATTGTATATACCTCTTCATTCGCCGGTTTTGCGGCAACGACTTATCCATTGAATGCCCAACGCATCACCGGTTATCTCAGCCCATTCAACACCACTAAACAAATGGCCATCCGCTCTGCGGCCGATGCCAATTAATCGGATTTGAAACTCATTCATATGACAACGACTCATCTTTCTTCGTTCTCCAAATCGTTTTTGCTGATCGGGATGGCGCTGATCACGATCCAGTTTGCTTGTAAAAAAGAGATCGCAGAACCACCTGTATTGGGCGATCCGGGCTTGGTGGCCAACACCACCATCCAAAGTTTGAAAACCCGGTACACCATTGGGCAGGCGGTGGCCATCAACGATGACGTGATCATCGAAGGGGTGGTTTCCTGCGACGATCGCAGCGGAAACTACTACCAGCAGATCGCTATGCAGGACGGATCAGGAGGTATTTTGTTGCGTATTGCTGGAGGCAATCATTATACGAACTACCCTGTAGGACGTAAGATCTACGTGAAATGCAAAGGACTCTTTCTTGGGCAATACAATGGTACGCTTCAGCTTGGAGGCGGATTGGATTCCAATTATTTGAGCAATGGAGGCGTAACCTTGCTGGCTACGAATCTGCAACCCGAACACATTTATCGTGGCGCCTTGAATCAGCCCTTGGAGCCCGTTGTGGTCAACATTTCCCAACTGACGACCACCCTGCAAGATCGTTATGTAAGCACGTTGATCAAATTGGTGGGACACGAAATCAGTACCGCAGATACGTCTAAAGCATATGCAGATGTAGATGCTTCCGGCAATCGCACTGTACAGGCCTGCAGCAATCCCGCTACGAACAAGATCACACTTCGTACGAGCAACTATGCCAATTTCGCTACAAAGAATCTGCCCGACGGCAACGGCGACATTATTGGAATCTATTCTTACTTCGGTTCAACGAAGCAGTTGACGATTCGGGATGAAAGTGATCTGCAACTCACCGGCGCCCGATGCGGTTCCGGTCCGACAACGCCCATGAACATCTCTGATCTTCGTGCGCTGTTTACCGGAACGACTACGTATGGTCCGAATGGCAAACGCATTTCCGGCGTGGTGATCAGTGACAAATCGACCAATAACCTGAACACACGCAATATCTACTTGCAACAGGGAACCGGATTGGCCGGCATCGCTGTTCGTTTTGATGCCAACCATACGTTCAATTTAGGCGACTCGATCGATGTGAATGTTACCGGCATGGAACTCTCTGAATTCAACGGCTTGTTGCAACTCAATAATGTTCCCTCGGGCTATGCATCGTTGAAGGCGACCGGGAAAACCATTGTCCCGCGCGTAGCCACGATCGGAGACATCATTACCAATTTTGAAAGTTGGGAGTCGACCTTGATCAAGATCCTAAACATCAATACGCTCAGTGGGGGCACGTCCGGAAAATGGAGCGGCAGTGTGAACCTGACCGATGCAACCGGAACCATGGTGGCGTATACGTCATCTGCTGCCACGTTTGCAACGGCTGCTTATCCAACATCGGCTACTTCGTTGATTGGATACCTGACTCCCTTTGCAACCACTTTCCAAGTGGGCATCCGGAATCCGACCACGGATGTGGTCGCCGGGGGAGGACCTCCTCCGCCCGCTGGTACGGGACTTCCGCTGACCACCTCACCGTACAATCAGAATTTTGATGCGATCTCCGCGGGATTGCCTCAAGGGTTTTATGCAAAAGTGGGAGCCACTGCCTCTTCGATCGGAACGGGTGATATGACTCCCTTTGGTGGGTGGGCGCCAACGGCTTGGAGTCAAACCAGTGCCGGGGCTAAGAATTTTGCTTCGGCAACCGGTCTCACTGCCACCAGTGATGCTACTGCGCAGGGGGCATCGACCAATCGCACATTCGGTATCCGTCAAACCAGCAGCACCGGTTATGATCCGGGTAGTGCCTTTGTGGTATTGCTGGACAACACCACTGGTAAGTCTAATTTTCAAATGAATTTCCAAATTCAATCACTTGATAATGCCATCGGTCGCACAACCAATTGGATCGTTGATTATGGATTTGGAGATGCGCCAACCAGCTTTACGCCGATCGCTTCCACGCCAGCTACATTGACCACGTCCAATGCTTTTGGCGGAACAAATGTGACGGTGAATTTTGGCTCCAATCTGAATAATCAAAATCAAAAAGTTTGGATCCGTGTCGTGACCTTGAGCGCAACCACCGGAAGTGGTAGTCGCGCTTCATCGGCCATGGATGATTTTCAATTGAGTTGGAATTAATACGTATCCGCCCCAAACACCAAATATGATTCGAATGAAAAAATTTCTAACACTCGTATTCGCCGCTTCGCTGTCACTTGTCACATACGGGCAATTGCTTACGGAAGATTTTACATACACGACTGGACAATTGCTTTCCGCAAATGGATGGACAGCCTACTCCGGTGCGGGAACCAATGCGTTGACCGTTACCTCACCGGGATTGACCTACGCGGGGCATCCAGGCTCGGGCGTTGGCAATGCAGTCACCATGACAACTTCCGGTGAAGATGCGAATCGTCCATTTTCAAGTGCAATCACTACGGGTGCGGCCTATATGTCCTTCATGGTAAACATCAGTGCCATTCAAACGGGAGATTATTTCATCGGCATGTTTCAAACGACGAGCATTTTTCCCCTTCGGGTTTATGCAAAAACGGATGGAGCCGGCGGTTTTTTGTTTGGTGTAAGTAAAGGAAGCTCGACTGTTACCTACGAAACCACTTCAAGAACATTGGGCACAACCTACTTTGTGGTAGTAAAATATACATACAACACGGGAACGACTACCGATGATGTGGTTGACCTCTGGGTAAATCCTGCACTGGGTGGTACAGAAACTACTGCTACGATTTCAGGTGTTACCGGTGTTGCTACTGATGCCACGACTATCGGTGCTGTTTACCTCAGACAAGGTTCTGCAGCAGCGGCATCCACACAACAGATTGACGCCATCTTAGCAGGCGCTACATGGGCTTCTGTTACAGCCGGAGCCTCCGTGCCTGTACCCGGTTTAACACTAGGAACCGTCAATGCATTTGGTAACATTACCACGGGTGAGGCATCTGCCGCTCAAACGATTTCATTATCGGGCGTGAACCTCACCGGTGCACCAGGTAACATCACCATCACTGCACCTAACACCGATTTTCAAGTTTCAAGCGATAATACCACATTCAGTACAACCGCTACTATTCCCTATACCTCCGCAACGCTGGCAGCTACTTCTTTCTATGTTCGTTTCACGCCTCAAACCAATGGGTTGAAATCCGGAAACGTATCATTGTCCGGTGGCGGAGCTACTGCTTCCTTGTCTGTTTCGGGAACCGGGGTATCTATCTCTGCACCCGTTGCCATTGCGGCGACCGCAGTTGGCGGAACCGGATTTACGGCGAATTGGAATGCCGTTAGTGGGGCAACCGGATACTTCCTGGATGTGTATACCAAGGTGCCTGGTCTGGTAACGGAAACATTAGCCGGTTGGAATTGTGCAACATCATCGGCTTCGAGCCAAACGGCTGATGCAGGAAACGCAAACAACATCAGCGTACAGTCACTCACTTTGCAAGGATCGACCGGCGTGATCAGTTGGCCTTCTGGTCCCTCCGGTGCAAGCGGAACGCCCAATCCCTATTCTGTTTCCGCCCTGGGATGGGACAATGGGCAAGACACAAAATATTGGCAGGTGGATGTAAACACCACGGGTGCATCCAATATCACCGTTTCCTCTTTGCAGGGATCATCTTCGACCGGCCCCAAGGATTTCAAACTACAGTACAAAGTAGGTGCCGTAGGTACCTGGGCAGATGTTACCGGTGGTACGGTTACACTAACCACGGCGGTTGCTGCGGCTAA
>DFST01000104.1 GCA_002378975.1 Chitinophagaceae bacterium UBA3430
CAAGGAACCATATCGAAGGGCGTGGACTGGAGTCTGTTTTGGATTCTGCTTGGACTATCCGTGATTGGTATGCTCGCCATTTTTGCAGCCACTTATCGAGAAGGAGATCCGATCATCGCTAGTTGGATCGGCTTCAAGACCGATTACAGCAAACAGTTTTATTTTTTCTTGTTGAGTGTGTTGTTGGGATTCATGGTTTTGTTGGCCGATAGCAAGTTCTTTCCGGCTACGGCTAATCTGGGATATGCCCTGGGCATTCTGTTTCTCCTATTGGTTTTTCCTTTCCACTCGCGCATCAAAGGAACCGAATCGATCATTCGTATTGGCGCCTTCAACTTTCAGCCGGCTGAGTTCGTTAAGATCTTTGCCGCCCTCAGTCTCGCAAAATTCCTTTCGCGTCCCGAATTGGATTTTCGGCATACTGGTTCGCAGATCCGGGCGGCGCTCATTGTACTTTTTCCTGCGCTGCTTTGCATTCTACAGAGCGAAACGGGATTGGCCCTGGTCTATACGTCATTTTTTCTGGTGATGTATCGAGAAGGGTTACCGGCTAGCATTCCGGTGATGGCGATGGCGATGGTCTGTCTAGTGGTCGCTTCGATCCTGATCAATCCAAATACCTTGGCCATCTTGCTCACGATAGGTGCCCTGCTGATCATCTATCTAATGCGGCGTTCGTTCAAACGCCACCGAAGATTATTGACTACCATCGTCTTAATCTGGTTCGTGGCGGTCGCTGTCCAGCGTTTTGCTGTTCCTTTCTTGTTTAAGAATGTGTTGCAAAAGCATCAGATCGAACGGATCTATGATCTGTTCGGAAAGGACAATCCGTACCGTGCTGCGACCGATTCGATCCGACCAGCCGTAGATCTAAAGAAAAAGGAAACGGGTTCCAGCTACAACGTCCGTCAATCCAAGATCGCGATCGGTAGTGGTAGATTTTTTGGCAAAGGATTGCTCAGCGCAACACAAACCCGGTACGATTTCGTTCCCGAGCAGCGTACGGATTTCATTTTTTGTACGGTCGGGGAAGGTTTCGGTTTTTTTGGCAGCTTGGTGCTGCTCGGACTTTATTTATTGTTGCTCTTTCGGGTCGTTATGATTGCCGAACGACAGCGAAGTACGTTCAGTCGCGCCTATGCCTATGGCGTGGTGGCGGTGCTGTTCTTTCACATGGCGGTCAACATCGGAATGACGATCGGTTTGATGCCGGTGATCGGCATTCCCTTGCCGTTCATCAGTTACGGCGGAACCTCGCTGGTAACTTTTTCGTTGTTGATCTTTATCTTGATGCGACTGGATGCCGATCGGCAGATGGTGCTTCGATGAAAATGCATTCATGAAATTCTACCCCTTATCCGAAGGCAGCTTTACGATTGATAAAACCAAGCAGTTTGTCCCTTTCGATCCGTTGCGCGATGTGTTGCAGGATCGTCCTACGGGTAGCTTACTGGTCGAGATCCAACCTTTTCTGGTGCAGACCGATCGGGATCTGTTGTTGCTGGATACGGGACTGGGATTTTCAGTCGACGGTGAATTGCAACTGCATCAAAGTATCCGCGCGGCGGGTTTCGAACCGATGCAGGTGACCAAGGTGTTGTTGACCCATCTCCATAAAGATCATGCCGGCGGGATTGCCGTTGGCGCCGGCGCAGTACGTACACTGTCTTTTCCGCAAGCAACGTATTATATATCGAAAGCGGAGTTGCAATTCGCTTTTGAAAAAGGGGCTCCTTCATACGAAACCGAGGAGTTGAAGTGCCTGATCGATCATCCACAAGTCAGGTTGATGGGCGAACAGGAGGTCATTGCAGGATACATTCACGCAGAGCGAAGTGGCGGGCATTGTCCATTTCACCAGGTGTTTCGGATCGAAGCGGATAATCAGGTATTGTTTTTCGGTGGCGATGAAGCGCCGCAATTGCAGCAAATGAAGCATCGGTTCGTCGCCAAGTATGATCACGATGGAAAGCGCGCTCAGCAGTTACGACAACAATGGTGGGAGTTAGGTGAGCGGGATGGGTGGAGCTTCTTATTCTATCACGACATTCAGCATCCGGCTTGGCAATTTTCTCAGCCAGGTTATTGAAATCGGCGTCGACCTCCCGGAGGGGGTGGGGGACCGCCTCTTTCACGGCGACGCTCGCGGATCATGCGACTCACTTCCTGCCGAAAACGATCCTCTTCGAAAAAGATCCGATCCGCTCGTTTCTCATTGAATAATTGACGGAAGTCTTTTCGGTATTTGAGGCGCAATTCGATCACTTGTTGTTGCATCACCAATCGGTCGCCGCGGTTATCCCGATGCACTTTGGCGAAATCCTTCATGTATTGTTTGAAGACTGGGTCGAACTTATCCCGCTCGGCGGGCGTCATCTCCATATTTTCCTGGATGTATTTGCTCATGCGTTCCGGCAACTTGGGATCGGGTGGCCCTCCCTCTTCCGGGCCCGGAGGCTGTGCCCAAAGCTGGGTGGCGGCGATTGACCAAACCAATAAAAGTAAAAGCCGGCGCATATTAGTTATTCATTTCGGTGGATGACGTAATGGGTTCGGACTGCTCCAGAAAATCGGTCAGCTCCTCTTCGGAAATATCGGCCAATAAACTGGCTTGCAAGGCCGGACTCTTCTCCAACTGAGCAGTTTCTTCGCCCGTCATGCCCGCTTCCACAAATTCTTGCAGGAGGTCTTTTTGTCCTTCGTCTAGTTTTTGCAAGTCCTCTTTGTATTGGATCACTACTGCGGCTCCGGCAGATCCGGTTGTTCCCGACGGCGCATCTTGATTCAGCCAGATCGTTACACCGAGCAGCATGGCGGCAACGGCGGAGGTGTATCTGAACCAGGTTCGGCGAAACAAGGGCACTACTGGGGCTGAAGGCGTAACCGGAATTTGTACGGATTTAAAATAGTCGGTAGGTAGCGCGTAAGGTGTTTGTCGGGATGTTTTGAGTAAGCCAGGCGCCAAGGAGGCCAATTCGTCATCAACTTCCTCTTGGCGGATGCGGCTCAGGACCTGTCCGGTCAGCGTCTCGAAATATCCAGTAGGTACGGCATAGGGCATCCGGGGTACTTGACCGGACAGGGGGCTATTCAGTTCCTTGAGCTCGTTTTGTATGGATAGTCGGTCGGACATGTTCAATTCGGGTAGTAAGATAGGTATCGGCGTTTAAGGTTTAATGGTTTAGCAGGAAGTCTTCTACTTTTTTAACGGCGTGGTGATAGCTGGCTTTCAGGGCGCCTTCGCTGGTTTCCAGCACCTGGCTCATTTCTCCGTAGGGCATCTCATCGTAATAACGGAGGGTGAAGACCAATCGTTGCTTTTCGGGTAATTCTTGGATGGCCAATTGCAGTTTCCATTCGGCTTTGTCGGCATCAAAATGTTGGTCGGCCCGCACGCGATCGGCCAGGTGCGCACTGCCTTCCTGGTCCAAGGAGATGGACAAACGTCTTTTCTGCTGTTCTAAAAATGTCAGGCATTCGTTGGTGGCGATGCGGTAGAGCCAGGTAAAAAGCTGACTGTCGGAACGAAATCCATCCAACCCCTTCCAAACACGGATCAGTACATTTTGCAGTACATCGTTGGCGTCGTCGTGCCCCACCACCAACCGGCGGATATGCCAATACAAACGCTCCTGATATTTACGGATCAGTTGGGTATAGGCCGATTCACGGGTTTCGGGAACCCGGAAGGCCTGCAGCAATTCAGCATCGGATTGCAGTGGCATGGAAATCTTAAGACGGTTCGAAGTTCTGCTCGTTTAATGAGCTCATCCTTTTTTTCTCGCCAGCGCTCGTTTGGCTGCTGCGACGATATCGGGAACGTCCAATCCGTATTTCTTCAGAAGTTGGGCGGGTGTTCCGCTTTCCCCGAACGTATCGTTGGTGCCTACGTATTCGATGGGGGTGGGACAATGACGAGCGGCTACTTGTGCCACAGCATCGCCCAATCCGCCGATCACATTGTGCTCCTCAGCAGTAACGGCGCAACCGGTCTTGGTCAGTGTGCGGATCACGGCGGCTTCATCCAGCGGTTTGATGGTATGCAGGTTCACGACTTCTACGCTGATCCCTTCGGCTTCCAATTGTGCACCGGCCTGGATCGCATTCCATACCAAGTGACCACAGGCGAAGATGGATACATCGGTTCCTTCGGAGAAATATTGTGCTTTACCGATCACGAAATCGGATTCCTGGGTGAACATGGGCCAAGCGGGTCGACCGAAACGCAGATAAACGGGTCCGTCCATTTCTGCGATCGCTTCGGTGGCGGCTTTGGTTTGTGCATAGTCGCAGGGAACGATCACCGTCATGCCCGGCAGCATCTTCATCAATCCGATGTCTTCGAG
>DFST01000103.1 GCA_002378975.1 Chitinophagaceae bacterium UBA3430
AATCCGGCTAACCTCGCCATCAGCGATGCCTGGGGCAACGGAGGTGATATCAACAAATGGAAAAAATTCACCTATGGGGTAATGGCTCGCATTTACCACCGTACTACCAACAAGGCCAGCTACGATGCAGATAAGGTGATTGCTGCTTGTGACATGTCTATCCAGTCAAATACCGATAACACCAACATCCGCTGGTCAAATGCCGGTGGTACCGGAACCTACTCCTTTTGGTCACCATTTCGTGGTAACGTAGGTTCCCTACGCCAATCGAAGTTCATTGCCGATTTGATGACCGGTGTGAACACTCAATTCCCCACAGCTCAAGTTGATCCCCGTGCTCCCTACATCATCCGTGAAAATCCCAATGGTACTTACCGCGGTGTACGTCCTAATAAAGGAACTGACGGATTGTTGACCAATGACCAACCCGCCAACTTTTGGGGAGGTACATTTGGAACAACTACTGCCCCGTCCAGCGATGCGGGATCTCGCTATGTTTTCGTGAATGCACCGGTATTCCCGGTCATCACGGCCTCAGAAATCCAATTCATCAAAGCTGAAGCACTCATTCGAAAAGGTGATCGTACCAATGCACGGGTTGCCTACCGAAAAGGCATTGAGCTGAACATTGAACAACTGCGTTCCAATTTCGAAACCAATGTGCCTTCAGCATTGCGCATGACCGACGTTCAACGTGATGCTTACTTGAATAATCCACTCGTAGTTCCGGCGGCAGCTAACCTAACCCTTTCACACGTCATGTTGCAGAAATACATATCCATGTATGCCTGGGGTGTGATAGAGACATGGGTTGACATGCGTCGCTTTCATTATACCGATCTGGACCCGCTTACTGGCCAGCAAGTGTATCGTGATTTTGCACCTCCCACCGGAATCGACCTGTACACCAACAACTTGGGTAAATTGATTTATCGTCATCGTCCGCGTTACAACTCTGAATACCTCTACAACGTAGATGAGTTGAATCGCTTGGGCGCCTTTTCCCCGGATTATATCACCAAAGAATGCTGGTTCTCTAAACCCTAACGCAAAAAATCTGCCAACATGAAATCAATCAAACAATATTTTCCGGCACTCATCGCCTTGGGACTTTCAGCTAGCATGCTTACCGCTTGTACGAAAACTTTTGACGAAAAAACTCCGGGCAATTATGGATTTTCGGATGCCAGTAACGTGCAGCTTTACATGGCTACCGTTGGGGCAAGTCGTAACTACATTTATGTAGATGGTAAGCCTCAAAATGGAGCTGCGCTGTCTTCCGGGAACGTTTTCCCGGCAACCGGTTACGGATTTCGGGTGCCCGCTGGGTCTCGTGCCTTCTTACTCCGCGACACGCTGTCTACCACAACACAAGTTCCATTGAGTTTTGCCAACATATTGGCCAACAACAAAAATTATACCGTCTTTAGCTTTGACACCATCACGGCTGTAAAACAAAAGACAGTTGAAACGATCATTGTAGTCCCAACCGATACGACTTGCCGCGTACGTGTTGCACACTTTGCTTATTCTCCTACTATGATGCCCAATGTGGATCTGTATTCGTTCAAACGTGCAGGAAACGTAATCTCAAATGTATCCCCGACGGATGTTAGCAGCTTTGTTTCATTTGCATCTAAGTTGAATGATACCTTGCAAGTGCGCGAGGCGGGCACGACGAATGTACTCGCTCAATTGAACGGATTCTTGCCAACTGAAAAACGAAGCTATACCTTGGTATATCGCGGCAGCCACCGTGGACCCACAGCTCGTTTCCTCAGCTCTTTTGTCAATTATTGATAGTTAGACAATCAACTAATCAAGGCCGCCCGTAGGGCGGCCTTTTTATTGCCCTTACGCGAAGAATAGATAAGCCAAACAGATCGAGGTGACGATCCCCACCAGATCCGCCAGCAACATCGCCCCGATCGCATAGCGAGTATTCTTGATGCCTACCGATCCAAAGTATACAGCAATGATGTAGAAAGTAGTATCGGAGGACCCCTGAAGAATGCATGACAATTTACCGGCAAATGAATCTGGACCAAATGTCTTCATCGTATCGGCCATCAGTCCGCGGGCTGCTCCCCCACTAAATGGCTTGACCAATGCCGTTGGCAATCCATCTACAAATCGGGTATCCGCACCCAAGGACGCGAACAGGGTTTTAATCCCTTCGATCATCGCATCAAAACTGCCACTCACCCGTAACATACTGATCGCAACCAGCATGCCCACCAGGTACGGGATGATCCGAACCGCTGTTTCAAATCCGCCTTTTGCGCCATCCACGAAGGACGAAAAAAGATCGATCTTCTTATATACGCCACCCAGCACGATCAAGAATACGATCAAAAGCAACAAACCGTTTCCGATCAACCCTGAAACCGATTCCAGATCAGATCGCTCCAAACGAGCCAGAAAGATCACCAGTCCGGCTACCAACGAAGAAGCAATGCCGATCCACAGAAACAATACTGGCTGAATCAAGCGGATGCCCTGTTTCCAGGAGACGATGATCAAGGCAGCCAACGTGGCTACATAGGTGGCGATCATGCAGGGAATGAAGATGTCGGTCGGATTTGCCGATCCAAGCCCTGTGCGCATGGCAATGATGGTAATGGGTATCAAAGTGAGGCCGGAAGCATGCAGGCACAAAAACAGGATCTGGGCATTGGAGGCCCGGTCGGCTTGCGGATTCAAGGTTTGCAGGCTCTCCATGGCCTTCAATCCAAACGGGGTGGCGGCATTGTCCAAACCGAGCAAATTGGCCGAAAAATTCATCATCATATGCCCGTGAGCCGGATGGCCGGCCGGAACCTCCGGAAAAATGCGCGTAAAGAAGGGAGCAATCATACGGGATAAAAATCGGACACCTCCGGCACGCTCCGCGATCTGCATGAGTCCCATGAACAAGGTCATCACCCCGATCAATCCCAAACTGAGATTGACGGCGTCCTTACAGGTTTCTAAAATACCGTTTGCCGACTGAGGCCGTAAGGCCACTACCTGGTCGCCGTCTTTTTTATAGGTCAGTTTATCTTCCGTGTATATGGGAGCGGCTGATAAGCCCGCCAATACCGAACCGGGGGCCTGATCCAGGGACATTTCCCCAACCTTTGTCGAATCTCCGGCCTTCCCAAT
>DFST01000034.1 GCA_002378975.1 Chitinophagaceae bacterium UBA3430
CTCATCTTCTCATCTCCTCATCTTCTCAACATGATTAAAATAGCCGAGCATCCCAACGAACTGAATTTCGCTTCCAACGGAATGGCGGAGGTGAATGTAAACGGCAAGAAAGTCTGTGTGGCCCGGGTTAACGATCAGCTATTTGCTTGTGCTTCGGCTTGTCCGCATGCCGGGGCGCGGATGGCGAATGGGACCGTGGATAGCCTGGGGAACATCGTTTGCCCTTTGCATCGGTACAAATTCAGTATGGTAAACGGCCGGAACGTATCGGGCGAGGGGTATCATTTGAAGACCTGGAAAGTGGAATGGAAGGAAGATGGAGTTTGGATCGATTTGCCGGGGGCAGGGGATGGCTGGGGGCTATTCGGCTAAAAAGCTGACCTTCAGACTTTCTTAAAAACCCCAGATTCCCTATTTTTGCCTCCCCTTCGGGGAAAAGGTTGGCTCAGACAACGATAAAAAGCTGATACACACTCCTCCTTAGCTCAGTTGGTTAGAGCATCTGACTGTTAATCAGAGGGTCGTTGGTTCAAGTCCAACAGGGGGAGCTGAAAATCAAGCAGTTATGAGATTTGTCTCGTAACTGCTTTTTTATTTGCAACAAAATTTGCAACATAAAATTGCTCATAATACTAATCCGGAAACGATGGCTGGGTAACCGGCGCGTTGGATGAGATGCAGGCTTGTTTGCGAAGCAACACAGTTCCCGAAGCCACAACGGACTGTGCGTATTGCACCTTCAGGGTAGCGTGATCAGGTTGATTAATATGATTGCCAGGTTGTGTCTATCTAATCCTTTAATTCACCCTTGGTGATCTCCAATGCCAATCCAAATCGCATGTTGGTGTTTTTTTCGATCACACAACCTACATACGACATGCCTTTACTATAATAAATAGTAACATCGTATTCTTTTTTAAGCTTGTCATAGCATGTATAAACAACAACTCCCCCCAGCGAATCTTCATAGTTATACTCTTTCTTGTCGAGGATAGTAAAAGAGTAATCATTGATATACAGCGAATTATTCAATTCATACATGAATATTCGCTGATCGATTCGTCCAGTGCATTTTAAATTTTCGTAAATCGCTATTTTTTCAAAGTACGCTACGTTTTTTTTGGGTGTTGAAATATAACTGAGAAACTGTGCCTGTGCTTGCGAATGCAAAAAAAGGGCTAGAAAAAGCCAAAATGCGATTTTTTTGGGTTTCATATCGGTTTGGTTTTTATAATTTAATTCCAGTTAGAACTCTTGATCGAAATCAGAACGACATTTCGAATCAATGTTTAAAGGCCTGGAGTAGCATAGGACCAAGAATTAACGTCTTTTATATATGTTTTCTTTCGTTGACAACTGGATTTCAGGTTTCATTAACGATCACTTTAGCATCACCAATTCGGCTTTAGCCCCTTGGCCGACTACAATGGCGTTCTGCTTGTATTTCTTACCGAGATAAATCGCTACCTCGCGGTGAATACCAGCAACTAAAAAACTTCTCTCCGGAGGCCAAGATGAATCATCGCCTATGCCTTCTCCGTTGAAGACCCGGAATGGCTTCAAATCATCCAATAGTTGTTGATTGCGTGTTTCATTCTCTTCAGGGGTTAGCTGTTTCGAGAACGGATTCCATGCCGTTAGATAGGCCCAATTAGTATGGCCGATTTGTGATAGTGTCGCAGCAAGGCCGTGGTTTTCTTTATCGATCCGAATAGCAATGGCCGGTTCGTATACACGGTAGGTAGTATTTAGATATGCTTTTTGGAGTCGATTACGCTCCACCGCTTCGCGATAACCCCTTCTTACAGGCATCATGAACGCACCAGACTTTTGAACAAGTTTAGCTCCACTGGCTACCAGTAGGGCAATGGTTTCTGCAACGCTGAGTTTTTTTTGGGGTTCCATATTTCTGAGGTTTTGATGACAAGTCAAACACATTCCCAGCTATGGCCAAGAAGACAATAAATGCGAAAACCGTAAAAGATTGGGTATTCCACGCTTTTTTGACCGGTCTGGTCCGCATCATCTCTCCACCGTGGCATTGGCCGCTCGGTTGGCATCCTTCGGCCAGTGGCCGGAGGAACTCGGAATGCAGTACAATAATAACGCATAATATTTTACTTTATTTTATGCAAGTCAAATTAATTCAGAAGTATCATGAGAATGGACGCTTATTACACATATGCCATTGTATAATAATTATTTATTATATAGTTTACGATACTTAAAACCAAAACAATCATGAAAAAGCAGACAATTTTTGGAATTTTTGCCTTGTCAATGTTGACTACTGGCTGTAAAGTAACAAAGCAAACTAAGGGTGATTTTGATGTTATGTATATCACCAAAACTGGCATAATACAGCGGCCATTAGTGGCTGATTTGCAAGTGTCTGATAAGAGACAATCACTGACCAAAACCTACAATAACGCATTGGTTAGTGAAGCAAAAGAGAATGTAATAGCAGACTTTATAAAACAATATAATTGTGATTTAGCAGTTCAGCCATTCTTTAGTACAACAACAACTTCCAGTGACCGAGCAAGTGTGACAGTAACTATAACTGCTTATACAGGTAACTATAAAAATATGAGAGATTTTCAGCTAAGTGATACCCTTTTTATCAATATTAATCATTCAATAAATAGCCCAAAAGAACGTGAGGTACAAGCAGATCCAAACATCAAAAAGAAATTAATTCTAACGGCTCCAAAAACAATTTAATTATTGGGTAGCAGTAAAATAAAAAGAGGGTCTTTGGCCCTCTTTTTTATTGTAAGCTATCGACCCAATTCAATAATCAAACACCCCTGCAATGTAACCTCCACTTCTCCCGTGATGGTTTTATCTCCGCAATTGGCCTTGTATTCATAGGTCCCTATGGGCAGCCTAGCAGTCAGTACGGACTTGCCTACATCTCCGCAATTGGGTTTTACCGACTTGGCATTCCAGGGCTCAGACAGGGTGCCGATGTTCACATTACCGAGAATGACGGTGTATTTATCCTTAACAGAGTGGCTGAAAAATGAAACCGTGCCCTCCGGCTCCCGATTTTCGTAGGTAGCCCAATCCATTCCGTCGGCAGTCTTGAAGTCGCGTAAATTAATGTTCCGGAAGCAATAGTTACTCTCGTCGCAGTTGCCCTCCATCAGGTGGAAGTTTCGGATGGATGGGGCAAGTCGCGGAAAGGTGATTGAGTAAAAGATTTTCGTGCCTCTGTACACCCTGCATGGATTTTTTTCATTGGCGATGAGGTTCGAATGGAGTGCCTTGACTACCACTCCGCTGCCAATATCGATGATTCGGTGATCGGAAAGCCAATATTCCGCTACGGTGTCTTTCTCGTAGGCCTCCGTCTGATCGTAGGTGAAGTACAAACAGGTACTGTCGCGAAAATGCACCAGATAGTCCAGGCTCAGGGGTGATTGCTTTTCCGCAATACCCATCCGATAGATCAGCTCCGCCTTGCCCATATCATCGGATTCGGAGGCATCGGATTCATCCTTCTCGATTGGCGGCAGAC
>DFST01000174.1:0-261 GCA_002378975.1 Chitinophagaceae bacterium UBA3430
GATCGAAGCGGCCGGCATCGCACGGAGTCAGGAAAAGATCCAAAGCGCCGACTTGGTGATCTATCTGTTCGATGCACGCGATGAAATGAATGAGATTCACGAGTGGAAAAAACAAGCCGATGACAGCGGACTGAATTATCTATTGGTCGCCAATAAGTCGGATCTCACAGAGTCGATCGCTGATCCGGACATCCATTACATTTCTGCGCTGCACCAAACAGGTTTGGATGAATTAAAGAAAGTCCTTTTTGAAAAGGTGGT
>DFST01000174.1:629-784 GCA_002378975.1 Chitinophagaceae bacterium UBA3430
CGATTGTCGGATGCACTGACCGATATTGAGAATGGGCTAGGTTCAGGACTATCCGGCGATCTGCTGGCCCTCGATATTCGTCGCGGTTTGCAATACCTCGGTGAGATCACCGGTGAGATTACGCACGAGGATCAGCTCGATTATATTTTCAGTAA
>DFST01000174.1:811-2611 GCA_002378975.1 Chitinophagaceae bacterium UBA3430
GCTGATTTGAATCCTAATTTAAACCCTGAAGGACTTTGTATTAGCGCCAAAACAGGAACTGGAATAGAAGAATTAAAAAGTTGTTTAGTTGCACTTGTTGTAAGCAATTTTGATTTACAAAATGAAACCATTGTTTCTTCTGCGCGCCACTATGAGGCCCTGCTAAAAACATCTGAAACTCTTGAGAAAGCAAAGATTGGATTAGAAGATGCTACAAGCGCAGATTTTATTGCCATGGACATTCGCCAAGCGATGTATCACTTAGGGACAATTACAGGAGATATTTCAACAGATGATCTTTTGGGAAATATCTTTAGTAAGTTTTGTATCGGAAAGTGAGCGGCATCAATACGCGATTCCCTAAGCTGGGCATTTATTGACTGAATGATAGGATTGGGTTTTTCTTCCAATGCTACTTGCGTCTGAACAGAACAAAATACTTCTCAATTTGTAATGGTTCAAAGTAAAATCCGCTATGAATTCTCTCCATTTCTCTGATTCGGACATAGTGCAAATGGAATCCCGGAAGAGGGCGGCTTTCATGAACTCCTTGACGGGGTTCAAGAGCGCTTCCCTGATCGGAACGATCGATAAAAACGGCAGCACCAACCTGTCGATATTCAGTTCGGTAACCCATCTGGGATCCAATCCCGCCCTAGTGGGGTTCATCAACCGCCCCGATTCGACCGAGCGACATACGTTGGAGAATATCCTCGAGCTGGGTTTCTACACCATCAACCACATTCATCCAGGCATTTTCTCCAAGGCCCATCAAACCGCCGCCCGGTATCCAAAAAATGTATCGGAGTTTAAGGCAGTCGGTCTGACCGCGGAATTCCACCGGGAATTCCAAGCTCCTTTCGTGCTGGAAAGTCGAATCAAATACGGATTGGAATACATCGAGAGTCATTCGTTGAAGATCAACGGCACGATCCTGGTGATCGGAAAAGTAATCGAAGCCATCCTTCCGGATACTTGCCTGCGTACCGATGGGTCGATCGATGTAGAAAGCGCCGAAACCATGGCCATTTCTGGACTAGACGGATATCATGTCACCAATCAACTGGCGCGCCTCTCGTACGCAAAACCCGAAACATTACCAACCGAACTGAGGGATTGATCACATGGCCACACAACCAGCTTTACAACCAGCGTTGCTCGAATCAGATAAAGACCGGATCATTCAAATGGCCTGGGAGGATCGCACCCCCTTCGAGGCGATTGAAATGCAGTTTGGATTGAAAGAAAAGGACGTGATCGATTTCATGCGCGCCAATTCACTGCCATCGAGCTTTCGCATGTGGCGAAAACGCATGCAGTCGCGTAAAACCAAACACAGCGCCTTGCGTGATCGTTCGGTCAATCGATTTAAATGTTCCCGACAGCGCGACAGCGGTAATAAAATTGCCAAGCGATGACTCATTGATATTCGATTAATTTCGTCAATATCGCCTTGATTCGTCGTCTTCTAATTTTCTGATTTGATCCATGACAGTCGCCGAGACTATATACTTAGGTATCACCTCGACCGGTATTTTGGGATTGTTCCTGATCTACCTGGGCTATCCCTTGATGGTCTTGCTGTTGCCAAAACGAAATCGACCTTCAACGGGTCAGCCAACTCCCACGGCGGCCACGTTGATCATTCCGGNNTGGCGAAAACGCATGCAGTCGCGCAAAACCAAACACAGCGCCCTGCGTGATCGATCGGTCAATCGATTCAAATGTTCCCGACAGCGAGAAAGTGGAAATAAAATAGCTAAGCGATGACTATTTAATATTCGAGTAATTTCGTCAGAT
>DFST01000090.1 GCA_002378975.1 Chitinophagaceae bacterium UBA3430
GCCCCCACCGAGGTTCAGGGTGGTGTGCGGGTTGAGCACAAAGAACTTTTTTGGTGGGGACTTGCCTTCCGCTCCAGACAAAGTGCCATCCTGTCTGCCGGAGTCAATCTGCAAAAGCGCTTCAGCCTTGGTTACTCTTTTGATATCTATCGGACCCCGCTCAGTTTGTTTGACGCAGGTTCCAGCGCCCACGAGCTGATGCTCCGCTTGCGGTTGAAGAAATAATTTACCATTGAAACATCAACCACAACAGCAGCCAATTGGCTGCTGTTTTTCATTGTGCACAATTCCTACATTTACAGGAGAAATTCATGAACCCGCTCCACCTATCCATATTGCAAACCGATCTAGTCTGGGAAGATCCAAACGTCAACCGACAACTGATCGAGGCGCAATTGCAGGCATTACCGGCAGGTACCCATCTGACCGTTTTGCCGGAGATGTTTTCGACCGGATTTTCCATGAATCCCACTCAGTTGGCTGAAGGGATGGAAGGCGAAACCGTCAATTGGATGAAACGAGTGGCCAGCGACAAGCGATGCATCCTGACCGGCAGTTTCATGGCCAAGGAAGGCGATCAATATTTCAATCGATTGCTTTGGGTATTGCCCAATGGACAAATTGGACAATACGATAAGCGACATCTGTTTGCCTTTGCCGGAGAAGATCAACACTATACGCCCGGGAATAAACGACTGATCGCTTCGGTCAACGGTTGGCGCATCCATCTACAGATCTGTTACGATTTACGTTTTCCGGTTTGGGCACGCCAACGATCTACTTACGATGAAGATGGAAATTTCCATCCCGAATACGACGTGCTGATCTATGTGGCCAACTGGCCTGAGCGTCGATCGGAAGCCTGGAAAACCCTGCTCCGAGCTCGAGCCATTGAAAATCAATGTTATGTGGTGGGCGTTAATCGCATCGGCGTGGATGGACATGGAATCAACCATAGTGGTGATAGTATGATCATCAGTCCGATCGGTGATATCCTGCACCATTCTGCCGATCGAAATGAGTTGCATACGTTGACGTTAGATCCTGTCATGTTGCAAGAAACCCGTGAACGACTTCCGTTTTTGCGCGATGCCGATGGTTTTATGATCCTTTCCGACGAGCTGCCTGAATAAGCGACTGCGTCACCCGCATTTTATTGTCGTAATTCAACCGAATGGACTCGGGGGTGGCATTCACTTCCACATCCGGAAAAATACCTCTTCCGTTATTTGGGAGGTTTTTATCCATCACCATACGAAACAGCGGAATCTTTAGACGAATCCGGGTATTCGGCAATACCACCGTCGGAATTTCCCAGGCCGAATTACCGTACGCCCCTCCACCGGTTTCTTCGCCGATCACCGTAATGCCCGGTTGACCTTTTACTGCATTGATGAAAAGCGTCGTTGCAGAAAAACTATATCCGCTGGTCAGTATATACGTTCTGCCGTCGAAGTGATTTTTTTTCTTGGGAGAAAAGCGATGGCGTTCAAAGTAACCGAAATGATAAAGCCCATCCTTTCTTTTTTTAGTCAAAAAGGGCATCAGGGCTTGTATAGCCCAGTTGTGTTGGATATGCTTTCCATATTTAGAATGGCGACGGATCGAGTACAGGGAGTCGGCCACCTTAAAAGGGCGTTTCGAAATATAACGAGAGAAGGAGGTTGAATTACCGACTCGTCCGCCGCCGTTATTTCGAACATCAATAATTAAGTCGGCTACCTGATTTTGTTCCAGCAGCTGAAAGCCTTTTCTGAAAAAGCGACGCAATTTCCCATTCTCTCCAAATGAATTGAGGCGCATCAACGCTTGTCGATTAGCGGTATCGATTTGCAACGAGCGGATCCGCTCGAGCGACTGTACTTTTTTCTCTTTTCTCGACAAGGCTGGTTGCGGTTGACGAACCGCGGCATCTTTTTTAGGAATGTATAGGCTTCGGATAACACTTTGTTCCAGGCCCTGTCGATCTAGGTAGTTAAACATGATTTGCGAGGAAGTGTCCAAATAGAGTCGATAGTAGTTTCCGAAACTGCCCCAGCCGCTGAGGATCTGATCCGGATGGGTTCGGTTGAATCCGTCTCCGGAAATATATTCGGACAAAGTGTCAATGATCTGTTTCGCGGACCGGCCATTGATCGAGAGGATCTGCACGCCTCGATTCAATACACTGTCTTTTATATCCAAATTACCCAAGACCATCATCGTGTCTTCCCAGCACTTCACACTTAGTGGAAAAAGCGCTTGGAGGGTAGCGGTATCATTTTGTTTTTGTATCGATCGGGATGATTGGATCGTAGTATGTCCACATCGGATCGAAGAAGTTAGTTGTCTCAGTTTTTTTCTAAGCCCTAACTCGGTCAAAGAATCGTTTAGTTCTTGATAGACGCCTTGAAGGTTACGGTTCCATTCGTCCCGACTCTGATACCAATAAAGTCCCGGATGATGGGATTCCAGTACGCCTCGGAGCACCTCAACATCTTCCCGTAAAGAGGTTGGGGAAAATTTTTTGTCGGGCGGATAATGCATCCGCGATGTTCGGCAGGAAGCAAACGCGCACAAACAAAATAAGAAAGCCCAAATCCGATTTTGCATAATTATTTGTAGTGATTCCAACCCTGTGCGGTGATGGCGTGTTTCCCGCCGCCCTTGGTTAAAATGTGCGCGCCCTGTTCGGGTTCAGTCATGTAACCAACCACACTGATCTGTTCACTAAGCAACAGTTTTTCATAATCGGCTTGAGAAACCGTAAACAGCAGTTCATAATCTTCTCCACCACTCAATGCGCAGGCGGTTGGGTCGATCTCAAACTTAAAGGCTGCGTTGCGCATGGGTTCAGCGATCGGCAGTTTATCCTCGTACAACACGCAACCGAGTTGACTTTGTTTGCAGAGATGAAGGATCTCCGAGCTGAGTCCGTCGCTGATGTCCATCATGGAAGTGGGACGAACTTCGGCGTCATCCAGAAATTCAATAATGTCTTTGCGTGCTTCGGGCTTCAGTAATTTACCAACTACATAAGCCTCTCCTTCGAGATCGGGTTGTACGCCCGGTGATTCGAGGTAGATTTTTTTCTCTCTTTCTAAAAACAGCAGTCCTACATAGGCTGCACCGAGATCACCACTCAC
>DFST01000094.1 GCA_002378975.1 Chitinophagaceae bacterium UBA3430
TGTACGCCAAAAACAGTTCAAAGTGAAACAGCAACGATGTTGAGCTATGCCAGCACCAACGGGATCACGCCCACCACGCACAGCAGTGGCATGTTGTATCAGATCGTGAGTGCAGGTGCCGGTCTTACACCCACGGCTACGTCGACCGTTAAAGTGCGTTACACAGGAAAATTCATGGATGGAACGGTGTTTGATTCCAATGCCACCGGAAATCCTGTCAGCTTTGGATTAAATCAAGTGATTCAGGGATGGCAGCTGGCCTTGCCACTCATTAAAAAAGATGGAGTCATAAAGATCATTGTTCCTTCCTCATTGGCCTATGGATGTGCCGGTTATTCTTCCATACCGGGGGATGCCGTGCTATTCTTTGAGATCCAGTTATTGGATGTACTGTAAGGCTTTTCGCTAGCTTTGTCAAAACGAACGCTTTGCCCTACGAGGCCATTTCCTTATTCGATATTTTCAAGATCGGCATCGGTCCGTCGAGCTCACACACGCTGGGACCATGGCGTGCGGCTGAGCGATTGGTAAACGAACTGGAGCAGGCCGGTACACTCAACTCTGTGGAGGAATTGACCGTTGTCCTCTACGGCTCCTTGGCCAAGACAGGCAAAGGCCACGGAACGGATGTGGCGATATTGATGGGACTACAAGGGGCCGACCCCGTTACGATTCCGGTTGAAGAAATACAGCCCGCCGTCCAATTCATTGATGCTTCCCGCAAACTTTTATTGAAAGGAAAGAAGTCGATCGATTTCGATCCGCAACATCACATTCAATACCTCACGCTTGAGGCGTTGCCCTATCATCCCAACGGACTCACGTTTTTGATTCGGTTTGAAAACGGCCATGAGCAGGCCAAAACTTTTTATTCTTTAGGAGGGGGGTTCGTAATGGAAGAAGGAGAGGCCTCAGACCAAGCAGTGGGTGTTCAATTGCCTTTCCCGGTAAATACCGCAGAGGATCTGTTGCACTGGTGCATGAAAACAGGACTTTCCGTTTCGGATGTTTCTTTGGAGAATGAATCTGCATGGAGAAGCGAACAGGATACCCGTGAAAAGGCAAAAAAGATCTGGGAAGTGATGGAAATGTGTATCTACCGCGGAGCGCATACAACCGGGATGTTGCCGGGTGGATTGGATGTAAAACGTCGATCGGCGGCCCTCAATCGAAAATTAATTGGCGACCTGGTCTATGCAGATCCCCTGTCTTGGAAGCAGGCCATTGCATCGGGCGGGCGTGATTTTACTCGCACCTTGGATTGGGTCAGTTGTTTTGCACTGGCTGTAAACGAGGAGAATGCTTCTTTTGGTCGGGTAGTCACCGCCCCGACGAATGGAGCTGCCGGTGTGGTACCGGCTGTCTTGCAATACCTGTTGGTGTTTCAGGATCCGCTGCCCGAAGATGCCGTGCTTCGGTTTTTGGCAACCGCCTCGATCATTGGTTCGGTTTTCAAGAAGGGAGCTACCTTGTCGGCTGCGATGGGTGGATGTCAAGCGGAGATCGGCGTGTCATCTGCCATGGCTGCAGCCGGACTCACGGAATGCTTGGGGGGTACACAAAAGCAAGTGTTGATGGCAGCAGAGATCGCGATGGAACATCATCTGGGACTCACCTGTGATCCGATCGGTGGATTGGTGCAAGTGCCCTGCATCGAACGAAATACCATGGGAGCCATTAAAGCGATCACGGCTTCGCAGTTGGCGATGCAAAGCACACCGGATTTTGCAAAGGTGTCTTTGGATGCGGTGATCAAGGCCATGTGGGATACGGCCCGCGATATGAATCACAAATACAAGGAAACGGCTGATGGCGGACTCGCCATTCACGTACCCATTAGTTTACCGGAGTGTTGATCAGGCTTCGAACACCTGAATTTCGTTGTACAAGGTGTCGCGCTCTACCGGCATACGACGTACTTGTCGGATCAATTGCACCAATTCTTCCGTGGAGAGAGTAGGGGATTGTTCTTCCGAACCGGCCATGGTATAGATCTTGGTGGTATCGTCGATGGTTCCATCCATGTCATCTACACCAAAGGAGAGTGAGAGTTGCGCTTGCGCCCGTCCGAGCATAGGCCAATAAGCTTTTAAATGCGGGAAATTATCCAAGTAGATCCGGGCAATGGCATAGAGGCGCATGTCTTCTACATGACTGCTTTCGGAAATGTGACTCATGTCGTTTTCTTTGTTCCGGAATTTCAGCGGAATGAAGGTTTGGAATTTCCCCGTCCGGTCTTGCAGTTCTCTCAACCGACGCATGTGATCGATTCGGTGTTCGTATTTTTCGATGTGTCCGTACAGCATGGTGGCATTCGAGTGCAGACCCAGTTGATGTGCAGTCTCGTGGATCTTTAGCCATCCTTCGGCATTTACCTTGTCGGCGCATATCTTTTCCCGGATGTCGGGATGGAAGATCTCGGCACCGCCACCGGGGATGCTGTCGAGTCCAGCTTCGATCAATCGTTTCAGCCCTTCTTCGACCGAAACTTTTGCTTTTCGGAACATGTAATCGTATTCAACTGCGGTAAATGCTTTGATGTGGAGGTCGGTGCGGTGGGCCTTGATCGAACTTAATAGGTCGGCAAAAAAATTCAAGTCCATTTTAGGATGAACGCCCCCTACGATGTGCGCCTCGGTAACGGGTTGGCCATCGTATTTCTTTACTTGATCGACCATCTGCTGAATGGTCATTTCCCAGCCCTCCTCCCGATTGGCATATAGGCGGCTGTACGAACAGAAGGCACAGCTGAATACACAAACATTGGTGGGCTCGATGTGAAAATTTCGGTTAAAGAAAACCTTATCTCCATGCTTTTTTTCTTTGATGAAATTGGCGAGGCGACCCACCAGACCCAAACTTCCCTGCTCAAAAAGATGCAAACAATCCGCATCGCTGATGCGGGTTCCATTCAGCACTTTCTCTACAATGGGTTGCAGCGTGGGGGAGATCGGTACGTCGTTCAGCATGGGGAAAAATTCGATGGCAAAGGTACGAATGAGTTGGGTGTTCTTGGTATCTTCCCCACTCAACCAAAACAAGCCATATGGATCGTTTTCAAGGACTGGTCGGCGTCGTACTCATTCTGGGTATCGCTTGGCTGGCATCAAGTGATCGCAAGCGCATCAATTACCGATTGGTCGGCAGCGGGATTGCTTTGCAAACGTTGATCGCCTTATTGATCTTCAAAGTGGGACCGGTACAGTGGTTTTTTACCCAGGTAGGTAAGGGCATTGGAAAGCTGGAACAATTTTCCAAAGCCGGGGTCAATTTTGTTTATGGTGGGATCGCCACCATGGGCGGGAGCGGCGCGCAGGATTACCGCGCACCGGATTCATTTGTTTTTGCATTCAATGTAACGGCCACCATTGTATTGGTCTGTGCGCTGGTAGCCGTTTTTTATCATTTCGGAATTATGCAGCGTCTGGTGGCCGTGATCGCCAAGGCCATGAACTGGGTAATGCGCGTGAGCGGATCCGAATCGCTTAGTAATGTAGCCAGTGCCTTTGTTGGACAAGTGGAAGCTCAGGTTATGATCCGGCCCTATTTGAAAGGAATGACCAAGAGTGAACTCCTGGCCAGTATGAGTGGCAGTCTCGCTTGTATTGCCGGTGGTATCCTGATCGTTTATGCAAACATGGGCGCCAAGGCCGGAATGGATCTGGCGCCAACCTTGATCATGGCCAGTTTGATGGCTGCTCCTGGTGCCTTGGTCATTTCCAAGATCGTGCTGCCTGAAACGGAGGAGAGTGAAACCATGGGTAAGGTAAAACTGGATGTGAAAAGTAATTACGTGAATGTGATCGATGCCATTTCACACGGAGCCGGCGATGGTTTTAAGATTGCCATGAATGTGATCGCGATGTTGATCGGTTTTATCGCGGTGATAGCCATGTTAGACTGGACCTTATTGAAAATTGGACATGTATTTAATCCTTCCTTTGATCTGAGTTTGAATTGGTTCTTTGCCAAAATCTTCTACCCATTTTCTTGGGCAATGGGTGTTCCGCAAGTCGATGTGGGAAATGTGGCCACCTTGCTAGGTCAAAAACTGACCATTAATGAGTTTGTTGCCTTTTCTAATATGACGTCTAAGCAAGTGCCCATTCTCACGGAAAAAGGACTGTGGATCGTAAGTGTGGCGATCTGTGGATTTGCCAATTTCGCTTCCGTGGGTATGCAGATCGGCGGCATCGGTGCCTTGGCTCCTGAACGTCGCGCCGATCTGGCGAAGTTGGGTATGAAAGCCTTACTCTGTGGAACCTTAGCTTCTTATCTCTCCGCCTCGATTGCTGGTATCCTGTTCTGACCGAACTAAATTGATTCATCAATAAAAAACCGCTTCAAACGAAGCGGTTTTTTTCGTTGTTAACCCATCCAAAAAGATCAGAGGTTTGCTTCGATCTTGCGGACAAAATTTGCCTTCGGTTGCGCGCCGACCAATTTGTCAACCACCTGTCCGTTCTTGATGAACAGAATGGCGGGGATGGAAGTAATGCCGTAATTCATGGAGACTTGCGGATTGTGATCCACATTGACCTTGCCTACATTTACTTTCCCATCATACTCTTTGCTGAGTTCTTCAATGACCGGACCGATAGCGCGGCAGGGACCGCACCATTCTGCCCAAAAATCGACCACAGTCAATTTATCGGATTGCAACACGTCGGTTTGAAAATTTGCGTCTGTGTATTCTTTTGCCATAGGATTTATTTGATTTGAAGGGGGCAAAAATAGGACCGTCCCATTCAAAATGCCAGCCTGTCAGCCAAATGTGAAAAACTAGCTTGAAAAGGCGGAAAAACGGGCCGATTAGACCGGCTGCACCCGGACCTGCCATTCGGATCGGGCCTCCAGGAACTGCAACAGCTCCTCGTTCAGCTCCAGCGATTTTTCCAAGGTCCGCAAAATCACTTTGTGCTGATTTTTAGGGTCGATCAGGTGGAACGTCAAGGAGGTCTTTCCGGGATGCTGCTTTCGGTTTTTGACAATGAAATCAACCCATTCCGGCTTCAGGCTTCCGGGATGGGCTAAAATGGTGAGCTCCTTGGTCAGACTTTTTTTGACCGACTCGCCGAGCATAACCTGTTGGATCTTGAACTCGTATTCATTGCGGTTGTATCGTTGCTTTAAGAAGCCAGAAAGCATCACGATGGTGCCGGTCTGCATCAAGGGAGTTAGGCGCAGATAATCCTCACTGAACAATGGGAAATCGAATTTGCCGGAATAATCTTCAATCACGAAACTGCCATACTTGTTTCCGCTTTTCGCGATGCGGTGTTGGGCATCCGTCACCAATCCCATCAGCCGAAAATTCACACCCGGATTGGATTGTTGTGCGATGTTATTTCGGAATTCCAGGAAATCCGACACGGCGGTAATGCCGTAATGCTTCAGTTCGAATTGATAGTGGTCCAGCGGATGTCCACTCAAAAAGATGCCGGCTACTTCTTTTTCTCGATCCAACTGAACCACCAAGGGCCATGGTGGACAATCCGGAATTTTGGGAGGTGGGATCTCCAATGTGGGCAAGTCTCCAAATAACGTGTGGCTACTTTGCTGTTGTTGTGTATTGACAATGTTTCCGTAGCGAATGATTCGTTCCAGTCCACTGGCCGTCTCCCCTTCGGGGATGAAGAAATATTGAGCGCGGTGGTATTCCGGAAAACAATCGAAGCTGCCCGCGAAGGCCAAACTTTCCAGCGTCTTCTTATTGACGGTGCGTTGATTGATGCGTCGGATGAACTCAAAAATATTCTGGTATCGACCTCCTTTTTGTCTTTCCTCGATGATGCTTTCTACCGCTGCCTCACCGACGCCTTTGAGTCCACCAAGTCCAAAACGAATCTCTCCTTTTTCATTCACAGCAAATCCTTGCAGGGATTCGTTGATGTCTGGCCCCAATACCCGGATGCCCATTCGTTTGCATTCTTCCATGAAAAAGGTCAGCTTATCGATGCTACCCGCATGGTTCAGAACAGCCGACATGTATTCGCCCGGGTAATGAGCTTTTAGGTAGGCGGTCTGATAGGCAACCAACGCGTAACAGGTCGAGTGCGATTTGTTGAATGCGTATTGAGCAAATGCCTCCCAGTCGGTCCAGATCTTCTCCAGCGTTTCCACCGGATGTCCTTTGGTCGATGCGCCCTCAATGAATTGGG
>DFST01000040.1 GCA_002378975.1 Chitinophagaceae bacterium UBA3430
TTCAAGATCAGGTTCTTCCACCGGCTGCCGGTAAAGCGCCCGGTTGTAGGGAATGAGGTTTCGATACTAACTCCTTGATTAACATAGATATACACATGATAAATCAGGGTGGGTTTCACCCGCTTATAGACTAGAAACAGGCTTTGATCTTCAGCGATCAGCACCTCCACGCGGCTCCGGACAGCCTCTATGAGTCCCAAATTGCTCATATATTAAAAAAGCAGAAGGGAACGTCTCCGTTCCCTTCTCAAAGTTTGCAGGTGAAAAGAGAGGGGGAAATGAACGTAAAACAAGTTTTGCCTGAGGAGGTCTTAGACAAGCTTGGCGCTCGTGTATACATCGATCATCTGGAGGGCCGTGGCCGCGAACTCGCCACCCTTGTTCATCCGGGTCGGACAAGCCCGCTCCAGCGCATGTTCCTCCGTAAAGGTGGTAAGTATCCCAAAGATTATCGGGATGGTGGCAACCGTCGAAAGCTGACTCAATCCCTGCGTAACATAGTCACAAACAAATTGATAATGATCGGTCTCGCCTTTGATCACCGCACCCAGCACAATGATCGCCTTGAAAGAGGAAGTATCCAACAGCTGCTTGGTCAAGCCCACCGTTTCAACCGCTCCGGGAACGACAAATACTTTATAGGCAACTGATCGTTGATCCAATTCAGCTACCGCACCCGCTAATAATTTATCGGTAATCTCCTGATTAAAGTTAGCCTTGACGATCGCGATCATATAAGTATGTTATTGGCGTGTTTGCCCAGTTTTTGTTTTTCCCAGAGATAGCGCTGGTTGTGTTCATTCAGCGCTGCCGGATGGGCTGCAACAGAAAAGGAAAGACCGGCCGATCGAATGGCCTCAACCTTAGCCGGATTATTGGTAAGCAAAACAAATTCTTCGTAGCAAACCTTTTTCAGGATATGAATGCCCTCGAGATACTCCCGTTGATCAGGTGCAAATCCCAGTTCAATGTTGGCAGCGTACGTATCTAGCCCCTGATCTTGCAAGGCATATGCCTTCAGTTTGTTAGCCAGACCGATCCCTCTTCCTTCATGCCCTTTCAGATAGATCAGCCAACCGTGACCGTTTTCAGCAATGGCTTTCATCGCGCCCTGCAACTGATCGCGACAATCACAACGCTGACTACCGAATATATCACCGGTATGACATTCGCTGTGCAAACGGACCAAAGGCTTATTCTCTTGTTTATGGTTCTGACCCAATACCGTATGCTCAACACCGGTGATCATATTTCGGAAAACCTTCATTTGAAATGCTCCGTATGCCGTGGGAATCAGCGATTCGGCAACCATTGCGCAAATTTGCTCCTGTTGATATCGATACGCGCGCAGATCTTCAATGGTGATCATCTTCAATTGATGGCTATCTGCAAATGCTCGAAGCGCATCCCGACGCATCATAGTTCCGTCGGGCGCCAGTATTTCGCAAATGATCCCCGCTTCGGGTTGGTTCGTCAGTCGACAAAGATCCACTGCCGCTTCCGTGTGACCCTGCCGTTGAATGACTCCGCCGGGTACAGCCTGTAAGGGGAACAGATGACCGGGCACAATAAAATCGCTTGCCGTACTGTTCGAATCAGTCACCAACTTGGCAGTAATGGAACGATCGAACGCAGAAATTCCGGTGGTGACGCCGTAAGATTGATTGGCATCGATCGGATCGAGGAAAGCAGTTTGCAACAGATCTTCTCGGTTCGACCGCAAACGCTTCAACTGAAGCCGTTCCGCAATCGGGCCGCTGATGGCAATGCAGATTAGCCCTCTCGCTTCCTGCGCACAAAAATGGATCCACTCGGGTGTAGCGTGCTGTGCGGAGAGAATGATGTCTCCTTCATTTTCGCGAGACTGATCATCGACCACGACCAATGGTTTGCCGGTGGCAAAATCCCTCAGGGCTGAAGCAATATCATCGAACCGGATCTCCATGTGCAGGTAATAATTTCTCTGTGTACTTAGCCAGTATGTCCATTTCCAAATTCACTTCATCGCCGACCGTCAGCGTACTGATATTGGTTTTTTGAAGCGTAACGGGAATAATACAAAAACTGATTCGATCACCGTCTAGGGAATTCACCGTTAAGCTGATACCGTTTATGGCGATGGACCCTTTATAAACAACGTATTTGGATAAATGTTTGGGGATCGATACGGTCAGGATCCAGCTCGCTTCTTCTATTTTGATCTCGCTGATCTGACCTACGCCATCAACATGCCCAAGCACGTAATGACCGCCTAATCGATCTGTTGGGCGTAACGGTAATTCAAAATTGATTTTTCGCTCCGGTACATAATGTTTGATGATGGTCTTATCTATCGTCTCCGGCGATACGTAGAATGAGTGTAGTTCTTCTGAGATCTCCGTTACCGACAAGCAAGCGCCATCGATTGCTATACTGTCGCCCAATTGGCAGGCCGGAAGGTCGTTCGGAAAGCGAACGCCAAGCCGCATACCGCCATCAATTGGATCTAATCGCTTAATTTCTGCCGAACCAACGATGCCAGTGAACATGGTATGCTAATTTTGTGGCGCAAAGGTATGAGCGTTCAGTCGTCAGTACATATTAAATCTGCCATTGAGTTGGCCAGATCCGCTTCCAGGGAATCGATCCGTCCAAACCCCTTCGTAGGTGCTATTGTGATGAACGATGCCGGTGCTATTGTGGGAAAAGGATTCCACAAAAAGTATGGTGAGGCGCATGCGGAAGTGTTTGCCATCCGGGAAGCGGTGGCAAATGGGGCCGATCTGTCGACCTGTACCATGTATGTTACGCTCGAACCTTGTTCGCACACGGGGAAAACACCTCCTTGCACCGATCTGATCATTTCCAGTGGGATACGAAAGGTGGTGGTTGGTTCAGAAGATCCCAATCCATTGGTGAATGGGATGGAGATCCTCCGGCAAGCCGGTATTGTAGTTGTATTGGAAGAATCGAAAGAAGCGCTGGAGCTGAATGCGGAATTTTTTGTCAACCAACGTTTCAAACGTCCCTATATACGCGCAAAAGCTGCGATCACAAGCGACGGATTCATGGCGCGTGAAAACGGCGACAGCAAATGGATCAGTTCTTCGGAAAGTCGAGCCTGGGCGCACCAACATTGTCGTGCACAGATAGATGCTATTCTCACTACTGCTACAACCGTATTGGCGGATGATGCAAAAATGAATGTGCGAACGTCTATGGGTGAAAAAGAATGTACGGCGATCGTGATTGACAGAGAGCTGAATCTTTTGAAAAAAGATAATCTACCCATTCATTATCCCCGGTCATCTTCGCACTTGTATTTGGTTACGGATCGAACTGTATTTCCTGAGACCGATTTAGAATGGACGCGGATCGATGGGAGGTTTGAAAAGGGAATGATAGATGTGAATCTGTTACTCGATAAATTATATAAAAAGCATCGGATATACAGTGTACTGGTGGAAGCCGGTCCGCGCTTGATCAATCATTTGTTGGGAAAGGGACTGATTGACGAGCTGGTGTTATTTGAAGCGCCGGTTGTTTTTGGAAATGAAACAGATCGTTATCGGGTGAAGTTGGATGCGCTCCAAGCATTTGATCGAAAAGAGATTTCGATCGATGGCCCGGATCGGATCATCGTGTGTCGCAGACCAAACCTTTTAAACATTCTACCTTAAACCTTCTAATTTAAAACTTCTACCTTCTACTGACCTTCACAAGTCTCAGTCCATGACTATAATCCACATACCACCAAACATGTCCGAGGTATAGCGGCTGAATTGGCTTACCATTAAGTCGGTGCCAGCCATAGATAGCCACTCGATCATTGTTGGGATATGCTTTCAGTTTTTCTGTTTGAACGATATCCTTTTTAATGCCGGCGATGAGCCCTTTACGGCCTTTACGTTGTCCTTCGATTATTAAATGATGTTGCCAAAAGGTAGGCGTACTATCGCGGTAAGCGTACATAGGCATGGGGTCTAACTTGATATGGGCAGCGGCATAGATCTGGTCGACCATCTCTGTGGTAGGCAATATGCAATGCAAACTGTCGGTCAGGCGCTGTGCGAGTCGGGCAGTTACATGAACTCTTGCCCAATCTTTGTTTGTACCGACGGCCAAATAATCGGGGGCTACCCAGAAGATGGTTTTGATGGATTTGCCGGTTATGCTGTCGGTTTGTTTTGTTTTAATGCGAACGAAGCGGCGAAGAAAATCGGGCATGTTTCCTCGTAGAATCAATGCTTCAGTTAACGAATCGCGTTGCTTCCAATTATAGGAGGCAGCGATGCGATAATATTCCGATCCGGTCATTTCGTTAGACTTTGTCCACGTCTGACGAAGCGTAGTGCAGGAACAAATGAACATGAATATAATCGGAGAAAGACGAAGCATGGCTCAAAAGAAAGTAGGAAGTGTAAAATAGAAAGAGTTAAGGTAAATAATTTTTGACTGCCCGTCTCGTTGGTAAACGTTTGATTGGCCACTGGATTGTGATCTAGGTTATAAATAGGCGGATCGCATACTTCTATCTTGCTCCTTATGGATTCATCACAGGATTAAGAACACCACTCTGGATGTAAAGCGGATTAAATCGCTGGCGGATGCGGTATTTACGATTGTGACCATCTTATTGCCTTTGTCGCTAGCAGTGCCACCAGGAGAGAACGATGAGGGGATTGAAACGTCTTTTGTCGTATCAAATGCTGCCCATGCCATTCATTTTCAGTTGGGATTTGTCAGAGTTGATGCGTATTTTGATCCTGATGACTTCCTGTGTTTTAGCGATGTTGGCATACTTCGGGCGGAAGCGGTTCATACACCCCTAATTCGATACAAAACGTGATAGGAACATGACCTTGGTGATCGCATTTACAATCATCATTTACTTATTGATCATACCCGTTTCATTATTCCGTACGCTCTGGGTGGCATTTCTAATTTTTGCTACCTCTTTTCTTCCAGATCTATTTTTGCAGAAACAAGAGCGAAGTGAGTTTACCTGAGGATTGAAAGGTGAATGGGTAATTATTTAACAGGTGGAGTATAAATTTCATCTCTTCTTTTTTCGAGCTCCTCCTTAATCTCTGCCGGAAAGTAAACACCATCCGACTCCATATCAGCAATGGTTTGAGTGACGTTTTTTACAATTAATTCTTTTACCTTGATAGGAGAATTTTTATACTCGGTTTGGTCAAATATTGTGCCAATATACCGTATAAATTGTGCTCGCGGGCTAATTTCACTTCCTGAGACTATTGCCTCTGGTTTAGAAAACTCCCGAAAAATAAACACTCCAAAAATGATAAATAAAATCGTCACGACAGACGAAAGAATTATGATATCCATGTCACTTTCGTTTTGAGTTAATATAATTTAATAAACCTAATATGGTAGGTGGCCATAAACCAATAAAGATTGCCTTGTTTGAATCATTCTTAATTAGAAAGAGATATTCACTAAAGAATATACAACTTACAGTAACAAGTAGAATTAGCAATTCTACCTTACTAATTTTTTTCATGAACATTAGTATAAAATTTAATCTTTTAAATATAGTCTTTTTTAGCGAGTACTTAAAATAAATTATTCATACAGCAACCAAAAACCACCCCCCCCGTTAGAATTAAAATTATCACAGCAAAAGACATATAAATCCTGGGCCAACAATGTTTTCAAATAAACAAGAGTGGAATTTAAAAATTACGGAAAACGAAATGGGGCCATTAATATGGCCCCATTTCATCTAAATTTTTAAGCAATGGCTTACTTGGGAAGAACAACTGTATCAATCACGTGAACAACACCATTACCCGACTTCAAATCGGCTGCAATTACCGTAGAAGTATTGCCATTTTCGTCTGTCAAAATTACCTTACCTGCCTTGAGTGATGCGGTAAGCACATTACCACTGACTGTTTTGAGTTTGGCTGATCCACCTCCATCTTCAATTGCCTTAACAACAGCTGCTGCATCAAAATCACCTGCTATTACATGATATGTCAATATTTTTACGAGCGTTGCCTTCGCTTCTGGTTTCAAAAGCGCTTCTACCGTTCCTGCAGGAAGCTTTGCAAATGCATCGTTAGATGGAGCGAATACGGTAAAAGGTCCAGCACCCTGCAGTGTTTCTACAAGACCTGCTGCTTTTACTGCAGCAACCAACGTGGTGTGTGCAGATGAACTCACCGCAATATCAACTACTGTCTTTTGTGCAGAGATCTGTGAGAAAACTGTAAGTGTTAAAAGAGAAAGGATAAAATTTTTCATTTTTGTTATTTTACTATATAACCAACAATTTGGCATATAGTTCACATTAAATAAACATTAATTCTGGATTTTTTGCTCAACCAATACGTTTACAGTGCAAAACCAGCCACTCACCCTTTACGTACTTACGTCAGGGGCGTCTGTAAAAGGATCGCTCTTAAACCATAAGCTGCCATAACCTAGGATTCACTTTGCAGACTGGGGTGCCACCTAGCGTACATCGACCACAACCATACTTGAAATAAATATCCGCTGCCGTTGAATTCTTTCCCAAGAAAGTTTCTAATTCGATTTGCCAATAATTTTAAACAGATAGTTTCCACCTTCATTCACGAGACCCCAATAATCAAATCTTTCAACAGCTCTGTCGCCATTGATATTCAAAATCACCAGACCGGAAACTCCAAGAAAATGATCCGCCTCCTCACTAAACCGCGTTTTGAACGCAGTAAAGTCATTAAAGGTGCTCGTAAAGTCCGCAACCGTTTTGGCTAGCACCCACATCGCATCATCTACCGACAAGGCATAGGCGACTAAATCCAATCCGTAAGCAAACGGAAACCAGTTGTTGGATCTTGGAAAGCAGCTGCCTAATAACGGCCGTGAAATCGGTCAAGGTAGTCGCATAGGCCTCTCCTAAACTAAAATACGACTAACTCATAAAAATCGTCCTCCCGCAAATACCGCTGCGCCAATTCACGCAACTGC
>DFST01000061.1 GCA_002378975.1 Chitinophagaceae bacterium UBA3430
CTGATTCAGCAAGAAGTGATCGAACGATTCGATCATCGAAATCTGAATTTAGATACCAAAGAGTTCGCGCAACTCAATCCAACCGCCGAAAACATCGCGGTCGTTATTCACGGGCTGCTCCGGAAACAGTTGTCTGAATCGCTGGAACTGCAGATACGTCTCTATGAAACACCACGCAATTTTGTTGAATACCCCGCTTAAAATTTCATCCTATGTCATACAAACGGATCGAACAATACGATGAGCAGTGCACGGCTTCGCTGATTAAAAGCTACAAAGAGGCCTTGGGGCAATTGGGTGAAGATCCCGAGCGCGAGGGGTTGATCAAGACACCGGAGCGTGTGGCCAAGGCCATGCAATACATGACGCAAGGTTATCAGCTGAGTGCCCACGATATTTTGAACTCGGCCAAATTTCATGAAGAAGTAAGTGAGATGATCGTCGTAAAGGACATTGAAGTATACAGCATGTGTGAACATCACATGTTGCCTTTTTTCGGTAAGGCGCACGTGGCGTACATTCCCAATGGATGGATCACCGGACTCAGCAAGATCGCCCGGGTGGTCGATGTGTATTCTCGTCGCCTTCAAGTGCAGGAACGGCTTACCATGCAGATCCGCGATGCCATCAAGGAGACCCTCAATCCATTGGGGGTAGCCGTGGTGATCGAAGCCAAGCATTTATGTATGATGATGAGAGGGGTACAGAAACAAAATTCTTCCACCACCACATCTGCCTTTGATGGGGAGTTTCAAAAGAATTCCACGCGCAGTGAGTTCTTGCGCCTCATCTCTTCCAAATTGAGTTAATCCAACCGCACGAAACTTTATATGAAGCACGCATTTGTTTTCCCGGGTCAAGGTTCGCAATTTCCCGGCATGGCCAAGGATCATTATACCAATAGCGCCTTTGCCAATAAGATCGTTGAACAGGCCAATGAAATTTTGGGCTTTCGCATTTCGGATATCATGTTCGAAGGGCCCGAAGATCAATTGAGGCAGACCAATGTAACGCAACCTGCCATCTTTCTTCATTCCATCATTGCTTTTCGTTCGATCGAGAACATCAAGCCGGATATGGTCGCCGGGCATTCTCTCGGGGAGTTTTCTGCTTTGGTCGCCAACGGCGTATTGAGTTTTGAGGAAGGCCTGAATCTGGTGGCTGCGCGTGCCCGCGCCATGCAACGGGCCTGTGATCAAGCGCCCGGTACGATGGCGGCCGTGTTGGGGTTGGCCGATGAAAAAGTGGAGGAGATCTGCAGCAGCATTGACGATGTAGTGGTAGCGGCTAATTACAATTGTCCGGGGCAGTTGGTGATCAGCGGCTCGCAATCCGGCGTAGAGAAAGCCTGTGCAGCCATGAAAGAAGCGGGTGCAAAACGAGCGTTGTTGCTTCCGGTAGGTGGGGCTTTTCATTCCCCGCTCATGAAAGTGGCGGAAGAGGAATTGATTGGTGCCATTGAGAAGGCTAGTTTTTATACGCCTACTTGTCCCGTATATCAAAATATCGTTGCCAAGGCCGTGATGGAGCCTTCTGAAATCAAGCAAAATCTCATTCGCCAATTGACCGGTCCGGTAAAATGGACCCAATCCGTTCAATCGATGATTGCCGATGGCGCTACGCGATTCACGGAGGTGGGGCCGGGCAAGGTGCTGCAAGGATTGGTGCAGAAGATCAATAAGGAGATGCAGGTCGAAGGTGTGGCTTAATTGAGATCGATCGATCCATTCCACCATTCGGGATCCAAATTAGCTTGGTATTTCTTGTAGAAATTGATCGCAGGTTCGTTCCACTCGAGCACTTGCCACACGATGCGTTTGAATTGACGGGCGCGTGCTTCTTCGATCAGTTGATCGAACAGCAATTTGCCGATTCCTTTTCCTCTGCTTTTTTCCGTGACGAGGATGTCTTCGAGGTACATGGCCTGTCCTTTCCAGGTCGAGTAGCGGATGTAATACAGGGCGAATCCGTGAATGAATCCGTTTTCTTCTGCCACGAAGGCCCACCAGATGGGCTGATCTCCGAATCCGCTTTGTGTAAAATGTTCGAGGGTGACGGTTACTTCTTGGGGGGCTCGCTCATAGAGTGCGAGTTCCTGGATCAATTCCAAGAGGCGGGGACAATCTTCTTTTTTTGCTCGACGAACTTCCATGATCGATTATTGGGTAGCGAGGGCTTGTTCGAGGTCCTGTAAAATATCTTGTATGCTTTCCATGCCTACACTCATGCGAATGAGTCCGTCGGTGATGCCGTATTTCATTCGTTCTTCCCGGGGTACACCAACATGGGTTGTTGAGGCAGGATGACTCAACAACGTGTCGCAGGTACCGAGGGATACAGCCCGCACACACATCTGCAGTCGGTTGAGAAATTCCATTCCGCCTTCCAGTCCTTTTTTCAATTCAAAACTCAGCATGGCGCCGGGATGACGCATTTGTTTGAGTGCGATGGCTTGGTGTGGGTGGTGATGCAGGCCGGTATAGTTCACCTTGGCTACGGCAGGATGGCCGTCGAGGTAGTTGGCGACTTCCATGGCATTGTGGCAATGCCGTTCCATGCGTACTTCCAGTGTTTTCATTCCCTGAATGAGTAGAAATGCATCAAATGGATTGGAGTTGGCACCCAGCAGGCGGTGTTTTTTTGTCGCGGTTGTTTTCATGAACTCCAGGTCGGTACCGATCAGTACGCCACCGATGGCGGTACCGTGACCGTTCAAAAATTTAGTGGTAGAGTGCATGATGAAATCAGCGCCGAATGCGAAAGGTTGTTGCAAGTAGGGCGTGGCGAAGGTGTTGTCGCAGGCTACTTTCTTTCCGTATTTTTTTGCGAGGCTGATCAAGGCTTCGAGGTCGACACACTGCAAGGTGGGGTTCGCCGGTGTTTCCAGGTAAACCATTCGGATCGCCGGATCGTTTTGTAAGATGGATTCTGCCTGTTGCAGGTTGTGCAGGTCGGTGATGATGGTTTCGATCTGCAAGTCTTTCAGTACGCGGTGAATCAGTTCTTCGGTGCCGCCATAGAGCGAAAAATGGGTGAGGATTTTTTCTCCGGCTTTGAGGTTGGAAAGGAACAGGGTCGATAGGGCCGCCATGCCGGAGGCGTGCAGAATGGCTTTTGCTTCGATGGGCAGGCCGAACGTTTCGAGTGCGGCGATTTTCTCTTCGGCTTCGGTAATGGTTGGATTGCCAAACCGCCCGTAGATGTAACCGGGTTCTTTTCCGGTGAATCGGTTCATGCCTTGTTCGGCCGAATCGAACACGTAGGTACTACTGGCGTAGATGGGGGTGAGGTGTGCGTGACGGGGTTCAGCTTGGTGTCCGCCGTGAATGGCGACGGAGCTCCAACCCGTGAGTGGAAACTTGGTTCCCATAGTTTCTTGGTTTAGGAATTATAAGCCCATTTCACCCAAGTGGCTCCCCAGGTGAATCCGCCACCAAAGGCAGCGAGAATGATGTTGTCGCCCTTGTGCAATTGTTTTTCCCACTCCCACAAACAAAGTGGGATGGT
>DFST01000033.1 GCA_002378975.1 Chitinophagaceae bacterium UBA3430
AAAGATGAATCAATCATGTACCAGGTTTCGCGGTCATTTTGCACTTTCTCTGCGATCACACTGTAGATATGCGCCATACTCTCTCCCACGGTGAAGCTTCCGAACTCGGTATAGATATTCGGCATAGGAACCTTCGCTTTCTTACAAGCGACCTTGATATTGCCCACGATCTCGTTGATCATGAATTGATAATCGTATTCAAATCCGAGGTTGTGCTTGATCGGGAAACCGCCACCGATGTTGATGGAGTCCAGCTCGGGACAGATTTTTTTGAGTTGGCAATAGAGATTCACCACTTTATTCAGTTCACTCCAGTAATAGATATCATCCTTGATCCCTTTGTTCAGGAAGATGTGCAACATCTTTAATTGAAACTTGGATTCATATCCTTCGATGCGATCAACGTAAAACTCGAGGATGTCCTTTGCCCGAATGCCAAGGCGGGAAGTGTAGAATGGAAAATTGGGTTCTTCTTCAGCGGCTACGCGGATGCCCAACTTAAAGGGCACCTTGACCGATTGGGCATAGTCCCTCAACTCTTCCTTATTATCCAGCACCGGGATCACATTGTGAAAACCGGTGTTGAGCAAATTGGCGATGCGACGTGTGTACCCTTTTTGTTTAAATCCGTTGCAGATGATGTGAATGTCTTTGTTGATCTTTTTCTTGGTATACAGCTTTTTGATGATCTCGATGTCGTAGGCATACGAGGTCTCCAAATGCACTTCGTTCTTCAACGCCTCTTCCACAACAAAACTAAAATGCGAGCTCTTGGTGCAGTAACAATAGAAATATTTCGCGTCGTATTTATGCTTTTTAAATGCCGCGGCGAACATGTTCTTTGCCTTTTTGATCTGCATTCCAATCTTGGGCAGGTACGTGAGTTTCATTGGCGTACCATGCTTGGCGATCAGCGCCTTCAGGTCCAGACCGTTGAAGGTGAGGTTCCCGTCTTCCACTACAATCCCCTCTTGAGGAAAATTGAAGGTTTGCTTGACCAGATCCAGGTAGGAATTCGTCATCGTTTATATAGTTTGTGTGTTCGGAAGGGAGCAAAAATATCTTTTTACTACGATTGAGGGCATAAAAAAGTCCCTGCGCGCAAGCCGCAGGGACTACAATATTGAAAAAGGCGTTTACTTGACCTCTTCGTAAGGCACGTCCGTGACGTCGTCGGAAGCCTGTGCCCCCGTTGCATCTCCTTGCGGCTGACCGTCTGATCCGGGCGCCCCTTGAGTGGCTTTATACATGTCTTCGCTGGCTGCCGTCCAGGCTGCGTTTAAGGTAGCCATGGCACCGTCAATCGCGTCAAGGTCTTTGGACTCGTGCGCCGATTTAAGCTGAGCGGCGGCGGTTTCGATGGCCGACTTTTTCTCAGCCGGGATCTTGTCGCCGTATTCCTTCAATTGCTTTTCTGTCTGGAATACCAAGCTATCGGCCTGATTGAGCTTCTCCACTTTCTCGCGCTCTGCCTTATCAACCGATTCGTTGGCCTTGGCTTCTGCCTTCATGCGCTCCACTTCTTCTTTGCTGAGTCCGGAACCAGCTTCAATGTGGATCTTTTGCTCTTTACCGGTTCCTTTGTCTTTCGCTGTTACATGCAAGATGCCATTGGCGTCGATATCAAAGATCACTTCGATCTGTGGAACACCACGGGGAGCGGGCGGAATGCCATCGAGGTTGAAAATGCCCAGGCTTTTATTGTCTTTCGACATCGAGCGTTCTCCCTGGAGTACATGAATCTGTACACCCGGCTGATTGTCGCTGGCCGTAGAGAACACTTCCGATTTCTTGGTCGGAATGGTTGTGTTCGAAGGGATCAGCGGGGTCATCACACCGCCCATGGTCTCGATGCCCAAAGAAAGTGGCGTAACATCTAAGAGCAATACATCCTTTACCTCACCAGTAAGCACCGCACCCTGAATGGCCGCACCGATGGCAACCACTTCATCCGGGTTTACACCTCGGTTCGGTTTTTTTCCAAAGAATTTCTCCACGATCTCCTGCACTTTTGGAATGCGGGTTGACCCACCCACCAGGATCACTTCATCAATTTGGGAAGCAGCGAGACCTGCATCTTTCAGGGCGGCTTCACAGGGTTTCAAACAGCGGGCAAACAGATTGTCGGCCAGTTGCTCAAATTTGGCGCGGCTGAGTTTTTTCACCAAGTGCTTGGGTACTCCATCCACGGCGGTGATGTATGGAAGATTGATCTCCGTTTCAGAAGACGAGGATAATTCGATCTTGGCCTTTTCGGCGGCTTCTTTCAGACGCTGCAGCGCCATGGGATCTTTGCGCAGGTCAATGGATTCATCTTTTTTGAATTCCTCGGCCAGCCAGTCCATAACCACCTTGTCAAAATCATCTCCCCCAAGATGCGTATCCCCATTGGTTGATTTGACTTCGAATACTCCATCGCCCAATTCAAGAACTGAAATATCAAAAGTTCCTCCACCGAGGTCAAATACTGCGATCTTTTGCTCTTCCTTGGCTTTGTCCATGCCATAGGCAAGTGCCGCCGCGGTTGGTTCGTTAACAATACGACGAACGGTCAGTCCGGCGATCTCACCCGCTTCCTTGGTCGCTTGACGTTGTGCATCATTGAAATAAGCCGGCACGGTGATCACCGCCTCGCTCACTTCATAACCCAGGTAATCTTCCGCGGTCTTTTTCATTTTCTGCAACACCATGGCTGATATTTCTTGGGGCGTATAAAGACGCCCATCGATGTCGATGCGTACGGTGTTGTTGTCACCCTGAGCAACTTTGTAGCTCCAGTGACTGATCTCTTCGGTCACTTCATTGAACTGTCGTCCCATGAATCGCTTAACCGAAGCGATGGTATTTTGCGGATTGGTGATGGCCTGACGTTTGGCCGGATCGCCCACTTTGCGTTCGCCATTCTTTAAAAAGGCAACCACCGAGGGGGTTGTACGACGACCTTCGTCGTTCGCGATCACCACCGGTTCATTTCCTTCCATGACCGACACACAACTATTTGTGGTGCCCAGGTCGATGCCAATAATTTTTCCCATGTTTTTCTGTTTTACAAAACCATTATGGCAATCCCTGTGCCGAATGGTGTTAGGGTGAAAAAATGGCAGTTTCTGGTCAATTCAGGCGAAATAAACCGACAACATGCACCGATACTCCTATTTTAACGGCAAAATGTCAATTGAAAGCGATTCAAAAACAAGGTGAAAGTTAGCTTTGTAGCCATGCTCAAACGAACCTGCCTAACTGCTTGGATCCTGATCCTACTTGCCGATGGGGCAATCGGGCAATTCGATTCCAATTATTTCTCCTCGGTTGATATCCCCTTGCGAATCGGTCTGAAACCCCTTTATAATTGGGCTGAACGTTCAGTCGATACGGTTTTTACTTCCGACGGCTACCCCAATGGTTGGGTTCAACCCCAATGCGATCTACGGTATCGTTATCGGTTTTGGCGTGGTCCGCTGAAGCTCAAAGCATCGGGTCAAACCCTAGACTTGGGTTTCACCGGTTATTACCAGATCGAAGGTTCTAGTCGGGCTTGTTTTCGGGGTACGGTCTTAAGCCCCTGGACGCCCACCTGCCGATGTGGGTTTGATGAAGGGGCCCGCCGAGTGGATGTTCGATTTTTGAATACACTCTCCCTTTTACCTCGCTACCAAATCCGGCTCCAGATACAACCACAAAAACCACTGCCCACCGATGCTTGCGCGGTCTGTTTCTGGGGACAAGACATTACCGACCAGGTCATGTCGGGACTATGGGAGGAACTTACCGCCGCGCAGCAAACCATGGAATCTAGTTATGGGCGCATTGATCTCCGCTCCTACCTAACACCGGTTTGGGATAAATTGAATCAACCCATTGAGATTGGTTCATATGGTTGGTTGATGATCCGTCCTGCCGGAATCCGCCTGAACCGAATGATTGCACAGGGAGACAGCTTGGATCTAACGATCGGATTGAAGGCGCGCCCCGTTGTATTGAATACCAAGCCTACCCCTCTAACAATAGGACTGCCTGCGGATTGGGATACGCCAACCCAACAGGAAGGTTTTCGCGTTCGCCTGGAAGCCAACTTGCAATTTGACTCCCTGAGCAGATTGGTGAATACAGATTTTTTACCTGTTGAATTATCCGCCAAGCAAGGCCCCTTCCGCAAGAAACTACGAATCGACTCCTTGACATTGGAAGGAAGCGGCACCCAACAGATTCAATGCCAACTCCACCTCTCCGGAAAATATGCGGGAACGCTGCAGCTCGTTGCCCTTCCCAGTTGGGACTCTACAACAGGCATCCTATCACTTAAGAACCTGGAATACGATCTTCAAACCCGTCATCGAATCTTGGGAGCTACGGCCGAACTGTTCGAGCGCCCCATTCGAAATTGGATCGAAGAAAAATGTCAATTCAACCTACAAACTCTGCTCGACTCGAAACGAAAATCTCTGAATCAATATTTGCAACAAGCAGGTAATGATATGATTCGTTGCCGGGGAGAGCTGGAACAGTTTCGTTGGGTCGGATCTGAAGTGAACCGACATGGGATACGGGTCTTAGTTGATTTGCAAGGAAAAATGAGTTGTACGGCCGACCTATCCCGCTTTAGTCTTTGATGCTGGGAACGGTTCTGAAGGAAAAATAGCGTTGGGCCACGTAGCTGACCGCTACGACCACTGAAATGGTAAGCAATTGGGCGGGTACCGGATGTATGTGGATGATCTCGACCCACATCTTCAGCAACACCCAATTCAAGAAAAGATTGGTTAGACAGATCAGTAAATAACGAAACAATTGAACACGTCCGCGCAGGTCTGAATCTGAAAAAACTACGTATTTAGACATGAAAAATCCAATGGGAAACGTAACGCAAAAAGACAAGAAAAGGGCAGCCGAATGGGCCTTTACCGCATAAAAGCCGAGGTCGTAAACCTGCCCATTGAATAGATGCTCAAAACTCAGCGAATAGACCAGAAATCCGATCAACACATTTCCACCTCCGCTGGCGGCATAGCGAAAGGTTTGACGACTGAATACCCGCCGAAAGGGCGGATAAAAGAAGTCAATAATCGGCAAGATCAAATCCCGGATATGATGCAATCGTTTACGCACAGCAGCAAAGTAATTGATTGAGCCTACAAATGCCAAATCGGTTCGTAAATTCGCGCCCATGCAAGCAGCCACGATTCAAGCAACCGTTCGGGAAGCCATCCAAAGGGTACTTTCATCTGAACACGGATGGTCCGGCGACGCGAACAGCCTGGTCATCAACCAGACCAAGCCTGAATTCGAAGGTGACCTGACCTTGGTGTTGTTCGGATTGGCCAAAACACTCGGACAGGCCCCGGATAAAATTGGTGAATCCTTGGGCTCAACACTGACCACGCAGTTTCCACAATTGTTCAGTGGATACCAGCTGGTCAAAGGGTTTTTGAATCTTTCCCTACAAGATCAACAGTGGATTTTTGCATTTGAGCAACAGCATCGGATGGCATCGATCGTTGATCCATCTCAGCCGGCTCAACGCATCATGGTGGAAT
>DFST01000014.1 GCA_002378975.1 Chitinophagaceae bacterium UBA3430
CCGCCATACTTCACGATCTTGGCCGCTTCCTGATTCAGTCGACGGGCCATCTCAGCATCATCGCTGTTGATGGCAACAGTCAGTCCCACTTTTTGCATGATGGCTGCATTGTACGGAATCGCATCCTCTACTTCCATTTTATAGGCCCACCAGTCGGAGAAGGTCGATACAAACGAGCCATGCTTGAGCATTTTATCGGCCACTTTGTACCCTTCCAAGATGTGCGTAAACGTATTGACGGTGTAACCCATTTGCTCGGCTACTTTCATCGCGCTGTTGATCTCACTTTGCACATAGGAGTGACAAGTAATGAAGCGTTTCTTCTCCAGAATTTCGACCAAGGCATCCAGTTCCAGGTCGCGGCGAGGAGCCACACCGGTGAAACCTTTTTTGCCCTTCGTGGCATTGTAAGCATTCCAGGACTTCTGATAATCTTTAGCTCTTGTGAAGGCATCGATCAACACCTGCTCCACGCCCATGCGGGTATCGGGATAGCGATTGTTGCCCAGCGGCGATGAAGAACGTTTTACGTTCTCACCGAGGGCAAACTTGATCTGACCGGTCCAGCCGCGGAATTTCAGGTCTTCATCGTTTCCACCCCAACGCAATTTGATCAATTGAGTCTGTCCGCCGATCACGTTTGCGGATCCGTGCAGAATGTGTGAGGTAGTTACCCCGCCACTGAGTTGACGATAAATATTGACATCATCGGGATTCAGGTTATCGCCGATGCGTACTTCAGATGTTACAGACTGTCCGCCTTCATTGATCGAAGCAGCTGCGATGTGTGAGTGCTCATCGATGATGCCGGCAGTTACGTGCTTGCCGGTTCCATCAATCACGCGGGCGGTCGCTTCAGTCAGGTTTTTTCCAACCGCAGCTACTTTGCCATTTTTGATCAATACGTCGGTCTCTTTCAACACGCCTTCTTGTTCGTTGGTCCACACGGTGGCGTTCTTGATCAGAATGGTCTCTTGCTTCGGGCGCGCATCGCTGACCCAACCGAATGGCTGCATCGGATAGATCACGTTGCCTACCGCCGGTGCGTCTTTTTTCTTTACGCTGTCGGATTTGATTTCACTGAGTTTGACCAACGTAGCGGTCCAACTAAGCGGATTACCCAATGAATCCGTACCGGTACCATTCCAGCTGGTGCCATTGACGAGTCCGCTGAGGCGAGTAGCCGTAGCGGGCAATGCTTCCGGCATCGGTGCCATGCCTCTTCCGCCAAAGCCGCCCATAGGGCGACGGGTACTATCGGCTCCGGGTGCACCGGCTCCGCGAACGCGTTTCACTTGCGGCGCATAATTCAGTTTGATCTGTTTGCCGTCGACCGTTAAGCGGGCTTGCAGCGTGTCTTTAGCATATAAAGAAGGATTGCCGCCTGATTTTACTTCGAGGGTGTATTGCTCGCTACCGGCTGCTCCATTGACGGTCAAGGTGTAGGTGCCATTGATGGAACCAGCATCTTCTTTGATGGTGTATTTGATTCCTTGTACCCAGTTTTGCAATAAGGTCGATTTATCTTGGAAGATGGGACCGGTCGTGATCACAAAATTTCCCAGCTTGCCTACTTCCAGCGTTCCTACCCAATCCGACACACCCAAAGTTTTCGCCGGAGTAATGGTTAATGCATCAAGCGCTGCGGTTTCGGAAAGTCCGTACTCCATCGCCTTACGCAAGGCGGATCCGAATTGAGAGACAGATTTAAGATCTGCGCTGGTCAAGCAGAATGGAACGCCAGCTTTTTCGAATGCGGCGGGCATGGTGGGGGCCAATTCCCAATGCTTCATATCGCTCAAGGATACAAAACGCGCATCGTTGGGATCTTCTACGTCTTGTGCCAGCGGGAAGTTCAACGGAAGAATGAAAGTAGCATTGGTTCCTTTCATCTCGTTGATGCGTTGATATTCATTCTGTCCTGCCTTGAGCACATACTGAACTCCAAATTCATCGCCGATGCGATCGGCGCGGAGGTCGTTCCATTTATCGGCACTCTCGAAAATCTGCGGCAATGCACGCGTATCATTGAAAGCTTGCAAGCTCAGATTCAATCCCTCAGCGGCGGGCTTGGTCTTGTACCAGTCGGCATCGAGGTAAGTTTGACGAAGCAACGTGATCATCCCCATCATCGAGCTGGGATAGCTTTGGGTGGAGGATCCTTTGCTGAATGAGTAATGAGCGGATGCTTTTTCTTTCAGCAATACCAGGTTCTCTTTTTCGTTGGCCAGTGTGACCAACGCACCCGTACCGCGGGCAATGCCATCGCGGATATGGGTCAGTACTGTACCAAAGCCGGCTTCTCGCATTGATTTGGCCTGCGCCTCATTCACGGAAAAAGAAGCGTACGCATTGACCTCGGGGCGGATGGCTTGGTTCCATCCAAAGGGGCCTTTGGTTGCTGTTTCGAGCTGTGGTTGTTGGGCGAAGTTGAATCCGCCGCCACGACCACCACCTTGTTGAATAGGCATGCCATAATCAGCGTAGAGATCAACAAAAGAAGGATAGATGAATTTGTTGGTGCAATCCACTTCCACCGCACCGATGGGCACGGGCAATCCCGTACCGATGGCTAGGATTTTGCCATCGCGCACCACCAGCGTGGCGTTGGTCAGGGTCGATTTGGAATGTTGCACGAGGGTGGCATGCGTAAAGGCGTAATAGCCTTGACGCGGGTCGGCTACTCCATTTTCTGGGAAGGTCGGTTGAGCCCAGGCTTGCAGCGATAAAACGCCGGCCAGACAAACACCGAGTAAACGAGACAGGTTGCGCATAAATTGGAAATTGAGTGAGTACAATGTAGGGGGATGACAAATCAACGGAAATTCTGTCAGATAATTCGACGGAATCGGATCGGATTTCCAGTTGTGGACAAGGAGTTATGAACCGGGAATCCACACAATAGTTCTATTTTTGAAAGACCCGTTATGGCGCGCACCCCAAAAGCCCCCATTCTCCCCGATTTTAGACGTACCGCGGCGGTCGACCAGACCGGTGTGGAAGAGCGGGCTGCCCGTTTCACCAAGCGCAGCATCAAACAGGCTTCCAAGCTCGAAGCACTAAATATGGTGCTGAACATGATCGATCTCACCACCTTGGAGGGCAAAGACACCGATCAAAAAGTTCGCCAGCTCTGCTACAAGGCCATGCACCTACACGATGAATGGCCGGGTGTTCCAACAGTAGCAGCGATTTGTGTATACCCCAATTTTGTACGCGTCGCTAAAAAAGCACTGGCCGGATCGAAGATCAACGTGGCGTCGGTGGCAACGGC
>DFST01000149.1 GCA_002378975.1 Chitinophagaceae bacterium UBA3430
GAGAAGCTGATCCCCCTGTTTATTAACAACATCATTCAAAAGAAGCCGTTACCCGTTTATGGGGATGGATTGTATACGCGTGACTGGCTTTTTGTAAAAGACCATGCTACCGCCATTGACCAAGTTTTCCATGAGGGGAAAAATGGCGACACGTATAACATTGGTGGGTTTAACGAGTGGCGAAACATTGACCTGGTGAAGTTGTTGTGTAGGCTGATGGATGAAAAGCTGGGTAATGCCCCTGGAACGAGTGATTCCCTGATCACTTATGTGAAGGACCGCCCCGGTCACGATCGGCGATATGCCATTGATGCTTCCAAGATCAATCAGGAGCTTGGTTGGAAACCATCAGTAATCTTTGAGGAAGGATTGTCGTTGACGATTGATTGGTATTTGTCCAATGGTGATTGGTTGAAGAGTGTAACTTCTGGGGAGTATCAGGGGTACTATGATAAGCAGTACGGTGGATGATTGTTTAAATGTAGGTTTACGAGACTTTATTTTGACTTGTTTTAAATGATAATTCCGCATATTTTTTAATTCTATCACCCCGCTAAAAGCGCTACACCGTTACCTTGGATATAGATGCGCAAAAGCAAACAGAAAAATATGAATTTCGATTATTTAGCTCGTGCCATAACTTAGGTATGTTAAAAAATTACGTAAAAAAAATATACGATGCGCTCCCATTTAAACGCCATCTCTTTCAAGCTGTTAAAAGGGTATTGACCCCTCCCGAGTTTATTTACCGGCACCTTCATTTTAAAGGCTGGTTCTGGGTCAAATCTAATGCAGATTATAAATTCAAACTTTATAATCAAACTATTATTGAAAATGAAATCTTTTGGAATGGATTGTTTGGACGATGGGAAAAGGAATCACTTAAAATCTGGGTCAAGTTAGCAAAAAAGTCGAGATATATAATTGATGTTGGAGCGAATACTGGAGTATATGCCTTACTTGCAAAGGCAGTTTCACAGCATTCGGTAATTTTTGCGCTAGAACCACATCCGCACTTCTTCAATATTTTAAAAAGGAACATTGAAGTCAATAATTTTATAATTACTCCTTTAGATTATGCAGCATCAAATATTGAGGGGAGTATAACAATTGATGATTATACTGGCCATGCTAAAGGAGTTGAAGTTAAATCCATTACGCTTAAATCTCTAATTGAGAGTAACAATATTCCGAGGATTGACTTAATGAAAATTGATGTTGAGACATTTGAGCCAGAAGTATTAGATGGCATGGGGAAATATTTGCAAATCTTTAAGCCGTCTTTGGTCATTGAGATATTAAATGACCAAGTTGCAGACAAAATCGAAGAATTGATTGAAGGAGTAGGTTATTTGAAGTTCAATATTGATGAAATACATGGATTAACAAGGGTTGACAGGCTCAAGAAAAGCTCTTCGCTTAATTACCTACTAGCTACTAAGGAGTCTATTAATGAAATATTCATATAGTCGCGCATTCCGTTTATATATGTAATTATCTACAATGAAAGGAATAATACTCGCAGGCGGTTCCGGAACAAGGCTTTATCCAATAACAAAAGCGATCAGCAAGCAACTCATGCCCATCTACGACAAGCCGATGATCTATTACCCCTTGTCGACCTTGATGATGGCAGGTATCCGAGAGATCCTCATCATCACCACCTCGGAAGATCAAGCTTCCTTCATGCGCTTATTGGGCGATGGCAGTGCGCTGGGCTGCCGGTTTGAATATGCGAAACAAGCAGTGCCTAATGGGTTGGCCCAAGCTTTCGTGATCGGTGCTGATTTTATCGGATCCGATTCCGTAGCCTTGGTATTGGGCGATAATATTTTTCACGGCGCCGGATTGGACAAGCAGTTGCAATCGTTGCAAACGATTCAGGGTGGATATGTATTTGCCTATCAGGTTTCGGATCCGGAGCGATATGGGGTGGTGCAGTTTGATTCGGAAATGAAAGCCATCAGTATCGAAGAGAAGCCTGTGAAACCAAAATCAAACTTCGCGGTACCGGGTCTTTACTTCTATGATAATGAAGTAGTGCGGATCGCCCAGGAGCTAAAGCCATCGCCCCGTGGTGAATACGAGATCACGGATGTGAACAAAGCCTATTTGGAAGTGGGTAAATTAAAGGTTGCCGTATTGGATAAAGGAACTGCCTGGCTGGATACCGGAACCTTTGACTCGCTGAGTGATGCCTCAGAATTTGTTCGGGTGATTGAAAAAAGACAAGGGACCAAGATCGGCTGCATCGAGGAGGTGGCGTACCGAAACGGATTCATTACACGCGAGCAGTTATTAGCACTTGCTGAGCCCTTGAAGAAGAGTGGATATGGGGAGTATCTTAAAACTGTTGTCTCTTAAAAAATTAAACTCTGTTCCCTAAAATCTAAACTGGTAGCGAACAGTGTTTAGGGTTTAGCACTCAAAAATAATGTCATTACGCTTCGCGCTCGTTGGTTGCGGCCGCATCGGTCAGGTCCATGCCAGAGAAATTCGGCGGATAGGAAAACTAGTGGCTGTCTGTGATGTGGTTGCGGAAAAAATGGATACGGTAGTTGGCAACGATCCGATCACTAAGTATCCATCCTTGACAGCACTCTTGCATGCTGAAAACGAAATTGACTTGGTGGTGATCGCCACGCCGAACGGGCTGCATGCCCAACAATCCATCGAGGCCTTGAGGGCCGGCAAACACGTGCTTTGCGAAAAGCCCATGGCTATACACGTTGAAGATGCGCATGATATGATCTTGGCTGCCCAGGAATTCGGTAAGCAGCTGGTGGTGGTAAAGCAGAACCGATATAATCCGCCGGTACAGGAATTGAAACAGCTTTTGGATTCGGCCAATTGGGGAAGATATTAAGTGTACAGGTGAATGCTTTCTGGAACCGAAATGCAGCCTATTATTCAAACGCGGATTGGCGCGGTTCCAAAGAGTTGGATGGAGGGACACTGTATACGCAATTCAGTCATTTTGTCGACTTGATGATCTGGCTGTTTGGTGATTTGAAGCGGGTCAAGGGATTTCGATCCAATGCTAACCACCAAGGAGTTATTGAGTTTGAGGACCAAGGCGTTGTTGCCTTGCAATTCGAATCAGGCATTTTGGGCACCTTGCATTATACGGTAAATGCCTACGAACAGAATCTGGAAGGTTCGATCACGGTTTTCGGCGAGAATGGGACCGTGAAGGTGGGAGGAGCGTATTTGAATGAGATGACCTATTTGAAAGCTCAGGGAGTTAAGGAGGTTGATGAGGTTGAGGCCAGTTCAGAAGTTGTTGGCCCCAATCTCTATCCCGGCTATCAAGGGTCGATGTCGAATCATCCGATGGTGTACGATGACCTGGTACGCTTGATGCATGGGGCACCTACTTTACTGCCCTTGCCGGAAGAGGGACTTCGGACGGTGATGGCCATTGAAAAAATTTATAATGCGATCCATGTTGAATGAGCCGATCATCCAGGCTTCGGGCATTAAAAATGTTCGTTTTGGCGAAAATGTAAAACTGGTGCAGCCGCTTAACCTTTACGGCTGCACGATCGGAAAAGATTGCTTTGTTGGGCCTTTCACGGAGATTCAGGCGAACGTTGTTGTTGGTGAGCGCACCCGCATTCAATCACATAGTTTTATATGCGAAGGCGTAACAATCGGTTCAGATTGTTTTATTGGTCATGGGGTGATGTTTATCAACGATCGCTTCAAAGATGCAGGGCCAGCTTGTGGTGATAAATCCAAGTGGGAGAAAACGACGATCGGGAATAATGTTTCTATCGGTTCAAATGCAACTATCTTGCCCGTAACGATCTGCAATGGCGTGGTAATTGGCGCCGGATCAGTTGTGACAAAGGATATCCTGGAGCGGGGTGTTTATGTGGGGAATCCTGCTCGACTAAAAACATCACTCCCTTTAACCTCAACACTTAACCCCCATCCCTCAACGAAATGAAAATTGCAGTCATCGGAACCGGCTACGTTGGACTTGTCAGTGGAACCTGCTTCGCGGAAACTGGAAATAACGTTACCTGTGTCGACATCGATCAGGCGAAAGTGGCGAAGCTGCGTTCGGGACAGATCACGATCTATGAGCCCGGGCTGGAGAAGTTGTTTGAGCGGAATGTAAAAGAGGGTCGTTTGCATTTCACTACTTCCTTGGAAGAAGGCATTCAAGGTGCCCAGATCATTTTCCTGGCTTTGCCCACTCCTCCGGGTGAAGATGGCAGCGCCGATTTGAAGTATATTTTGGGTGTAGCGGCTGATCTTGGAAAACTTCTTAAGCCGGACGAATTCAAGGTCATCGTGGACAAAAGTACTGTACCCGTCGGAACCGCCGACAAAGTCCGCGCGGCGATCCTTAAAACCTTCAACGAACTCAACCCTGAGCCCTCTACTATCAACGGCCTCGAAGAGACCTTCGAAGTCGTAAGTAATCCTGAATTCTTACGCGAGGGCGCTGCCGTCGAGGATTTCCTAAAACCTGACCGGATCATCATAGGGGCCGAATCGGATAAGGCAAGATCGCTTATGACACAGGTCTATCAGCCGTTTGTCTCTGATGTTAATAATTTGATCTTTATGGACGTCAGAAGTGCAGAGCTGACCAAATATGCGGCTAATACATTTCTTGCTACGAAAATCTCATTCATGAATGAGATTGCGCTCTTGTGTGAGCGTTTGGGTGCCAACGTAGATATGATCCGATTGGGGATCGGTTCGGATCCACGAATCGGGAAGCAATTTTTGAATGCGGGACTGGGATATGGGGGTAGCTGTTTGCCGAAAGATGTGCAAGCGCTTTGGAAGTCATCTAGTGAGGTTGAGTATGACTTCAAGATCCTGAAAGCGGTGATGGAGGTGAATCGCTTGCAGAAACAGTTTTTTATAGGTAAAGTCGAAGCTTTTTTTTCGAGTAACTTAAAAGGTAAGCATTTTGCTATTTGGGGATTGGCGTTCAAGCCCAATACGGACGATATTCGGGAAGCTCCGGCGCTGGAGGTGATCAATCATTTGTTGATGAGGGGGGCTACTGTAGCCGCATACGATCCAGAGGCAATGGGCAATGTAAAGTCTATTTATGGTGAACAAATAATCCTCGCATCGTCTCCGTATGATGCACTAACCGGTGCTGATGCCCTGATCGTTTGTACGGAGTGGAATGAATTTCGGACCCCTGATTTCGAGCGAATAGGCTCTTTGATGCGAGAAAGAGTATTGTTTGATGGCAGGAATTTATATGACGCATTAAAAATGAGTGAAATGTGTTCTCATTACGAGAGCATTGGAAGATAATTGCGGGTAAGATCAGTAATTGTTTTATTGGGTTGGCGTTTAATAGAAAATTTACTTCCTGTGGTAGTTGCGTCTCGAATCTTTCATACAGCTTTCTCTATTTCACATTTTTAATTCTGTGCTCATGAACGTTATTGAGAAGAGATTAAAAATAAATAACGAAAATAAAAATGTTTCGTTATAAATATTTGCCTAACGCCACCATGTATAGTTCATGAGCTCAGTAAAAAATTTTATTTTGTATGCCGGTGTTGGGTTTTTGGGGGCAGGTATAAATTTTATCCTTATGCCTTATTTGTCACATTTTATAACCCCCTACGAATATGGCCTGCTCTCAATGATAAACTCTTATGTTACTGTCTTAATTCCATTAATTGGCTTGGTTGTATCTGGATTAATATTTGTTGATTACTTTAAAATAAAAGACAAAGACGAATTTGCGCTATTATTCACATCCTTGCAGTTAATTCCATTACTGCCAGCGTTTTTTTTCATATTTATCAATATACTTTTTCCGCATTCAATTGCTTCACTTCTGGAATTTCCGGTAGAAAAATCTTACTGGCTAACAATTTCTGTCGTAATCTCTTTGCTTATAATTTATACTGAGACTCTATTTGGCTTATTAATTGCAAGGCGCGAGTCCATGTATTTTTCTTTATTCTCAGTCGCAAAAATATTAATTGAGGTTCTTCTTACGGTTTGGTTCGTAACAGGTAAAAAGATGAGTTGGGAAGGTCGTTTGCTGTCCTGGTTGCTTACAAATATGGTTACTTGTTTGATTGCTTTCATATATTTTAAAAAAAGGCATTGGTTGGTAAATCGAGTGTCAAAAAAGTATATTTTGGCTGGGTTATCGTTTGGGTTGCCACTTGTTTTGCATACTATAGGAAAGTTTATAATAAATCAATCCGACAGGGTATACATAGCAAAGCTTGTATCACTAGATGAGGCAGGCATATATAATGTTGGCTATCAGATAGGTATGGTAATGCTCTTGCTGGTAGGGCCAGTTGCCAATATTATAGGTCCATTTATGTTCGAGCGCTTGGAAAATCCTTCTTCAAAAGGAAGATTTGAAATAGTTAAAATGAGTTATATAATTGTTGTTATATTAATCGTCGTGCTATTACTTATTACATTAATAACTCCATTTTTATTTTCGAATTTCATTAACATCCAATATGCCAGTGGTCAGAAATATGTGTTCTGGACCGCACTTAGTTATTTTTTCTGGGGGATCTACATTATTTTTTCAAATATTGTGTTGCACGCAAAGCGTACTGGTTTTTTAGCATGGGTTTCAATTATTAACATTATGCTGAATTTAGCTCTTAATTATTTCTTGATTATGCGTTACGGTGCTATTGGGGCTGCTTATGCAACCTGTTTTTCATTCCTTGCTGTGACAGTCATAATTGTCTATAAGTCAAATAGATTGTATCCGCTTCCTTGGTTTACTTTTTCATCATTTTCCAGATGAGGATATTGCATATCACGGAAAAGCTTGGGGTAGGCGGAACAGAAATACTGCTCAGCAATACGATACCTGAGTTGACTGAATTCGATCATGCGATTGTGTATTTGGCCGGAAGGGATAATTATCAATTGCCAATTTTTAATAAGTATCCTTTGTTTTATCTGGACCATACCAGACGCTCGGCATTATTTCGGTCGGTTATACGATTAAGACGGATTCTTTGGGAGTATAAACCAGATATAATCCATGCCCATTCTTTTCTTGCAAGTATTATTTCTCGATTGGCGAAGGGAAAGAATACACGTCTGATTACAACCATACACAGTGTGTTGAGTAAGGATGCTTTTGCTCGAAGTAAGTTTTCGCTTTTTGTTGAAAGATTAACGTCAAACATGCAAGATGATTTAATTGCTGTTTCTAAAGTTGCCCTGGATGATTATTTACAATTTGTTCCATTTAGAGGAAGTCGGTATGTTTTATACAATTTTATTCCTCATAAATTTAGTGATGCATCTTTACGAAGCGATTATGAGACCCGAGAATCATTACCAGTGAGATGCGTTGCCGTGGGAGGGTTAAAGACTGTAAAGAATTATCATTATCTGCTCGATAGTTTTAGCTTGTTGCCAAAAGGCTTTTTTACGTTAGATGTAATAGGCGATGGCGCTTTAAGAGATGACTTAGAATTGCGAATTATTAAACAAGATTTACCAGTAACGATTCTTGGAAATCGTCAAAACGTTGATGAATTATTGTGCGATTACGAGATTTTTCTTCAGGCATCTAATTATGAGGGTTTCGGGATGGCGGTATGCGAAGGTATTTTATCGGGTTTAATTCCTGTTCTATCAGATATTCCTGCTCACAGGGAGATAACCGATAATAAGGCACATTATTTTGAATTGAATAATCCCATGTCTCTAGTTAGTACTCTGATGTGCTTAAAAAATCGGAATGGATTAAAGCATTTGACTAGTTGCAGAGACTATGTTTCTTCAATAACTTCTCCAATTTCTTATTTTCAGAGATTGCGAGATATATATAATTTACAGTAGTTCACAATCTTAGGATCCTCCTAAATCATATCATTATCCAAAATATCGCATTTTACAGGTCCAGGTAAAAATCAATATACAATGTGTGGCATCGCTGGTTTCTTAGATTTTGGTTCAAATTCTAGTGCCGATATTCTGAGTAGAATGACCAAAACTTTAGAGCATCGTGGTCCTGATGGCATGGGTCAGTATTTTGATTCAGTAAAAGGAATGCAGATTGGTCTAGGCCACCGTCGACTTTCTATCCTCGACCTCAGCACTGCTGCCAATCAGCCGCTGTTATTCGACGGGCTACACATCATCTTCAATGGAGAGATCTATAACTATGCTGAGATCCGTTCGGAACTGATTCGTTTGGGGCATAGTTTCACTACCCATTCCGATACGGAAGTGATATTACACGCATGGCGTCAATGGGGCGAAGAATCCATTCACCAATGGCGTGGTATGTTTGCCGTTGCCCTGTACGACGAAAAAACGGAGGTACTCACGCTGATACGAGACCGTCCGGGCGTTAAACCCTTACATTACTTTTGGAGTGATGGTGTGTTTCTTTTTGGATCGGAGCTGAAATCACTGATGGTTCACCCTTCATTCAATCGGAAGATAAATCAATCAGCAGTTGCACTTTTTCTGCAATATGGGAATGTGCCAAGTCCACACTGCATTTTTGAAAATACCCACAAACTCCTCCCCGGCCACATACTTACATTTAATGTATACGATAAGAAAATCAAAACTCACTGTTATTGGAATGTCTACGATCATTACAATCAACCTAAAACTCAAATCTCCCTTCCGGATGCCATAGATGAAACGGAGCGCGTATTAGCCGATTCTTTTCGATACCGAATGATTGCAGATGTGCCGGTGGGTGTTTTTTTGAGCGGTGGTTACGACAGTACCTGCGTGACCGCTCTTTTGCAAAAACAACAAACAGAAAAGATTCGAACATTTACGATCGGATCTACTGATAAAAAACTAGATGAGGCCCCCTATGCCCGCGAGATCGCATCAAGACTGGGTACAGATCATACCGAGTTTTATTGCTCACCCCAGGAGGCTCTTGATGTCATACCGGATCTGCCCTACTACTTCGATGAGCCCTTTGCCGATAGCAGTGCCATTCCAACCATACTCGTCAGTAGATTAGCACGAAAACAGGTCACGGTTGCTCTGTCAGCCGATGGTGGTGATGAGATCTTTGCTGGGTACAACCGGTACGACTATATCCATCGTTACAGTCGGAAATTGATGACAATTCCAGAACCTCTTCGAAAATCGTTGGCTGTTGGAATGCGCCGTATATCCTCGGACCGAATTCCTTTCATGCGCACTCAACCCAATTTTCACAGCCGATACGATAAACTTTTGAAATTACTGCTGGATCCGTCTGCCGCTGAGTTGATGAAAAACCTCAATCAGGTTTTTACAGAAACAGATGTAACTCAAATTCTTCAAGAATCAATTACTCTCCCGAATACACGCTATAACAGCAACGAGTTAAAACAAGCGTATTACGATGATCTTTCTTACATGATGGCGATCGATTATCAGACCTATATGTTGGACGATATTTTAACAAAAGTTGATCGAGCCACCATGAGTGCTAGCTTAGAAGGCAGAGAGCCATTTTTGGATCAGCATATTATTGAATGGGCAGCACGATTGCCTACCGAGTATAAATATCATAATCGACAAAAAAAGTACATTCTCCGACAAATTGTACATCGATACATACCTGAGGAGCTAATGGACCGACCTAAAATGGGTTTTGCCATTCCGGTCCAAGATTGGTTGTATGGCCCCTTAAAACCACTGGTGCTCCAATTTCTAGATACTACTACTATCGAGTTACAAGGGATTTTTCGTAAGGAAGTGATTGGTCAACTTGTTCGGGACTTCTATGCCGGGCGTAAAGAAAAATACCTTCGTATTTGGCATTTGCTGATGTTCCAAATGTGGTACCAGCGCTGGATGAAGAGCTAATTAATTTCCTTGTCACGTATTTTATTTCTTTCCTATGACGGTATCACCGACCCCTTGGGTCAGTCACAAGTGCTGCCCTATTTGGTAGGCTTAAGCCGTTCGGGGTATGATATTACCCTGATAAGTTTTGAGAAACCGGAGCGTTTTACGGAGGGACGTACAGCGATTGAGCAGTTGTGCCATGCCAATAAGATACATTGGCACCCCTTGACGTATAGCCGAAAGCCACCGGTGCTTTCCACCCTTAAAGATCTTTTCCTTCTCCGAATGCATGTTCATAAATTACATCGGGACTGTCCTTTTGATGCATTGCACTGCCGGAGTTATATCACTGGCTTGATCGGCCAATGGATGAAGCGGCGCTTCGGAGTCAAATGGATCTTTGATATGCGTGGTTTCTGGGCCGATGAACGGGTGGACGGGAAAATATGGGGTCTAAAAAATCCACTTTACCGAATGATCTATCGGTTCTTTAAAAAAAAGGAGAGGCAGTTCATCGAGGAGGCTGATCACATCATCTCGCTGACCGATCAGGCTCGATCCATCATTCATTCCTGGACTATTGTACCAGGGCAACCGGTTCCCATCACTGTTATCCCTTGCTGTGTGGATCTGCGGCATTTTGATCCTGCCTCTGTTGCTATATCTGCCAAATTGAGCTTACGTCATAAGCTAAATATCCCGGACACATCCCGCGTTATCAGTTATGTTGGCTCGATTGGTTCCTGGTACATGCTTCCAGAAATGATGGGTTTTTTTGTTCGTTGGCTGCTGAAATTTCCGGATAGTATTTTTCTTTTTATCAGTCAAGATGACCCTGCGATTATATTACAGGAAGCCATTAAACAGGGAGTCTCGCTTGATAAAATCCGAATCAGTGGGGCCATTCGTCCTGACATGCCAACTTATATTTCGATCAGCGATTGTTCCGTATTTTTTATAGAACCGGTTTTCTCCAAAAAAGCTTCATCTCCTACCAAGCAGGGAGAGATCATGGCAATGGGTGTACCGGTGATTTGTAATAGCGGGGTGGGCGATACGGATTCGGTCATTCGCGCATGGAACTCCGGCTTATTGGTAGACCAATTTACATCGACAAGCTACGACCAGGTAATCAATGATTTTCAAAAAGCGCATTTTGACACTCATGCCATGCGAAACGGAGCCGTTGCCTTTTTTTCTTTGGATGAGGGGGTCAATCGATATAAGAACGTGTACGAACGTGTACTAAGTGGGCGATAACAAAACAAACATCTTGTTCTTGGTGCCCTATCCGCTTGGCAGGGCCCCTTCCCAACGTTATCGGATAGAGCAGTTCTTGCCGTTATTGAATAAGCATCACCTCACTTACCAAATCGAACCATTTTTTACTGCCTCCGAAGGCGAGCTGTTGTACACCGCCGGGAATGGCTTGAAAAAAATGATAAATGTACTGCGCGGATTTGCCCGTCGGTTTTCATTGTTGCTTAAGGGTTTGAATGAGTATGATTATGTATTCATTCATCGGGAGGCCGCTCCGGCCGGTCCGCCGATCATCGAATGGATTCTGCGGTGGATACTGAAAAAAAAAATCATCTACGATTTTGATGATGCCATTTGGATGCCGGACCCCAGCTCCACTGGCCGATTGATTCAATTCATCAAGGCACAATGGAAAGTAAAATGGATCTGTCGCTGGTCACACCGCGTGGTAGGTGGCAATGATTATTTATGTGAGTATGCTCGGTCTTACAATCAATCTGTTATTTGCATTCCGACGGTGATCGACATGGATCTGCCGGTGGAAACACAAAAAGTTCATGGAACGCATCGATTGGTGGTGGGGTGGACCGGTAGTCATTCTACCTTGCGTTTCCTGGATCTGCTGGTGCCTGTTTTGCAGCGATTGCAGCGGGAGTTTGTCTTTGATTTTATGGTGATCGCGGATAAGGACCCGAAGCTTCCTTTAAACTATTATCGATTTCAACCTTGGTCATCGGAGACCGAGCAGAGCGATTTAGGGCAACTGGACATCGGGGTGATGCCGTTGATCGCAGATCTGTGGAGTGAGGGGAAATGCGGATTCAAGTTGATCCAATATTACGCGCTGGGCATACCGGCTCTTGCTTCCCCGGTGGGTGTCAATAAAACAATGATCCAATCTGGAGCGACTGGTTTTTTATGTGAAACGGCATCCGACTGGGAGGGAGGATTTCGTCAGTTGATTGTATCGGTCGAGTTGCGGGCGAAGATGGGGCTAGAAGGTCATGCGCGGATGAAGGCGCGATATAGTTTGGCTGCACAACAAGAGCCATATTTGAATCTCTTTTGTCAATGAGGTTATAACCGCAGGCTTTTGGCCAGTCGTTGTCCCGGTTGTGCATGCGCATAGAAAACAAGGATCAAAGTCAACAAGAAAAACGGGATGCAGGGAATCTTATATCGAGAGAGCGCACCAAAGTTGAAAGAGGAGATGCCCACAGAAAAGGCAAATATTAGAGAGAAGATGAGAGTAAATTGGACGGTGTAATTGGTAGTTACCGTTTGGAGGAATCTTTTTACGCCAATAACTGAGAGCGTTTTGATCGTCAGCAGAAGCAGTGCAAAAGACTCTATTGCACTTAAGAATACAATTAGTTTTTTTGCCTCCCACAGGTATGGTCGGAAAAAGGTAACGTTTATGGCTTGAGGGACTTTGGAGATCACTCCAAATATAGAATAATCAAGATCCCCAAGATCATAAGTGGAACCATCATCTTTCTTACTCGAATAGGAGATCCACTCTCGAGTGACTTTTGAAGTTTTCTGAATGTTATCTAATGAGTATTTCCCCAGTATGTCCTCTAGTTGTGTGAACAGAAAACCAAATACGCCAATACTCAAGAACAAAGCTGCTACGGTAACTAAATTTGACAATCCTTTATTTTTGATTCGACTGGTATTTTTGAATAGGACCCAACCGCTCAAGGCTGGAACGATGCAAATGATTATGTAGATCTTGATAGTGGCGAGTATCAGCGTGTGAATCAGGATCTGGGTGATATTGCGAAAAGATCGGTTGCCATATACAAAAAATTGGATCGTTGCATAGCAAAGCCAACCCAAACTGAACATACAAAGGGTGTCTTTGAAAATACCGGATCCCCATAGGGCTACACTGGGAATGAATAGTGTTGCCGTTGCGATTGGTTCGATTAATTTGGGAAATTGCTCGGCGAACGTTCGGAAAAGGGCCCAGACTCCGGTGAAGGAAAGCACACTAAACAATAACGCAGCAGGTATGAATGTGTTCAAGGTGAGCAAACTGGTAACTGCTGCGATTTGAGAAACCGTATAGGCGCCTGATATCCCGTACCATTCCATCAAACTGGTGTATTCGAAATATTCTGGGTCATAGCGATTGGGTATTGCCAAAAGCAGATTGAACCATTTCACTGGGGATTCATCGAAGGAGGAGTTGATCACCCGGGCATGGTAGAAATAATTGATCGTATCTCCTCCATTGTAATAGTAAACGTAGATCAGGCAAATAACAATTGCTCCGATCATTTTGAAGGTCAGTGCCGGTAAAAAGAATCGTCGATATGGATGTCCAAAGGGGTAGTATCGATCCCGAAAGCGCTTGCCAAAAAAATAAATGAGCCCAACAACAAACGGGGTTAGCAAGTAGTCAAGTAACGTTATTCTCTCAAATTCAAACATAATCTGTAAATCGGCACTAAATTAAGCTATGTGCCTGAGTGAACCACTGTGATTCGAACCCTCCGCATCATAAATCGTCCCGCCATTGGTGGTCCCATCCTCAACGCTGCCCTGCTCGCCCGCCATCTTCCGAAGCCCTTCGAAACAATGTTGGTGGGGGGTGTCTGTGAATCACACGAGGCGGAGGCGACGGAACTTCTTGCGGGACTGAATTGGAGACAAATGGAGTCGATGGGTCGGTCGTTGCATCCCCTGAAAGATTTCGCATCGTATCGGGATTTACGCAAGCTGATCCGGGAATTTCGTCCCCATATCGTCCATACACACGCGGCTAAGCCCGGGGCCTTGGGTCGGTTGGCGGCTCGTGCGGAAGGGGTGCCGGTTGTGGTCCATACCTTCCACGGGCATGTTTTTCATTCCTATTTCAATCCGCTTAAAACCCGAATATTTCTTGGGATTGAGCGTTATCTGGCCACGAAATCCGATGCCCTTATTGCCATAAGCCCGGAGCAGAAAATAGAGTTATCGGAAGCGTTTCGGATCGCCCCACCGGATAAATTCCGAGTGATTCCGCTGGGGCTAGATTTGGATCGTTTTCAGTTCGACGCCGAAACCAAGCGAATGGCATTTCGCACCGCCTATGGGCTTCAGGCCGATGATGTTGCTGTTGTGATCACCGGCCGTCTGGTTGGCATCAAAAATCATTCCCTATTTCTACGTGCATTGGCAATGGCCAAATCGCGTACCGGACGACGTTTGGTCGGTTTCATTGTGGGCGATGGGGATATGAGGGCCACTATCGAGCAGGAAGCCCGGGAATTGGGATTTGTATTCAGCGGAGTGGATTCCCGTAATAGCGGCGAGGATTTGGTCTTCACGTCCTGGCGTACCGATATTGATACAATCAATGCCGGGGCAGATATCGTGGCATTGACCTCATTGAATGAAGGCACTCCCGTGAGTCTGATCGAGGCATCTGCTTCGGGCTGCCCGGTGGTTAGTACTCGGGTCGGTGGTGTTGAGTCGGTGGTATTGGAAGGTAAAACCGGTTATTTGGTGGAGAGTCGGGATGTGGATGCCTTTGCTGACCGCCTCGTACGCCTCACAGAAAATTCAGAATTGCGAAATCAACT
>DFST01000158.1 GCA_002378975.1 Chitinophagaceae bacterium UBA3430
GCTCCTGCTTTCGGAGCCGATGACTATAAAGTTGGCAAACGATACGGCATTGGCATCCTCACCATGGTCGATCGCGAAGGAAAATTCGTCGACGGACTCGGTGAGTTCAGTGGTCGGTTTGTCAAGAATTACAAAGACCAGCAAGACTATGTCGATGTCAACGTAGACATCGCCGTCAAACTGAAAAGAGAAAACCGCGCTTTCAAAGTCGAGAAATACGAACACGCTTATCCGCATTGCTGGCGCACCGATAAGCCGATCCTCTATTATCCGCTTGATGCTTGGTTTATTCGCACGACCGCACTTCGCGATCGAATGGTGGAATTGAATAAGACCATTCGTTGGAAGCCAGCCTCTACCGGCGAAGGCCGATTCGGGAATTGGTTGGAGAACATGGTGGATTGGAACCTCAGTCGCAGTCGCTATTGGGGAACGCCACTACCTATCTGGCGAACCGAAGATGGATCGGAACTGTGTTGCATCGGATCGATGGCTGAACTCAAACAAAAGATCCAAGAAGCCATCGAAGCCGGTATTGAAATGCGCGGCGTAAAAAAAGGCATGCCGGATCTCGAAGCCCAAATCGAGGCCTTGGTCGCTGATCTGCACAAGCCCTATGTAGATGACATCGTGTTGATCAGTCCGGGTGGAATGCCCATGAAACGCGTGCCCGATCTGATTGACGTGTGGTTTGATAGTGGCGCCATGCCCTATGCACAATGGGGATTGCCCGATACGAGTTCGAATGCATACGGTCCGCTCAGTCCGCAGAATTTCTTTGCCTATCACCAACTCAATGGCAGCGATGGTGGTTCAGCCTTCCCGGCCAGCTTCATTGCCGAAGGGGTCGATCAAACGCGCGGATGGTTCTATACGTTGCATGCTTTGGGCAGTTTGCTCTTTGATTCGGTGGCGTATCAGACCGTGGTGAGCAATGGATTGGTGCTCGACAAGAACGGCAACAAGATGAGTAAGCGTTTGGGCAACGTGGTGGATCCGTTCCAGACCATTGATAAATTCGGGGCCGATGCTACGCGTTGGTACTTGGTGACCAATGCTTCTCCGTGGGATAATCTAAAATTCGACCTCGACGGCATTCAGGAAGTACAGCGCAAGTTTTTTGGCACACTCTACAATACGTATCAGTTCTTCGCGCTCTATGCGAACATTGACGGATTCAAGTACGCGGAAAAAGAAATTCCGATGGCCGATCGCCCCGAGATCGATCGCTGGATCTTGTCTTCCTTGCATACCCTGATCAATCAAGTGCAGGCGGCTATGGAAGAGTACGAGCCAACACAGGCCGGCCGACTCATCGAAGATTTTGTGGATGCTCAATTGAGCAATTGGTATGTGCGCCTGTGCCGTCGGCGTTTTTGGAAAGGTGAATATGCTGCCGATAAGATCTCGGCCTATCAGACTTTGTATGAATGTTTGGAAACCGTCGTTCGCTTGATGGCACCCATCTCGCCATTTTTTAGCGATCTGTTATTTGGCGAGCTGAATCAAGTGACCGGAAAACACACGGTGCAATCTGTTCACCTGGCTGATTTCCCTCAAGCCGATCCCAACAAGATCAATGCCGGACTCGAAGAGCGCATGCAGTGGGCGCAAGATGCCAGTTCACTCGTATTGTCGCTGCGTAAGAAAGTAAAGATCAATGTGCGTCAGCCGCTTCAAAAGATGATGATCCCGGTGCTGGATCCAAACATGAAAGCGCAATTGGAACGCGTAGCGGATCTGATCAAGGCCGAAGTGAACGTGAAAGAATTGACCTACCTCGATCCCAACAATACCTTCATCCGTAAAAAGATCAAACCCAATTTCATTGCCTTGGGTAAAAAGCTGGGAGCGAAGATGAAAGCCATGTCGAATGCCTTGGCCGATTTTACCCAAGATGACATCGCTGAGCTCGAACAAAAAGGCAGCAAGGAATTGATGCTCGATGGTGATCCGTTTGTGCTGCAGGTGGCCGAAGCAGAGATCAGCAGCGAGGATGTGCCGGGGTGGACGGTTGCCAGCAAGGGCCGGATCACGGTTGCCCTCGACCTGACCCTGACCCCTGATCTGATCGCCGAAGGGCAAGCCCGCGAATTGGTGAATCGGGTGCAGAAGATCCGGAAGGATAGCGGATTTGAGTTAACCGACCGAGTAGAAGTGATCGTTTCGGCCTCCCCAGAACTGAGTTCCGCTTTCGGATGCTTTAAAGATTATATTTGCGCGGAAATCCTAGCCGACGACCTGCTCTTCCAAAACGGAAAACAGGCCCAGGAAATCGAAATTAACGCTGAAAATCTGACCGTTACGGTCAACAAAAAAGGCTAATATATGGCCCTCAAGAAAAAACCCGCCCCAAAGAAAGCTGCCAAGCCGGCTCCTAAGGCGAAACCTGCTGCGAAAAAAGCGGTTGTCAAAGCAAAGCCTGTTGCTAAAAAACCGGCTCCTAAAACGAAGCCTGCCCCTAAAGCCAAACCCGTAGCGAAACCCGCTCCGAAAAAAGCGGTAAAGCCTGCTGCGAAAGCGCCGGTTAAACCCGTAGCGAAACCCGCTCCGAAAAAAGCGGTAAAGCCTGCTGCGAAAGCGCCGGTTAAACCGGTAGCAAAGGCCCCAGTTAAGCCGGCAGCCAAGCCTGTAGCAAAAGCTCCGGTTAAGCCTGCAGCCAAACCTGTAGCTAAACCCGTAGTGAAAGCTCCGGTTAAGCCCGCTGCACCGGTTGCTAAACCTGCTCCGGTTCCA
>DFST01000178.1:0-6198 GCA_002378975.1 Chitinophagaceae bacterium UBA3430
CCGTCGTAGTTCTTACAGGCCCAAACAAAATTTCCGTTCCACTTCAGGGCCGAAGCGACCATGTCATCGATCAGGCGGTGTTCGTATACAATGCCGGCCGCTTCGAAAGCAGCCTTGAATTCCTGTTCAAAAATCTCTTGGAAAATATCCTTGAACCGGCCATCGTATTTCTTAAGGATGGTGTTTTTGGTGGACAAATACAGTGGCCATTTTTTGCTCAGGGCCATGTTGAAGCAGCTACGTGCAAATCCGCTAATGCTTTCATCGGTGTTGTACATAGACATCGCCACACCGTCCCCTTTGAAATTGAATACTTCAAAGGTTTGTGGAGTACTTCCATCTTCCGGGGTAAAGGTCATGGTGAGTTTTCCTTTCCCTTTGATGAGGGTGTCGGTGGCGCGGTATTGATCTCCAAAGGCATGGCGACCCACAATGATGGGGGCGGTCCAGTTGTTCACCAAACGCGGTATGTTGCTGATCACGATGGGTTCCCGGAAAACCGTACCGTCCAATATATTGCGGATGGTGCCGTTGGGGCTCTTCCACATTTGTTTCAGTCCAAATTCTTTAACGCGTGCCTCATCGGGTGTGATGGTAGCGCATTTGATTCCCACCCCATATTGTTTGATGGCATTGGCGGCATCGATGGTAACCTGGTCGTCGGTCAAGTCGCGATTCTCCATACCAAGGTCGTAATATTTGATATCGACGTTCAAGTAGGGGAGGATCAGTTTCTCTTTGATGAAGGCCCAGATAATCCGGGTCATTTCATCACCATCCAATTCAACGACTGGGTTGGCTACATTGATTTTTTTTTGCATGATCGATTTTATTGAAGGGCTTTTTGTTGCGCGGCAAATTTACCTCTTTTCTCTGAGCTCAGTTAGCCCAAGGATACATCCAGGATCATCATGACCAGAAACCCGGCTATGAACGCCAAGACGGAGCGATCTGTGTATTTGTCTCGTTGTGTTTCCGGGATTACTTCCTCCACCACCACAAAGATCATGGCACCCGCGGCAAAGGCCAACGCAAAGGGAAGTAATGGCTCAATGTAGATCACTGCGAATGCACCCAGAACACCGGCTATTGGTTCTACAATGGCTGAAAGTTGTCCGTACCAAAAGCTTTTCCATCGACTTACCCCTTGTCTGCGCAGGGGCATGGAAACGGCGATTCCTTCGGGGAAATTCTGAATAGCAATGCCAATGGCCAATGTGATCGCTCCAGCCACCGTCGCATGTTCAACGCCCAGGGCCGCTGCGCCGAACAAAACACCCACGGCCAATCCTTCCGGAATGTTATGCAGGGTAATCGCCAGGATCAGTAGCGTGGTTCGATGCAAGTTGCTTTTTACTCCTTCCTGCTCCTCGATTCCAAAGTTGAGGTGTAGGTGAGGGGTGTATCGGTCCAGGAAAAAAATGAACAGCGAACCGAAGGCAAATCCCACGGCGGCCGGCATCCAACTCCAACCCGGATAAAGTCGTTCTGAAATCTCTATGGAGGGAGCGAGTAAGGACCAGAAGCTAGCCGCCACCATAACCCCGCCCGTGAAGCCCAACATCGGATCCAGTACGGAACGGTGCATGGTTCGAAAGAAAAAAACCATGGAAGCCCCCAAGGCCGTGACCAACCAGGTGAAGGTGGTGGCCAATAGCGCGGACCAAAGCGGGCCGATGCGGGTGCAGAATTCTATTATGGTTTGCATGCCAGGAGGGTGTTACAAAATTAATGCTTCCTTTCAGTATGCGCGTTAGCGACCCGATACATTCTGATGATAGGGGGGTATCCAGAGATTGTTCACAGCATTGCGGCAGTACTCTTCCGTAACTTTGCCAGATTCCTCCTATCTTGCGACTTCGTGTAAAAATAACACATTATGCCCTTTCACGATTATGCAGTTCCGTACGAAATTGATTCCCGTTATGGGCAACGCGTAGCCTACTTCTCCATGGAATTTGCCGTTCACCAGCCGTTGAAGATCTACAGCGGTGGCTTGGGGTTCCTGGCCGGCTCGCATTTGCGCAGTGCCTATGAGTTGAAGCAGAACCTCATTGGCATTGGGCTTTTATGGAAATACGGGTACTACGATCAGGAGCGCAACCAAGACCAGACATTGAATGTTGCTTGGAATGAAAAGCAGTATTCTTTTTTGGAAGACACGGGGATCAAATTCCAGATCACCATCCACGAGCATCCGGTTTGGGTCAAAGCGTTTTATTTAAATCCGGAAACTTTTAAGTCGGCACCTTTGTTTTTATTGACGACCGACTTGCCGGAAAATGATTACGTCTCACAAACCATCACACATCGATTGTACGACGCCAATGTGGCTACCAAAGTAGCCCAATTCATTCTCTTGGGCGTAGGCGGGGCCAAGTTGGTCGATTTGTTGAATTTCAATCCGGACCGCTATCACCTGAACGAGGCGCACGGATTGTCGGCCGCATTCTATCTCTACCAGAAATTCAATCGACAGCTCCCGGAGGTGACCAAGCGATTGGTGTTCACGACACATACCCCCGAAGAAGCTGGCAACGAAAAACACGACATTTACCTCTGTCACAAGATGAGCTACTTCTGCGGGCTTACCATTGACGAGGTTAAGAAACTTTATCAAAACGACAGCGATCAATTTAATCACTCCTTGGCTGCATTGCGATTTGCCCGACTGGCCAATGGTGTATCCCGTTTGCACGGTGAAGTCTCACGTGCCATGTGGAGCAAATACGAAAACATATGTCCAATCCTCTCCATCACCAATGCGCAGAATTGGCGTTATTGGGCCGATAAGCAACTGTATCGGTTCATGGAGGCCGGTGACAACTTTGGCATCGATGATCGAAAGAAGTACCTAAAAAAACGGGCCTTCGAGATCGTCGCCGATCAGACGGGTAAACTCTTCAACCCCGAGGTATTCACCATCGTTTGGGCGCGTCGATTTGCCGGTTACAAGCGCGCCGCGCTGCTGACACGGGATGAAAAACGATTTGAAAAACTCCTCAATAATTCTAAATACCCGGTGCAGATTATTTGGGCTGGTAAGCCCTATCCGGTTGACCATCCCGCGATCAGCGAATTCAATGAGTTGGTGCACATCGGTCGTCAGCATAAGAATATGGCTGTCATGATCGGATACGAATTGGCTTTGTCCAAGCGGCTTAAGCAAGCCGCCGATTGTTGGTTGAACAATCCCCGTGTTCCCCGCGAAGCCTCCGGTACCAGTGGCATGACCGCCAGTATGAATGGCGCAGTGAATCTATCTACCGACGACGGATGGATCCCGGAGTTCATCAATCATGGGAACAATGGATTTGTCGTACCTAAGGCCGATTACGAGAACATGCACGTTCAGGAGCAGGACGATTACGATTTGGAAAAGATCTATGAGATCCTCGAAAATCAAGTATTGCCGCTGTACTATGAGAACTATGGTGTTTGGCGCGAGATCGTTAAAAATGGTATGCGCGATGTACGTTATCAATTCGAAAGCAATCGGATGGCCCACGAATATTACGACCTGCTGTACAAGTAATTGGATTTTACTGCCAATCGGAGTAGGGGAGTGACCGTTCGTAGAAGCCAGCGAGTTTTTCCAATATGCGCTCTACCGTGGCATCGGGGCACGAAGCACCGCTGGTTACCAATACACGAATGATGTCTTTTTTCGGCAGAAAGTCATGCGTGGTCGTATCCTGACCGGCATGAAAATCATAATGATGAATTGTTGTTGCGTTCTCAATGCGATCGGGGCCATCCACGTAAAACGTGGGTAATTTTTCTGCGCAAAGCTCAAAAAGGTGCGAGGTGTTGGAGGAGTTATACCCGCCTACGACAATTGCCATGTCGGCTTCTGTGTCCAACATACCCATTACGGCTGATTGATTGTCGCTGGTGGCATAACAGAGCGTGTCGCGCGTATCCGCTACGGCATCCGGTTCCGGATAAATACTACGTACCTGTTCTTTTAGAAAATCGGCGATGGCTTGTGTTTCTGCAGCAAGCATGGTGGTCTGATTCACAACGCCAATCCGACGAAAGTGTTGGTCAATGCGAAATCCGCTCGAGTATTGACCTGAAAATTCTGTTTCAAATTCTTCTTGACCAGCCTCCTGACAAATGTAGCGGGCTAGCCGCGCGGCCTGTTGCATGTCTTTCACCACTACGGCCGGACCTTGGGCAGCCGCATGGGAAAAGGTGGCACGGGTTTCTTCATGGGTCGGTTTCCCATGAATCACAATCGTATAGGCCTTTTGGGCAATGGATTCGCTTCGGTTCCAGACCTTCTCCACAAAGGGACAGGTAGTATTGTACCACTCCAGCCGGATACCGATCTTTTTTAGAATCGATTCGATTTCCAAGGTGGTTCCAAAGGCAGGAATCAAAACAATGTCCTCCGCATTCAGTGATTCAAAGGGAATCAACTGATTGCCTTTGGTATCTTGTAAAAAACGGATCCCGCGGCTGGTCAGGTCAGCATTGACCTGTGGATTGTGGATCATTTCACTCAACAAGAAAATTCGTTTGTCCGGGTTTTCGTCCAACGTGCGAAAGGCGATCTCGATCGCATTTTCTACCCCGTAACAAAATCCAAAATGCCGAGCCAATAGGATTTGCAATGAACCCAGGTCAAGCAGAGTGGGTTGAAAATCCTTCTTCAGTTTGTCGGCCGCTTTCCGCTTTTGTTTGATGGCGGAGATCAGCGGACTCCGATAAAAACCGGGAACTTCAAAGCTGCGCATGGGGCAAAGATACGTGGATGCATCGGGGCATTTCATTACATTGCAGCAAACCCTTTTTATGCGCTGGCTGATCGGGATCTTTTACTTGTGCATCGGGCTCACTGCTTGCGGATTCGATTCCCGGCAAGCCCCCCCAAAAAACTACGATATGCCGATTCGATTTGAAACACTTGATTGGGCACGACAAACCTCTATTTACGAGGTAAATGTTCGCCAATACACGCCGGCTGGAACCTTTCGTGCTTTTATGGCCGAATTGCCCCGACTTCGTGACTTGGGTGTTGGAACCTTGTGGTTCATGCCGATCACTCCCATTGCAGAAAAACAACGAAAGGGGAGTCTGGGTAGTTATTACGCCTGTTCCGATTATACGTCGATCAATGCCGAGTTCGGTACTTTGGCCGATTTTCAGGAACTGGTGAAAAAAGCCCACGACTTGGGCATGAAGGTGATCATTGATTGGGTGGCAAATCATACGGGTTGGGACCATCGATGGACCCGCGAGCACCCCGACTACTATTTACGGGATTCTACCACCGGAGATTTCAAGATCGCCTCCGGCATGGATGACATCATCGAGCTCAATTTTGGAAACCCGGCTCTTCGAAAAGCGATGATCGATGCCATGCAATTTTGGGTTGACGAATGTGACATCGATGGATTTCGCTGTGACTTGGCTTTTTGGGTCGAATTGCCTTTTTGGCGAGAGGCACGCGAAAAGCTGGATGCCGTTAAGCCCTTGTTCTGGTTCGGCGAATACGATGAACTGGATAAGCCCGAGTATGCCGAGGTCTTTGATGCGAGTTACACATGGACTTGGATGCATGGGGCTAAGGACTTTTATCAGCAAGCAGGCCCACTGGATTCGTTGTTGCACATACTCGATCGGTATCAGTCGATTTCCAACGATCGCCTGCGCGCTTGGTTCACCACCAACCACGACGAGAACAGTTGGAATGGGACTGAATTTGAAAAATACGGGTCGATGGCAAAAACCCTGGCCGTATTCAGTGCTACATGGCCCGGTGTGCCGCTGCTCTATTCCGGACAGGAAATCGGCAACCGAAAACGCATCGATTTTTTTGATAAGGATACCATCCAAGCAGGACCCGATGCCGCGATGTTCACCGGCTTTTACCGAGCGTTGATGCAATTAAAGAAAACACATCCGGCACTTCGTGCTGATAAATCTGTTTTGATCGAGCGCCTGCAGACCACTGCTCCCGCTTCGGTATTGGCGTATTTGCGCAAACAAGGCACTTCCGCGTTGTTGGTTGTGTTGAACTTCTCCGGCCGATCCGATCTGCATTTTGAGATCAACGATCCGCGTCTGAGCGGTAAGTTCAAGAACGTGGCCTCAGGGGCATTGAATGATTTCAGCCAGGAACGGGCATTTGAAATGCAGGCCTGGGATCATCTGATATACACCGCTGAATAAAAAACGCCCCGAATTCGG
>DFST01000178.1:6517-6782 GCA_002378975.1 Chitinophagaceae bacterium UBA3430
AACGCCCCGAATTCGGGGCGTTGAATGGTATTGTTTGTGCTGAATCAATCTTCAACTTCAGGTAACGTTACGGGGTATCGATAGATGCCATTGTATCCATCGTAAAAACCTTCCAAGCTGAAATTTCCGGTTCGGGCAGCTGAGAGGGCCTTTCCCAGTTCTTCCATGGTCTTAATCTCCTGACCATTCAAGCGAGTGATCACAAAACCTTCCTGCATACGGGTTTGACTGAACGGACCGCCGGCGGTGATCTTTTTCACCATGA
>DFST01000160.1:0-486 GCA_002378975.1 Chitinophagaceae bacterium UBA3430
TTAGGGGCCACCGCATTCGGAGAGATTTATACGTTTGGTCCCACATTCCGTGCCGAGAACAGCAACACGGCTCGTCACCTCGCTGAATTCTGGATGATTGAACCCGAGATGGCTTTCTGTGACCTGGAAGACAACATGAACCTCGCCGAAGAGTTTATTCAATACCTCATTCGGTATGCCATGGAACACAACCGCGAGGATTTGGATTTCTTGGCTGCACGACTGGCAGAGGAAGAAAAACAACTGCCGCAAGACAAGCGCAGCGAACTCGGATTGATCGAGAAGCTGGAGTTTGTTTTAAATAATCAATTCGAACGCATCACTTATACCGAAGCGATCGATATTCTTCGCGAAAGCAATCACAATAAGAAAAAGAAATTTCAATACGAGATCACCGGTTGGGGTATGGATCTGCAAAGCGAACACGAACGATATCTCGTCGAAAAACATTTCAAGAAGCCGGTCATTCTTTCGAATTATCCCGCT
>DFST01000160.1:839-2765 GCA_002378975.1 Chitinophagaceae bacterium UBA3430
CAGAACGAAGACGGTAAGACGGTTGCCGCGATGGATATTCTAGCACCCGGCATCGGGGAAATCGTGGGTGGTTCGCAGCGTGAAGAGCGTCTGGATCGACTGACGGCGCGGATGAAAGAAATGCACATTCCTGAAGAGGAATTGTGGTGGTACCTCGATACACGTCGATTTGGTACGGTGCCCCATGCCGGATTCGGATTGGGCTTCGAACGAATGGTTCAGTTCGTGACGGGTATGTCGAATATCCGCGACGTGATCGCTTTCCCGCGCACGCCGGGTTCGGCTGAATTTTAATTAAGCCACTTCGCGGAGCGGAGGGGTTTCTAAGTCTTCTTCCTGCAAACGCATGCGGAACAGAATGTCTTTCAACGCCGACAAACGTTGTACAGTATACGGGATCGTGTCCATACCGCTCACAAATCGTTGGATATAACTGTAGATACCGATCAAGCTACCCGCTTCCATTTCCGCGCCCATGGTTTTATTGGTGATCAGTAATGATAAACCGATTACGACCATCACCAGTATTTCCATGATCCCGAAATTCCACGCTTCTTGGTCACTGATGCGCACTTGCCATTTGCGTAGATTGTCGTAGTGCTGACGAATGAGATGACCGTTTCCGCTCGAGATCACATCTACCTGTTTTTCCAATTCATCATTCTTCATTCGATTCAGCTTGCGCATGCGTCGGCCATAGGAAAAACTGATCAGCGATACGGGTAAAAGAATACTCAAGCAAACCAATACGACGGAGGTGTCGTAGAAGAACAATAAAACCATCGATCCAAAAATATTGTACACCGCTTCCATCACATACACCATATCAAACTCCAAGAAGTCGACCAATTCGCGTGCAAGTGTAGAGTGTGCGCTGAGTTTGGATACTTCACCTTGTTGATAGCGACGCGCGAGAAATCGGGTGACCATCGAGGTATAGATCGCGGAATAGGTGCGGGTATCAAGGCGGTGACGAATGGTGCCGATGACCAACCAGATCATGTGTACGACGCAAAGCCAGATCAGTCCGGCGTAAGAACCTTTGATCAGATCATTGACGGCCATACCCAGAAATAACGGCCGCAGGAGGTTACCCGCTGTTTCAATGAAAAACAGGAAATAGGTGATTCCCAGCCGGTATCGATGCTGTAGGATCAGGTGGCTCAGGGCGGCAAGGCGTGACATATATAATATATATAGGGGCAGCGGAATGAACCGGTTGCCGGAGGTGAATGTTTGGGGTCCGTAAGTCGAACGTAATGGGGTAGCGGAGGTGAGACTTTGGAAGAAGTCGCGTGTTTAACCGCGTAGGGTTTGTTCCCGCAAATTTAACGTGTTTGCCTGGGGGCCCTGGATTAATTGTTTGCAAAGAGGCGCACCACACTGACAATCAAAGGGTTCCATATTATGATCCAGGAAATGTGCGTAATCGAGGGTGAGTTCTTCCCCGCCAGCAACGTCGCGTAGCGCCCGAACGTCCAGTCCGTCAAATGCAGTGTTGGCTTCGCAGGAATGATTTTGGGGCGCCCATTCGGAAGGCTCCTCATCCCATAAAATAAATACCTCTTCGCTGATCGGATACGCGTATCGACGAAAATTCAATTTCTCTTCTTCGTTCCAGTACTTTTCAACGTGTCGCTTGGTGATGATGCGTTGCGAGCGACCTTCCCCTTTGAACACCACTTCGCCTTTTGAGATTGCGCGGACAGCATAGATGCCGTAACCGGCGATGGAGTTGCCCCGCATCTCGTAGCATTTCTTTTTTCGTTGATGGCGCGCAACGCCTTCAGTGATCATATGTTTCAGGAACCCAGCCTGACCGATGCCATCGAATTTCAAAATAAAATCGGCCGAGCCTTCGTATCCATCCTTGTAAAAAACAGAGCAGGTGAAATTGATCTCCAGAAAATAGATCTGACCGCTAGC
>DFST01000160.1:3148-6262 GCA_002378975.1 Chitinophagaceae bacterium UBA3430
TTTTCGGCCGCTTCGCGGAGATTTTTCTCAAGCACCGGGTCGTTGCAGGGAATGTTCGCATCCGGATGTAGCTCAGATGTTTTGAGCGCATAGGTTTTGAACGAGCGCCCAGCCGGAAAAATATATTCGACCGGCTTGAAGGCGGTGCACGTTTTTCCGTCGGCATTGGCAGCAACCAGCACGGTGAATTCACGTCCATCGACGTATTCTTCCACCAACAGCGGGCCATATTCCTCCAGGATTTCATTCACCTTTTGCAAGAGCTCTTGCTCATTTGAAACTCGAGAGTGCTCATCGATGCCTAAACTATCACCGGCCTTCGCGGGTTTCACGAAGAGCGGATATTTCAATAGTTGCGAAGCAGTTTTTACATCTTCCGATTTTTCAATGCGCACATAGCCGGGGGTATTCACACCTACGCAATAGGCGACGTATTTCATCAACTCTTTGGTCGGATCGTAGAGCTTAGAAGTAGGTCCGGTGAAAGGAAGATCCAACAACTCCAGCGTATGAATCACGTCGATACTAGGCACTTCCCACTCGAGGTATCCTTCGCAGAGATTGACGAATACGTCGAATTTTTGTTTGCTGAGATCGCGGAGTTGTTTGTAGGTAGTGAGTTTGTTGAGCGAAATGTGGTGCACTTCGTCGCCGGGGAGTAAACGCGACAAATCTCTCGGTGGATCGTAGTTCTGATAATCGACCCCGGAGGTGGAATAGTCCGGCTGCAATACACAAACCTTCATGGTTTCGAAAATAGGATAATGCCGTTGTTATTTCACCAGTTGGGTCGACTTATTCGAAGTTGATTTGCTGGAACGCTTGTTCGTCTTGGGACGTTCGCTTCGACGAATGGCATCTTGCAGAATGGCTTCGATGGCCCGGGTGAACGAAACACCGGAAACCTTGAGGATGGCACCGATGGAAGTATAGTTCTCATCCTCGCTGAGTCCGCATTGGGCATTCGCCTCCAGCATATATAGATTGCCCGTCTTGGAATCTTGCCGGATGTCGATTCGGGTATATCCTTTTCCGCCACAGGCTTTATAGCCTTCGAGGCTGAGGGCTTTGATGGCGGGAATCAGTTCGTTGGGCGCGGTGGTGTATTCGTAGAAGTTGGCCTGTTCGGGCATGGGGGTTTCATCCTCATAGATCTCCCAGAGCCGATCGAACGAAAGAAATTTCTCTGTTTCGGGTAGTGATTCATGAAAAACCCGTTGAACCGGCTCATAAACCACACAATGTTCGGGATCGTCGGCCGATCCGGTAATGAAGGTGGTGTATTCGGGACCGGCAATGAATTGCTCCACGAACAATCCGTCGGCCAGCAGGTTCCATCCACGATAGCCGTTTCGGATCTCTTCCACACGGGCGATGAGTTCCTCCTCGGTATTGACAACATTTTTGACGGTAACACCCATGCTCCCCCCGGAAACCGCAGGTTTGATGATCATGGGAAGTCCGATCCGTTTGCCCAATCCTTTCAATGTTCCCTTTTTCTCCGTGATCACGCGCCAATTGGCGGTCGATACTCCGAATTTGTCGAAGGCCTTCTTCATGGGGATCTTCGACGTGGTGATCCGATAGAAATGTTCATCCGATCCGGTGTAGGTGAGCCCCAATCGATCCATTTCCTGAATCACGGAAACGCCCGGAGCTCCATTGACCTCATCGCCGTCGCACAGATTCAAGATCAACGGCTTGGTATCGGACGAAGCGATCGTTCCCAGTACTTCTCGAAAATTTTGAATGCTTACCGGCTGCCAGGTCCAGGCCAATTTCAATTCTTCGAACACCTTCGTGTATTCCTGAATGGATTGGGTGAAGTCGTAGTAGCAGGACAGGTTGGGGTCGTCGGATTCCAACTGTGGGGCTAACACCCAGATGTGAAAAGTTTGGAGAGTTTGGATAGTTTGGGAGTTGGTTTGGAAGTTAGTGCGTCAGTTTATGTTGGATATAGGGAGAGAGTTTGTAGTTCGAGAGTTGAGCGCTGGAGAGTGCGTGTGCGCCGGAAATGGAGCCGAGGCAATTACCGGCACCGCAATTGCAATCGAAGGGTTGGTCCATTTTCCATTCGGTGGACGGATAAAAAAACCGAAGCTCATCGCCCGATTCGATCGCGGTTTCGGCGATCAGGGTGTGATTTGTCAGGTCGAGGAATACATTTGGATTGCAACTGTGATTGAGGTATTTGAGATGATCCGGTTCGAATTCAAAATGCTCCGCTTCACCGATCTGAATGGTTAAATACGTGGGGCTGGGTTGGGTGGAGCGTATCGAAAATTGGATGAGGGTGTCGCCTTGGTTATAGGATTCCGTCGAGAACAATCCCTGCTGCCCACCGAACTTATTCAGTCGCACTTCAAATGCCGGATAGCGGCAAACGATATCGTAGTCGTCTGACGAATGCATAAGGTTAGTGGATGTAAGGTATTGATTAATCAATAGCCATGCATCGAATCGAGGTAAATCTTATTCCATAACAATTCACAATCATGCCCCGAAGGATTGGTCCCTTCCAATACCTTTGTGCCCTATTTGAATTCAATTGTCGATTCGAACTTTCATACTGGTATCGTTTCTGGGTTTTACTTCCCATCGGATTCATGCTCAATGTACCCTTGCCATCACCAGCTTCCCGTATCGTGAGGGCTTTGAGATGACGGATGGATCGTGGACGGCTGGTGGTACGGGTAACAATTGGGCTTGGGGTCAACCTGCTAAGGCAGTCATTCGCTCGGCGGGCGAGGGAAACAAATGTTGGGTCACGGGTGGATTAACCGGTACGGGCTATGCGTCGGCTGAAGCCTCTTGGTTGCGTTCGCCTTGCTTTGATCTAAGCACCATTCAAAATCCCTATGTAGAGTTTCTGATTTTTTGGGATACGGAACAACAATTCGACGGCGCTTCGCTTCAATATTCATTGGATCAGGGAGCGAGTTGGATAACAGCTGGTTCAGCCAGCGGTCCGAAGAACTGCCTCAACGAGAATTGGTACAATCAAAGTCCGGTTACTTATTTATCCAACATCACCACCACCCGCGATGGCTGGTCGGGTACGACGCAAGCGGCATCTGGAAGTTGTCGAGGTGGAAACGGCAGCGGCGGCTGGGT
>DFST01000074.1:0-6390 GCA_002378975.1 Chitinophagaceae bacterium UBA3430
TCGATGTCGGATTTATTGATCTCTTTCAATCGGGTCGGGCCGAATTTCTCTACACAGAAACTCGCCATCGCCGAGCCCACAATGATCGCGCGTTTCATATTCTCGAAGGAGATGTCGCCGGTCTTGGCCAGATAACCAATGAAACCGCCGGCAAACGTATCACCGGCCCCGGTGGGATCGAAGACATCCTCCAACGGCAGTGCAGCTGAATGGAAAACTTGGTCGCCATGGAACAACAAAGCTCCGTGCTCCCCTTTCTTTATAATTAGGTATTTGGGACCCATCTGGGCAATGGCCTTGGCGGCTTTCACCAATGAATACTCGCCGGTCAGCTGACGTGCCTCTTCATCGTTCACCAACAACAGGTCCACATAACGCAATACGATCTTGAGTTCATTCATGGCCGTATTCATCCAGAAATTCATGGTATCGAGTACGATCAGCTTCGGACGTTGCTTCAACTCCTGGATCACGTTGAGCTGCAAGGTGGGCATGATGTTACCCAGCATCAAAAATTCGGCACCCTGGTATCCGTCGGGAATATGCGGATCGAAATCGGCCAGCACATTCAGGTCGGTGACCAACGTATCGCGGCTATTCATGTCGTTGTGATACTTGCCGCTCCAGAAAAAGGATTTCTTATCGGTGCGCACATCTACGCCATCCAAATGAACCCCGCGGCTGCGCAGTTCTTCCATCTCCGACTCCGGAAAATCATTGCCCACGATGGAGATTTGTTTGACGGGCTGCACGAAATGACTGGCTGCATACGCAACATACGTGGCGGAACCGCCAATGATCCGATCGGTCTTCCCAAAGGGAGTTTCGATCGCGTCAAAAGCCATGGTACCAACGGAGATAAGTGACATAGATTGAATTTAGAGTTTGAAAGGCGCGGCAAACCTACATAAAAACTTTGGGCCGATCGGACCAAACCCATGTCCCCTCGGGGTTTCCTATCTTTGAATCATGAAAAAGATCGAACGGAAAAAAGCTTCGAAGAAAGGCTTAATCCTTCAACGGGCCGCTACCATGTTCCGCGAACGCGGATTTGCCGCCTCCTCGATGCGCGACCTCGCCGAGACAGTCGGGATCGAAGCCGCCAGCCTCTACAACCACATCCGTTCCAAAAACGAAATCCTCGAGTCGATCTGCTTCGACGTGGCCAACATCTTCAATGAAAAGATCCAAGAGGTTGAATCCGGACGCCAATCCAACATCAATAAAATTGAATCACTCTTACGCTTCCACATCGAGCAGATGGTCGATAATTACGAGAATGTAATCGTGAGCGACCGCGAATGGCGTCACCTCGACGAACCCTATCGGGCCAATTTCCAAAACCAACGCCGTACATACCGCAAACGCTTCGCCGCCATCATCGAAGACGGCATCGTAAAAGGGGAGATCCGCCGCATCGATGCTGCCACCGCCGTATTGATCATGCTCCATGCCATCAACGGCATCGAATCTTGGCACCGCAGCAAAGTAAAAATGAACGCCGACGAATTGGCCAACAACATGATCCGCATCCTGATCGACGGATTGCGTAAACCCGCCTAATGTCCACCCATTTTCACTCCCTTCCGATCCGTTCCATCCAAGCGGAGACTGCCGATTGCATCTCCCTAACCCTCGACGTACCGAATGATCTGAAAGATCAATTTCAATATCTCCCAGGACAATACCTCACCTTTCGCGCCGGTATAGATGGCGATGAAATTCGTCGCTCCTACTCCCTCTGCAGCGCGCCCCACGAAAACCGACTCACCGTCGCCATCAAAAAAATCGACGGCGGTAAATTCTCGAACTACGCGCATCGATCCTTAACACCCGGCGACCGCATCGACGTAATGCCCCCAATGGGCCACTTCCACCCCCATCTTCAGGCTTCCAACCACAAACATTACCTGGCCATCGCCGCCGGTAGCGGAATCACCCCCGTGCTCTCCATCCTGAAAGCCGTGTTGCAAACCGAACCCGATTCCCGATTCACACTCGTATATGGGAACCGCGACCGCCAATCGATCATCTTCTTCGAAGAATTAGAAGGATGGAAGAACAAACACCTCGGCCGACTCCAACTGATTCACGTACTCAGCCGCGAGCGAACCGACAGCGCCCTCAACAAAGGACGGATCGATGCTGATAAACTAGCTCAACTGCGCTCACTGATCGATTATACAAGCGTAAACGAATGTTTCCTCTGCGGACCCGAAGCCCTGATCGAAACCGCCCGCCAAACCCTTCCAACCCTCGGCATCGATTCCAAAAACATCCATTTCGAACTCTTCACCACCGCTGCCCAACAAGCCAAACAGCAAAAAAAACAAGAGACCGTTGAGGTCCTCGGCGGACCACAAAGCACCGTCACCCTGCGGGTCGACGGTCGATCGGTCGACGTGAACATCCCCCAAAACGGAGCGCAGACCATTCTCGATGCCGCCCTCCACCAAGGCGCCGATCTGCCCTATGCCTGCAAAGGCGGCATGTGCTGCACCTGCAAAGCCAAACTCATCGAAGGAGAAGTCAAAATGGACGTTCGGTGGGGTCTCGAAGACGAAGAAGTCGCCCAAGGTTTCATCCTCACCTGCCAGGCCATCCCCACCACCCAAAAACTGGTCGTGGATTTTGATGCCAAATAACCCCAACGGAAGACTCCACAAAATCCCAAACAGCTGTTCGGATTGATTAAATTTGTCGGACTAAGTTCAAACCATGTCCGTTCACAACCTGGAGCAACTATTCCAAGACAAGATCGACGCCGAGATCAAAATCGAGCCGCTCGACTGGATGCCGGAGGCCTACCGCAAGACCAACATCCGCCAGATCAGCCAGCATGCACACAGCGAGATCGTCGGCATGCTGCCCGAAGGCAACTGGATCTCCCGTGCACCGTCCCTCAAACGCAAAGCCATCTTACTGGCCAAAGTGCAAGACGAGGCCGGTCATGGACTCTATCTCTATTCCGCTTGCGAAACCTTGGGCATCTCCCGCGAAGAGACCATCAACGACCTGCACAGCGGTCGGGCTAAATACTCCTCCATCTTCAATTATCCCACCCTCAGCTGGGCAGACATGGGTGCCGTCGGCTGGTTGGTCGATGGAGCGGCGATCATGAATCAGGTGATGCTCACCCGCACTTCATACGGCCCCTACGCCCGCGCCCTGGTGCGCATCTGCAAAGAAGAAAGCTTTCATCAACGTCAGGGATTTGAATCGCTGCTCGTTCTTTCGCGCGGATCTGCCGAGCAACGCGCCATGTGCCAAGATGCCATCAACCGCTGGTGGTGGCCCGCCTTGATGATGTTCGGTCCCCGCGACAGCGAAAGCACCAACAGCGACCAAAGCATGAAATGGAAGATCAAACGCAAGACCAACGATGAATTGCGCCAGCAATTCATTGACATGTGCGTAGATCAAGTGAAATTATTGGGCATGACCCTTCCTGATCCAGACTTGAAATGGAATGCCGATCGCAATCACTACGATTTTGGCGCCATCAACTGGGATGAATTCTGGCAAGTGGTGAAAGGAAACGGCCCCTGCAACCGCGAACGCCTGCAAGCCCGCAAACAAGCATGGGAAGACGGTGTCTGGGTGCGCGAAGCCGCTGCCGCCCACGCCACCAAAAAACGCGAACGCGCCAACGCCGCCTAAACGAATCGCATGCATACCTACATCCGCCGATTTTTTTATGGAGACATTCCCGGACAAGAATCCGGTGGTGCCCCGAACCCGCAAGGACCCAAGAACGATTGGCCCCTCTGGGAAGTCTTCATCCGAAGCAAACAAGGCCTCGATCACAAACACGTAGGCAGCTTACATGCCACCGATGCACAAATGGCCATCGAGAACGCACGCGATGTGTACACGCGTCGGCAAGAAGGCGTCAGCATCTGGGTTGTGAAGAGTCAGGATATCCACGCCTCCCAACCCGAAGAAGCCGGTGAACTCTACGATCCGGCTGCCGACAAGATCTATCGCCACCCCACTTTTTACGATCTGCCCGACCAGATCAATCACATGTAATGGACGTGAATCCTACAACCGAATTTGTATTACACCTGGCCGACAATGCGCTGATCCTCGGACAACGCAATGCCGAATGGTGCGGGCATGGTCCGGTACTGGAACAAGACATCGCGATCTCCAACATCTCCCTCGATCTGATCGGACAAGCCCGCAGTTTTTATCAGTACGCCGCCGAACTACAAGGGAATGGCGCCACGGAAGACAGTCTTGCTTACTTGCGCAACGAGCGTCAATTCCGCAACTGCCTGCTGGTTGAACAACCCAAAGGCGATTGGGCCACCACCACTCTTCGTCAATTCTTTTTCAGCACCTACCAACAATTACTTTTTCAACAACTGCTATCCCACAGCGACGAACGCATCGCCGCCATCGCCGAAAAAACATTGAAAGAGGTCAACTACCACGTTCGCTGGAGCAGCGAATGGGTGATTCGTCTCGGAGACGGCACCGCCGAAAGTCATCGCCGACTCGAACAAGCCATTCAAGACCTCTGGCTTTTTACCGGAGAACTTTTTACCAGCACGCACTACGAGATCGAATCGGGTGTTGATGTGGCGCTGCTTCGATCGAATTGGGAGGAAAAAATCCGCAGCAACTTTGAAGAAGCCAGCGCTGAAATGCCCACAAATGTTTTTGCACGCACCGGCGGAAAAACCGGACTGCACAGCGAACATCTGGGATTCATGCTGGCCGAATTGCAATATTTACAACGCAGCTTCCCGGGCTGTGAATGGTAACCCCATCATGGTTGATACCACCCAAGCCGTCTACGAAATATTAAGTCGCATTGCCGATCCCGAGATCCCTGTGCTCACCATCCTCGATCTGGGCATCGTCCGCAACGTGGAGGTCAAGGATCAGGAAGTGATCGTCACCATTACATCGACCTATACCGGCTGTCCGGCCATGGACATGATCGCCACGCAAATCCGAATGGAATTGGCCGCTGCAGGCTATTCATCCGTGCGCATCGAACAATCGATCCGTCCCGCTTGGACCACCGATTGGATGAGCGAGGCCGGCAAAGAAAAATTAAAAGAATACGGCATTGCACCCCCCGACAAACGATTCACGATCCCGGAAGATGGGGTAGCCTGCCCACGTTGTGGCTCGAACAACACCCGACTCGTCAGCGAATTCGGATCAACGGCCTGCAAAGCCCTTTATCAATGCCGCGACTGTCAGGAGCCCTTTGATTTTTTCAAATGTCATTAGCCCGACCATTTGCCTACATTCGTAAAGACTGAATACCATGTCTACCATCCTCACTGAAATACGCGGTTCACTGGCGATCCTCACCTTGAATCGCCCCGATAAATACAACGCCTTCAACCGCGAGATGGCACTGGCCTTGCAACAAGCGCTCGACCAATGCACCGATCCTTCCATTCGTGCCGTATTGATCACCGGAACAGGGAAAGCATTTTGCGCGGGACAAGATCTGGCAGAAGCCATCGACCCTGAGGGACCAGGCATGAAAAAAATATTGGCCGAACACTATAACCCAATCGTTCGCCAAATCGTTGCCCTGGAAAAACCAGTCGTTGCCGCAGTCAATGGGGTGGCCGCCGGAGCCGGTGCCAATCTGGCGCTATGTTGTGATATTACTGTGGCCTCCGAATCGACTGTCTTCATACAGGCATTTTCCAAGATCGGATTGGTGCCCGATACGGGAGGCAGTTATTTCTTGCCTCGGTTGGTCGGCCGACAAAAAGCAGCAGCCTGGATGATGCTGGGTGACAAGATCGGTGCGCGAGAAGCCGAACAACAAGGCATGATCTATGCGGTGTATCCCGACGCTGATTTTTCAACTGCGGCGTTGAACCTGGCCGAAAAACTTTCACAGATGCCTACACAGGCATTGGCGCGCATCAAAAAGCAATTGCAACTGTCGGCCGTGCAAACACTCGAACAACAATTGCAAACGGAAGACGATCTGCAACAGGAAGCGGCCGCTACCCGTGATTTTCAAGAGGGCGTGAATGCCTTTTTGGAAAAGCGCAATCCAATTTTCGAAGGAAAATAAATTACCATGTCAGATACGCATGCAGCCGCCCGTCAGGTCGTCGACCACATGATGCAACACGATCGATTTTCACAATGGCTGGGAATCGAAGTGTTGGAGGTGCAAGAAGGATCGAGCAGCATCCGAATGAAAGTTCGGGAGGAGATGGTCAACGGATTTGGCATCGCCCACGGGGGCATTGCGTTTTCATTGGCCGATAGCGCCTTTGCGTTCGCTTGTAACAACCGAAATCAACTTTCTGTTGCCCTCGACACCTCCATCAATTTCACGCGTGAAGTACGAGTGGGCGATGTACTTACGGCTACGGCGAAAGAAGAACACAACGGAAA
>DFST01000074.1:6557-13597 GCA_002378975.1 Chitinophagaceae bacterium UBA3430
GGCATTGCGTTTTCATTGGCCGACAGCGCCTTTGCGTTCGCTTGTAACAACCGCAATCAACTTTCTGTTGCACTCGACACCTCCATCAATTTCACCCGTGAAGTACGAGTGGGCGATGTACTTACGGCTACAGCGAAAGAAGAACACAACGGAAAATCGACCGGCCTCTACACCATTCGAATTGTGAATCAAGAAGAAAAATTAGTGGCCCAATTCAAGGGGCTTTGCTACCGCACCGATAAAAAACTGATCTGATGTTCTACGAATTCAACGGCAACAAACCCGTCGTTCATCCATCCGCTTTTGTACATCCGCAAGCCGTCGTAACCGGTGCTGTTACCATCGGAAAGGATTGTTACATCGGTCCAGGTGCCGCTTTGCGCGGCGACTGGGGAGAGATCATTTTGAAGGACGGCTGCAACGTGCAGGAGAATTGTACCGTTCATATGTTCCCGGGGGTAAGGGTTGTATTGGAAGAAGGGGCACATATCGGGCATGGCGCGATTATACACGGATCGCACATTGGCAAGAACTGTTTGGTTGGCATGAACGCAGTGGTGATGGATAATGTGGTGCTGGGCGATGAGAGCATTGTTGGAGCACTCACGTTCATCAAAGAAGGCGAGAAGATTCCGCCCAGAAGTGTGGTAGTTGGCAATCCGGGTAAAGTGATCAAGAAAGTAAGCGACCGAATGATCGAATGGAAAACGGAAGGCACCCGCTTGTATCAGGAGTTACCCACAGCATGTGCAGGTTCGCTGAAACCTTGCAAGCCTTTACGCAAAGCCCCGGCGAAAAGAAATTTCAAGGGAATCAAATATGAGAACTTGAAGAACGTAGAGCACAACTAATCAACATCATTGTCGGCTTGCTTAAAATTTCTTAATTTGTAGTTTCAAATTCATCATTGCATGAAACAGTTTTTACCCCTTCTTTTGTCCTCTCTCTTGGCTTTTTCTGCTCAGGCACAATCTGACCGATTCGCCTACACCATCACCGATCAACAGGTAGGTGGAGCCAATTGGCATTTTCTGCGCCGCATTGATTTGGCTGGCGGACAAGTGTCGCAGCCATTGTATGAGGGTTTGAACACCCAACGCCCCGTTTATCAGGCCGGGACCGGCAAATCGGTACTCAGTGCCGATGCTCCCTTTCAATCGGGTGTGGCGGCAATGGCCCTTGATGCCCGTACGAATCGACTCTTCTTTACCCCCATGCAAATCGATCAGCTCCGCTACATCGATCTCAATACCTGGAAGACCTACTACGTTTCTGCAACGCCTTTCGCCAATAACCGCACCACAACCACCGATGCCGGAGCCATGGTCACCCGCATGACCATCGGTGCTGACGGATATGGATATGCCCTCACCAACGATGCTCGTCATTTGATCCGGTTCACGACCGGCGGACTGCCCGTGATCGAAGACCTGGGCACCTTGGTGGATGATCCGGCCAACGACGGACAATCCATACACCTTTCCTGCACCAGTTTTGGCGGAGATATGATCGCCGACGACAAGGGGAATCTTTTCATCATGACCTCGGCCCAACACATCTTCCGGATCAACATTCAATCCAAGGTCGCTACTCACTTGGGACTTTTAAAAGGATTGCCGGTGGGTTATAGCATCAACGGCATGGCCGTTACCGACAACAATCAGATCTTGGTAAGCAGCGCGGTTCAACCTGGTTATTTTATGATTGATCCCGCCAATTGGACAGCCGCCGCCTGGTCGGTCAAAGAAACAAGTTGGAACAGCTCCGATCTGGCCAACAGCAATGTATTGCGCAGCCAAGGGCCTTCTTTCAAGGCCAAGCCGGAAACCGCTCAACTCGTTGAAACTGGAAAAGGCTACATGACGGTATATCCGAACCCTGCGCAGCAACATCAATTCCAGCTTCGTTTGCGCGATTTGAATCCGGGTGGCTACCAACTCGAGATCACCGACATGCTCGGTCGCCAAGTGTTGACACAAGCCGTTCAAATCAGCCAAGAAAACAGCACGTTGCCGGTTGTATTGCCCAAAGGCCAAACACAGGGGCTCTATCTCATCAAGCTCAGCGGAACGTCATTCCGCGCCTCGTACCAGCAAAAGATCATGATCCAATAATTAATCGATACCTAGTTCTTGAAAGATCCTGACTTCGGTTGGGATCTTTCATTTCCAGCCAAGCCGATCGCTTGCGGTATATTTGCCCCCAATTGATCCCGTGGAGAAAAGCAATTTCGTAGACCAGATCCGCATTTTTTGTCGAAGCGGGCACGGCGGTGCCGGCAACAAGCATTTCATGCGCAACAAGTTCACCGCCCTGGGCGGACCGGACGGCGGCGATGGTGGCCGAGGCGCACACATCATCCTCAAAGGCAACCGCAATCTCTGGACACTCCTACATCTTCGTTATTACAAAAACGTATTAGCCGAAGATGGCGAGCGAGGCGGCTCCAACAATTGTCACGGTCGCGACGGCAAAGACATCATCATTGACGTACCGCTTGGCACCATTGCCCGCGATGAGGAAACCGGCCAACAAGAGGTAGAGATCTTGGAAGACGGACAAGAGATTGTCTGGATCCCCGGCGGAAAAGGCGGACTCGGCAACTCGCATTTTGCTACGCCCACCAACCAAGCCCCTGAACATGCGCAACCCGGATTGCCCGGGTCAGAGGGATGGAAAGTATTGGAACTAAAAGTGCTGGCCGATGTGGGACTGGTCGGTTTCCCGAACGCGGGTAAATCGACGTTGTTATCGGTTATTACCGCAGCCAAACCCAAAATAGCTTCTTACGCATTCACCACCATCACCCCCAATCTGGGCATGGTGGAGTACCGCGACGGAAAGAGTTTTTGCATCGCCGATCTTCCGGGTATCATCGAGGGAGCGGCCGAAGGCCGCGGACTTGGCCATCGTTTTCTGCGTCACATCGAACGCAACTCCGTCTTGCTATTCCTGATTCCCGCCGACAGCCCCGATCACCGAAAAGAATTTGATATTCTGCTCAATGAACTGGAGCAATACAATCCGGAACTGCTCAATAAACAATTCCTCATCGCCATCAGCAAAAGCGATATGCTGGATGATGAATTGAAAAAAGAGATCTCCGCGCAATTGCCCGGAGCCTACACGCATCTGTTTATTTCGTCGGTCACCAACCAAGGACTGATCGAGCTGAAGGATCACCTCTGGCAGATCTTGAATACGCCTATTACTGAATGATATGCAAGCACAACGTTGCTCTTTTTGCGGTCACACCGTGGAATTGATCCATGTACACGGTCATTATCAATGTCCGATCTGCAAAACCAACGCACTTCCCTGTTGTGATGGAGACAACTGCGAAACCAACAAGATGCTGGAAAACCCATTAGAAAGAGAAAATTCAATCGAAGCGAACGATCAATAGGTTCTTCCTACGGTATCACAAGCAGCCTTCAACAACGAATTGCCATCCGGCGCATCCTGCCATTTCTCCCACATCATCACGCCATTGGCTATGTCCTTAGCCAGTTTGGCCTTTCGCTTGATCGTGTATTGCCCATTGTAATAGATGGTATAATTCGTAAATCCCCCAGAAGTGACGATCGCCGAGTCGGAATTGGGACTTCCACCCTGATTGAGAATACCGCGAAAAGAAATGGTGGTACCGGATTGCGTAATCCCGGAAGGGCGACCATAGGCCGGTAAACCCAATACGCATTTGGAAGCAGGCATCTGACGCGTATTCAGCCAATAATTTAAACAAGTCTGCGCCAATGCATAATCACTATGATGTTTATAAGCAACCGAAGTACTGAAATCATCGTAGGCCATCACATTGAAGAAGTCGACATAGGGATACAATTCATTGCGGATGGCATCGCGATAACCGCCGGCATATTTACCGGCCGTGATGGCGCAGGATAAATAATACCGCGCATCGCGGTGCAGTGAATCCGACAACTCCGTCATCATGGCCGTAAACGTACCATCCGTACCATCGGAGGTGGTTGGGAATTCCCAGTCCATATCCACGCCGTCAAAACCATACTGCCGAACCTTATTCATCACATCCTTCACAAAATTATTTCGGCCCGTAGCGGTGGCCGCCATGTTCTTGAAGTTGGTTTTTCCATCACCACTGCCGTCGTTTATACCCACAAAAACTTTCGCGTTGTTGGCACGTGCCTTGATGAGTACATCATTCAAGGTGTTGGGACTATTAACAGTGAGGGTACCACTGCTATTCACCCCAAAAAATGCATAGACCACCACATTGGTCATTCGGAATTTCACATCGGGCACATCCGCCACCGCCCGGTACGAAGGAAAATACCCCACCACATAATATCCGAATGCGGCCGGCGCAGAAATGCTGATGAACGTGAATGTACTCACCCGGCTGGTACAGCCTGTAGCCGAACCGGCCGTATTCTTGGGTACGACATACCAGTAATACGTCGTATTGGGCGTGGCCGGAATCGTATAGTTGTAGCTGGTACCGGTTACACTGTTTCCGACCTGAGTAGTCGGATTGGGCGTGGTGCCTAAAAACACATCGTAGCTGCTGGCCGTAGAGACCGCATTCCAACTCAGGGTGACCTGCGTAGCCGTCACGAAGCTTCCGTTAACCGGTCCCGCCGCTGAGGCACAATTAGGCGTGGGATTGGGCGTAGGGGTGGGCCCCGGCGAATCTTTTTTACCGCAAGAGATCAAATAAACGCTCAATAGACTGAGGGCAAGTAAGGGAAGACGCATAAGCAGAATTTGGTGCTTGAAATTAGTCGTTTTCGATTAGAAAGGCCGAGCCGTTTCGTAGGTTTGCAATCGACTAAATCCTGTTGTCATGAAAAGATTCTTGCTCTCCTCATCCCTGCTTCTGACCGTCCTGTTCCGTGCCGCAGCCGACGAAGGCATGTGGCTCCCACTCCTGCTGGGCGAACAGGTTTATTCAAAAATGAAAGCCAAGGGACTCAAGCTAACCAAAAAACAACTGTACGACATCAACCAGGCCTCTCTGAAAGATGCCATCATCATCTTCGGTGGCGGATGTACCGGAGAGATCGTTAGTTCAAAAGGACTGATCTTCACCAACCACCACTGCGGATACGGAGCCATCGCCGCAGCGAGCAGCGTAGAGAACAACTACCTCCGCGATGGCTTCTATGCCAAAAATAACCAGGAGGAGATTCAAACTTCATTGTCTGTACAATTCTTGGTACGCATAGAGGATGTGACCCAAGAAGTAATGGATTCGCTCAAAGGACTCAGCGGCGTGGATCGCGTAAGAAAACAAGCAGCTGTACTCGCTGCCATCAACAAACGCCTGAGCGATGCCACCAACAGCATTGAAACCCGCATTAGCCCGCTGTTCAAAGGAAATCAATTCCTCGCCTTTGTATATCAGCGCTACAACGATGTACGACTCGTAGGTACACCGCCGGAGAGCGTAGGTAAATTCGGCGGAGACACCGACAACTGGGAGTGGCCACGTCATACCGGCGACTTCTCCGTATTCCGCGTGTACATGAGTCCGGATGGCAAACCCGCCAAATACGACGCAAAGAATGTACCCTTCCAACCCAAATGGTACCTGCCCGTCTCGCTTCGTCCGTTGAAGGACGGCGACTTCGCCATGATCTGGGGTTATCCAGGAAGCACCAACCGCTACGAGAGTTCTTTCGGCATCAAACTCTCCACCGACATCAACAACCCCACCTTGGTCAAGCTGCGTGATGCGCGCCTCAAATTCATGTTCGAGGAAATGAAGAACGACCCCAAAGTGAAATTGCAACTGGCTTCTTCCTATGCAGGCATTGCGAACTATTGGAAATTCTTCGACGGGGAAACCAAGCAATTGTTGAAATACGATGTACTCGGACAGAAACAAAAAGCCGAAACCGAATTTCAACAGTGGGCCAATGGCAAACCCGAATATGAAAAACTGTTCAGTGATTGGGCCAAGGCCTATGACAACTGGCGCCCCTATGCCAAGCATCGCCAATTCATGACTGAAGGTGTGATGGGCTCCCCCCTGATTGCATTCGCGGGTTCCTTAATTTCCGTTGAAGCCGCCCTGAAATCGGCCGATGGCAAAGCGGGTGATCCAAAGAAAATAATGGAATCCATCGACAAGCAACGGACGGCATTTCTGGCCGACGAAAACCGCCCTTCCGATGAGAACATCCTGTCCGCAACTACGCAAATGTTCTATGCAGAAGTAGACAGCGCCCAGCACCCAACAACGTTCTTTAAATCATTAGGAGAAACCCACGGCTCACTGAAAGAAGCCGTCACCTACGACCATTACGCTACAGAAGTTTTTGCGAATACGATGATCTTCGACGACGAACGCTGGAAGGCATTTGTCTCGAACCCCGATCTGGCCACGCTGCAACAAGATCCGGCCTTCGTGCACGCCAGCACCTTCATCAACAACTACAACAGCAAGTATGCGCCCCTGTTTCAGCAATTCAATACACTGAACGGAGAGTACGGAAGGATCTACCTGAAAGGCATCCGTGAAATGGATACCGTAAAAGCCAAGATGATGTATCCCGATGCCACCTTCACCATGCGCGTGAGCTACGGCAACGTGAAATCCTATCAACCCCGCGATGCGGTTGTTAATGATTACGTGACCACCTCAAAGGGACTGCTCGAAAAATACAAGGCGGGTGATTATGAATTCGATCTGCCCGCTAAACAGATCGAACTCCTGAAGAACAAAGATTTTGGTGAATACATCGACCCGACTCGTAAAGAGCTAGTGATCGGCTTTATCACCACCAACGACATTACCGGCGGTAACTCGGGTTCGCCCGTCATCAACAAACGCGGCGAACTGATTGGTCTGGCCTTCGACGGCAACTACGAAGCACTCAGCCATAAACTGGCTTTCGACAAAGATCTCAACCGCACTATTTGCGTCGACATTCGCTACGTGCTCTGGTGCATCGACAAACTCGGTGGCGGCAAGAACATTATTCAGGAATTGAAAATCATGAAATAATGTAGAGCGTAGAGAGTAGAGAGTTTAGTTTGTCCTCTCTACTCTCTAC
>DFST01000010.1 GCA_002378975.1 Chitinophagaceae bacterium UBA3430
CTCTTTGAGTCCGCCACATTTTCCCAAGAACAAAACCGCTTTGGGCCGAATGGCGGTCAGCAGGTCCATGACCGTGGCCGCGGTAGGCGATCCCATGCCGAAATTGATCAGGGTGATGTTATCGGCGGTGACGCAGGGCATGGGTCGATCGCTACCGACGATGGGGGCGTTGTTCCATTCCGAAAAGAGTTTCAGGTAATGACTGAAATTGGTGAGCAGGATGTACTCGCCGAATTGGTCGAGCGACTGCCCGGTATACCGCGGCAGCCAGTTCTGAACGATCTCTTCTTTGGTCTTCATGCTACCGAAATTAAACAATTAGTTTTGATGCATGCTTTCCCTGGCTGATAACCTCCCTGTTCCATCCCTGCGCCGATTTCAAGGTCGGGAGGAGATCTTTGATGCCTGTCGCAAAAAATGGATAGCATTAACGCCGGAGGAATGGGTGCGACAACAGGTGTTGGCGCAGCTCATACACGTGCTGCTAGTACCGACCAGCTGGATCGCCGTCGAGAAGGAGATCGAGGTGAACAAGCTGCGCAAGCGATTTGATGTATTGGTGCACGACGAACAGAGTCTTCCCTTTTGTATGATCGAATGCAAGGCGCCGGAGGTGCCATTGACAACTTCGGTACTCGATCAATTACTGCGTTATCATCTTCAGGTGCCCGTGCCTTATCTGATGATCAGCAATGGAAGCCAAACCATGGGTTGGCGTAAATCCGATGGTGAATTGGTTGAATTGGCTGATTGGCCATTGATCAGAAAATAACGTTCCATTTCCCGTCTTTTTCACTTGGAGATCGCACCCTGGCCAAGCTATTTTGCTGGCTCAATCAATCTTCATGCGATACTTTTCTTGCCTCTTCTTTTTTCTACTCTTCGTGGTTGCTTGTCGTCGGCAGCCGACCCTAGTGATACAAACTAATGATCCGCTCATCGCGGTCGATTCATTGAATCGGCAGATCCGAATCGATCTAGAAAGAAAGGGAAGTGCCGATCTGAGCCAATGGAACGAACACCAGTTATGGTCGGCCATCGCGCACGCCGATTCAATCGTGGCAATTGGTTATCAACCATTGGGATTTCTAGCCACTTCGGATTGGATCTCAACCATCGATCTGTCTGCTGCGTCATGGAAGCAGGCTCGTCAGCAGGTGATTGGACTTTTGGCCAACGAGTTGAATGCTTCTCGGATAATTTGGGTGGAAGATCGATTGCCGGTCATCTTAATGCGACTGAGCTCCAAGACGCAGCTGCAGCGCTTGCGTCGATCTCCGTACGTGCGTTATGTCGAACCGTTGAGCTATGATCATAATTTGGTTCGGGATGGGGTTCAACTCGAATCGTCAAGCGGGTGTGGGAGCAACACGCCCGATTATGGAATTCAGCTCGGTACGCATTACAGTTCCATCGCACCGGCGGCCAAGCTATCTTGGAATTATGCCGGTCATGGTATACCACAGGCTTGGGCACGAACGACCGGGCGGGGCATTAAAGTCTTCGTCATTGATTCGGGCTGTTCCTGGGCCCAGGATAATTTAGGCATTTCATTTAATTCCGGGGCTTCTTACGGAAGAACCCTTGAGCGAATCGTTACCTTACCACAAGACACCTGGATGGGTTTTTCCTTTGGCAATCCGGAGACCTCGAACGATGGGTGTGGACATGGTACATCCATGGCAGGTGTCATCGCGGCTCCTCGTTGTTCGGATGGCAATGCCGTTGGAATCGCCTACAACTGCAACCTCGTAACCTGTCGGGCAGCAACCGATGTTTTTTTAGATGAAGCCCGCGAGGTGAAGGGCGTGGTGGATGCTTTTACCAATGCGGCCAATCGTTCCGATGTCCGGATCATCAGCATGAGCATGGGCCGGATCACCAGTAGTTCCTACATGGTTGATGCGATCCGTTATGCCTATGGGAAAGGAAAATTGATTTTCACGGCAGCAGGTACGTCGTTTGGTTGGACCTCTGGCTGGGCAGGAGTGATCTTTCCAGCTAGGATGCCGGAGATCCAAGCCGTTACGGGTGTAAAAGATCTAAGCGCCTTATCTGCTTGTGCCGTTTGTCATACCGGACAGGAAGTCGATTTTGTAGTAACCATGGAACGAAATGCCGATGGAGATCATCCGCTAACCGTTGCAGATTCGGGCGATTGGCCTTCAAGTGTTGGAGGCTCCTCGGTAGCAACTGCGAGTATGGCCGGAATGGCCGCGTTGCTTTGGTCGAGATATCCAACCTTCAGCCGTGATCAGATCATCGTTCGTTTGCAGCAGTCAAGCAGTTTGTACCCGTACAAAAACGCGCAATTTGGATGGGGGCGCGTCAACGTGGATCTGGCTACGCAATAAAAAAGGGGCCGAAGCCCCTTGTGTTGAATCCTTTGATGATGATCATGGGAAGATGCCAAGCTCCGCGTAGCTGGTGGCCACTTTGTTGATGGCAACAACATAAGCGGCTGTGCGCATATCAGGAATCGTTGGATTTGCTTTCCAGGTATTCATGATCTCGTGGGTGGCCGTGATCATGGTTTCTTCCAGTCCGCTGTAAACGAGGTCTACTTCATCGGGACCGTGCATGATGAAATCGCGTTCGGTTTGACTTACTTTCTTGCCAGAGAGTTCTTCGATTTGACCGAGAATGTGCGAGTTCAGGTTTTCGGTGAATCGCTTTTCCAGTCGACCATAACGAACGTGGCTGAGGTTCTTGAGCCATTCGAAATAAGAAACCGTTACTCCGCCGGCGTTCAGATACATATCGGGGATAACGATGGTTCCGTTTTTAGCAAAGACTTCATCTGCTTCGGGGGTGAGAGGGCCGTTGGCTGCTTCACCGATCAATTTGGCTTTCACGCGGGGCGCGTTGGAACCATCGATCACATTTTCCAATGCAGCGGGGATCAGGATGTCGCATTCTTTTTCCAAGGCATCCGAGCTTTTTTCAAAGTTCTTGGCACCGGGAAAGTTCAGGATGGAACCGGTTTGTTTGCGGTGGTTGAAGACTGCGTCAACATCCAACCCCGCGTCGGATTCAATGGCCCCTTCGTATTCGGCCAGTGCCACGATTTTGGCGCCCGCTTGTTGAAAGAATTTAGCAGAGTGGTAGCCCACATTGCCCAGTCCTTGTACCACTACGCGCTTCCCTTCCAGACCAATGGGCAGGCCCAATTTTTGCATGATGTCGGGCATGTTGCACACTTCCCGTACACCGTAGAAAACACCCAGTCCGGTTGCTTCGCGGCGACCACGTACGCCACCTTGTGTGATGGGTTTTCCGGTTACACAGCCGGCGGCATCGATCTCACCGGGGTGCATAGCGGTATAGGTGTCAAGGATCCAGGCCATTTCGCGCTCGCCGGTTCCGTAATCGGGCGCAGGAACATCGGTGCCTGGACCGATGAAGTTCTTTTTGATCAACTCAGCGGTATAACGACGTGTGATTTTTTCCAGTTCGTAGGTCGTGTATTTTTTTGGGTTGATCTTAATGCCCCCTTTACCTCCTCCAAAGGGAACGTTTACGATGGCGCATTTATATGTCATCAAAGCTGCCAGTGCCATCACCTCATCCTGGTTTACTTCTGCCGCGAAACGAATCCCCCCTTTGCAAGGAGTTTTGTGGTGAGAGTGTTGAACGCGGTACGCTTCAATTACTTCGATGGATCCGTTGTCCAGCTTGACCGGAAAACGCATCTGGTAAACGGCATTGCATTCTTTGATCTGTGCCAGAATTCCTTTGTCCCATTGGGTGAATCCGGCAGCTTTGTCGAAGCTGCGTTCGACCGCACCAAAGAAGCTGTAGTGTTTGTTCGACATTCGGTTTGTTTTATGGTTGAGCAATCGTTCACTTAGTCAGCGGATCAGTTTTTTTGATCCAGTTTTTCCAGTCGGCTGAGTTTTCTGTCCATTCGGTATAAATAAAGCACGATCCCGAACAGTATAGTAAGCATCACAGCAATGACCACATAGATTCTTCCATCGCTGCGCATCTGTTCAGCCATGGTCACGGCTGCGGAGGCGGGGAAGAAGCAGAAAAAGGCGATCAGGCAAAAAAACCATTTCATGTGGTGCGTTTTTGTTCGTTCAATAATTCAATTCGGATTCGAATGGTGCTGATCCAAACGCCCAGCAATGTCCAACCGATCACGGCCGGGTAAAATACCATGCGCATCGAGGGACTGATGTCATTCTTCACGTCCAGGGCCGGATTTCCATCTTGGCCGGGGTGCAAGCTTTCCAGCACGCGCGGCAAAATCCAGATGGCGGGGAATAGGATCACATAGGCGAAGATGTTGTACACCGCGCTTATCCGAGCTCTGCGGTCGATGTCGGCTATGGAATCGCGCAATACGAGATAGGCGAAATATACCAGTAAAGAGATTGCTGCCCCGATCAGTTTGGGGTCACGAGCGATTGTGCTAAAGGACTCGGCAAAAGGAACATTGGGATCTGCCCAGGTATAGGCGGCCCAGATCGAACCAGTTGAATAACCCAACAGTCCGAACAGGATGCCGGTTCCGGCATAGTGGCGGCTAGCGAGGTCGTGTTTTCGGTCCATTTTTCTCAAATACAAAATGGCTTGCACGACTGAAACGGTGAACAGGATCATCATGCCGAACCACATGCACACATGGAAATACAGGT
>DFST01000057.1 GCA_002378975.1 Chitinophagaceae bacterium UBA3430
CTCACCAAAGACTTGCAGCAATCGCCTCCTTTGGTGCACTTACCGTCTTTGCAACAGTCGGCACAGTTGGCGCATTTGCCGTCTTTGCAACAGGGCTTGTCGCAGCAGGAGGCCTTCCCATCACTCACCAAAGACTTGCAGCAATCCCCCCCTTTGGTGCATTTGCCATTTTTACAGCAGTCCTCACATTTTGCACATTTACCGTCTTTGCAGCAGGGCATATCACAACAAGGAGCGGTAGCGTTTGCATCATCGTGCTTGCAAGATTCTCCGTCTTTGCAGCATGATTTCTTATCCATGTCCTGAGCCGCATCTGCATTGCGCTCGTACTTGCAGCAACCATGCAACTTGTTGTATACATCGTCGCTCGCTTTGGCACCGGCATTGTCGTGACCGACGGCAGCCACTTTTTTCTGAATGGCTTCTACCGATGTATTGGAGGCAAAAGTGACTTTCAATTGTTTGGACTCATCGTTCCAGGATGCATTGGTAGCACCGGCTTCCTTGGCCGCTTTTTCAATGCGGGATTTACACATGCCGCAGTTGCCCGATACTTGGAAACTGGCGTATTGCTGAGCGAATAACGCGGTTGCATTCAAAAACAGAAACGAAGCACCGGCGAGGATAATATTTTTCATAAAATAAATTTATTAATTGTTTGAAATAGAGAATTGAATTTTTAGAACCACCCTTTCTCAAACTCGAAAAACGGACAACAATCGATATCGGTATCGATCTTGATCAAATGAATGATTTTGGACACAGCGTCCTCGATCCGGGCTAATGTTCCATTCCGACACATCAACCTGCTCATTCCATGCACGAGGCAACTGGGATATGTTCTTGAAGCTAGGAACAGGAGCCTGTTGGATGGATTGATCTTGAACGAGCTTAATGACTTCGGTTCGATCCTGGCAGCAATCGTTGTCGTCATTCATCTCCATGCCACAATCGGAACAAGGACCTTCATGTCCGTCCGCGAAAAGGCCGATCTCTTGCAAACGATCCATGCAATAGTGCAGCTGTACCACTACCCCGCTCGAAAGCAGGATGTAGACCGCAACCACCAGACTATAAATCGTTTTGCGCATGTATTACAAAGGTAATTCAATTCACGAAACGCCAATAAATCCCCAACCGAATTTGTAACCCCGGTAAGTAATAACCCGGAGCGAGTGCATTGTTTCGAGTAAACCCAAATCCGTTCAGCTCTCGGGCCGTATTGAGGTTTTCAGCCCGAAGAAATGCGGTAAAAGGACGAATCCGAAAATGGGCGTATGCAGCCAGATCGGGCAGGGCATTTTCGATGGAACGGGTAGTTTGGTAGAAGAACTGCCCAAGCACTGGCGAATACCCATCCGCTTGATAACGAGGGCGGTAACGGACCTCGATTCCGGTGGCCAACTGTAAATTCTTGAAGCCCAGATTTCCTTCGTATCCGAATCGATGACGGGTATAGAAAGGGATCAGGTTGACTGAAGCGGTTCCAACCCGCTGTTGCCAAAACAGTTCGGCATGCCAGCGCCAAGACCGGCCTAGGCGAAATGACTTCATGGCCTTCACTTGGATCACATTGAATAACGCATCGGTTTGATCAGGTCGGTAATAGTCTGACCAAACGGAAAGCCGACTAACCAAGTAATAGGCTCCTTGGAGTTCCAGTCCGAGCTTATTCCATTTCACTTCGCCATCGATGCGGGTGATATTCTCTTTTTTGGGATCAAACGAAAGATTGGAACGATAGAAACTGCTTCGACTGTCAAATAGGAATCCGGGCTGCCGGTTGGATTGTTCGAAGGAAAGTCGAAAAGTGCCCGCTCCCTTTTGCAAAGAGCGCTGCAACGAAGCTTTTGCTAAGTAGTCGCCTTGATTGAATCCGGTCAGGTAGATTTCCCCGACTGCCAGCAAATCCCATTTGCGATTGCGTGTACGGTTTCGATACTCGCCCATTAGGGATGTATTCACAAATGTAGGAGCGGCAAATTCGGTCTCCCCTTGAATGGATTGAATGCGTGCTCCTAACCGGATGAATTGATGCAAATTCTTGGAGTCTGGGAATTGATACAGGGCAAATTCAGCAGAGGCGACCTTCCACTGATCTTGAATCTCGACGGTATCGTAACGGCTGAGCCAATTCCAGTCATAAAAAGCATTGTAGTACGTGGAGTCGCCTCGTTGATCTAGAAAGCGATGGCTCATCTTATCATATCGGAAAGTTGCTTCCAGTCTGAATTGAGGAAAAAATAATGGCACGACCGTGGAATCGGTCACAATGGAATCTTTTCGACCAAAATCGTATTGATGCCTGGATAGAAAACTCGTATTCCGGTAAAAATTTCCGGTACCAATCTGCGTGCTGAAAAAATTCGCAGAGAAGGTATTGCTGCCCCCGATCCAGGTAGGAAGATTGAACCGCTCTTTGTAGACCGGGTCGTTCAGCTCGTTGGCCGTGTCTACCACGCCCCCATTTTCACCCACCTGGAGTTTGTTGGAGGTCAGTGAAAAGTATTGGGTGTATCGTAGATTGGTTGATTGATAACGGCTGGTAAAAACGTAATTGTGATGATTGCTGAGCTGGTTCTGAAAGAAACCGGGGGCATTGATCATTCGGTAGCCGCCCATAAAATTCCATTGGGATCTAATGTTCTGGGTGTGGATCAATTCGATCACCTGTTCGGCACGGCTACCTAACAGATAATTCAGTTCGGTGTATGGACGGGTGGTTTGGTAGTATCGAGCTTGTTCGGGTGTCCAGGCGTAGATGTCGAGCGCGTGAAAACCTGGATCGAATCCGATTTGTGTGCGGGGCGTAAACGCCAAAGGGCGAGCAGCCGTACCCAAATTACCCAAGTGCACCCAACCTGATCGCAAGGGGAAACGGCGGTCGATCTCCTCTACGCTGGAGTCCAACAGGATCTGCTGGGGGGAATTCAAAAGGCGGTAATGGATCGTGATGGAATCTTCCAGCTTTTTTCGCCGCTTGAGGCTATCACTGCTTCC
>DFST01000078.1 GCA_002378975.1 Chitinophagaceae bacterium UBA3430
AATCCGGCCAGGATGAGGAACAAGCGAGTGGATTTATGGCTGATGATAGTACGGACCATTAAGAAATAAAATAAAGGTGATGAAAAGCAACAACCAGATAAAGTTAGAGACGATCAGCCAACGAGGCGTGGGGTTTTGAGCGAGTTTACCCCGAATCCGGTGGACCAAACAGGTCAAATTGAATACCGGAATCAAGATGGCACCCATTCCAAATCCGATCGTAAGCAGGAAAGAAGTCAGCTCCGGATTCAGCCCATGTTCAAAGAATAATAACCCCCAGGAAGCCCCAAAAAAGAGGCCACATAGGAAGGTCAGTCGGGCAAAAAAGAAAAGGGAAAACATGAGGTGTGGATGGCTAAAATAAGCATTAATTTGTCGACTCAAATTAGCCCGCCATGAACCGTTTTTCTTACAAGAAACTCATCCCCCACGTATTGGTCCTGCTTGGCTTTCTGCTCGTTGCGGTGATCTTCTGCAAACCGGTACTCGACGGACAGGTCCTCAACCAACACGACATAGTAGGTTGGAAAGGCATGGCCCAGAACTCGTTCGAATACAAAGAAAAGAACGGTCACTTTCCACTCTGGAACACCAACCTCTTCAGCGGCATGCCCAACTACCAAGTGGCCATGGAAGGTGATTCCGCCATGCCCAACTTCGTTCAGATACTCTCATTGGGACTTCCCAAGCCCATCAACTTCCTGTTCCTAGCCGCCCTCTGTTTTTACATTTTGACCTTGGTCATGGGTCTATCTCCCTGGATCGGTCTGTTCGGCGGACTAGCCTACATGCTTTCCACGTACAACCCAATCATCATCGGAGCCGGACACGAATCCAAAATGTGGGCCCTAGCCTTTTTACCGTTGATGCTCGCGGGCATCCTCGCACTCTTTGATAAAAAATATTGGCTGGGAACGGCTCTCACTACCTATGGCATCTTTCAACAAATCGCCGTCAACCACTTTCAGATCACCTACTACGCCTTGCTGATCGTAGCTGCCTTGGCGATCGCTGTCGGCATCAATTGGATCCGAAACAAAGAATGGAAACACCTCGGCAAAGTGATTGCCATTGGCGTCAGTGCGGCCATCTTGGGTGTAGCCGGCAATGCGCTCATCTTACTGACCACATCCGAATACAGTAAATACACCATGCGCGGTGGAAAGAATCTAGAGATCAACGGAGACACCGTCAAACAAGCCAAGACCACCGGACTTGATTACGATTATGCATTCCGTTACAGCCTGGGTAAAGCAGAAACTGCCGTACTGGCCATGCCCGATGCATTTGGCAGCAGCAGTGCAGAGCCCCTGGGTGAAGAATCCAACGTGATCAGCAAATTGACAGACCGTGGAGTTCCAATGAATAATGCGATGCAAATCGCAGGTCAAATGCCCAAATACTGGGGTGGGATTACAGAAGGAACGTCCGGTCCGCCCTATGTAGGCGCCATTACGTGCCTACTGGCTTTGATCGGATTTGCGTTGATCCGACATCCGTTGCGCTGGGGATTGCTAGCTGTTTCGATCCTGAGTATACTGCTGGCCTGGGGTAAATACTTCCCATCCCTGAACGAGTTTGTCTTCCAGTATCTGCCGATGTACAATAAATTCCGCGCGCCCTCCATGGCTCTAACCATTATAGAGATCGCATTCCCAATCACCGCGGTGCTGGCCCTCCATCAAATCCTATTTAAAAACACACACGAAGTATTGAAGGACAAATTCCGGACGATCCTGTATGTAACCGGCGGATCCTTGGCGGTGTTGTTGCTAATGGGATGGACGATGGATTATGGTGCACCGTTCGACCAACAAGTACTGGATTTTCAATTCGACGCTTCCGGATCCAAAGAGATTAATCAACTGATCGTTTCCGGGCTCAAAGCTGACCGACAAGAAATGTTCATGGGTCAAGTCTGGCGCTATGCCGGATTTCTGATCTTGGTAATCGGGTGCTTATATCTCTACCTGAAAAAATGGATCCAACCCATGTGGGTCATCGCAATTCTGGCCCTCGTATCTACCCTGGACCTATTCATCGTCGGTAAGAAGTACCTGAATGATGATGCGTATGTGGATGCAGCTACGTACGATTCGCAGAATTTCAATCCCAGTCCGCTCGATCAACAACTGAAAACAGATACCGATCCGCATTTTCGTGTGTTCAACATGTTAAGCGATCCATACAACGAATCGCGCACTTCCTATTTCCACCGCTCGATTGGTGGTTATCACCCCGCCAAATTGCGCATCTATCAGGATCTGATCGACCGATACATGTCGAATAACATCAATGCGCAGGTGCTGGACATGCTGGATGCGAAATACATGCTTCGTCAAAGTCCGTTCACCGGTGCGGATACCGCTGTGTTGAGACCCTCCACGATGGGAGCGGCCTGGTTGGTCAAGAATATCCAAAAAACTCAAGACCCTGTTGATGCCCTTCAGAAAATCGGAACAATGAATCTCCGCGATTCAGCAATTGTAGAAGTATCTGATGCGAAAAAACTTGCACTCAAACTGGAAGCACCAGATACAACAGCCCGTATCGGCTTGGCTCGCATCGACAACGACACGCTCACCTACAATTTTGAATCCACTTCCCCACAATTCGCCGTATTCAGTGAGATCTATTATCCCAAAGGCTGGAATGCTTATGTCGACGGGAAACAAGTGGATCATTATAAAACCAATTACGTATTGAGGGGCATGGTGGTTCCGGCCGGAAAACACGAGATCCAGTTCATTTTTGAACCTGGATCCTTTAAAACGGGCAACCAGCTTTCGTTCGCCAGTTCGATCCTGATCTTACTGATCCTGATCGGCAGCTTATACATGGCCTGGAAAACAGAACAACGCAAGGAAGCCTGATGAAGAAAGTATTGGTCATAGCGCCGTACTCCTATTTGCCGCATTATTCCGGCGGACAAAAACTAATCGGAGAATTTGTAGCGCATTTGGCGCGGTATACCGATTTGACCGTCATCAGCACAAAACGCAACAATCCGGATTTAGCCATCGGCTATCGGCTGTTACGTTGGTTGCCCAACCCATTCTATCGATACCTTGACATTCGCCTCAAAACCAAATTGAAAAAACTGATCGAGGGAGAAAAATTTGACTGCATCATTTGGGAACACCCGTATTATTATTGGCTGGCAAAAAGCATCCGAAATGAGTGCGGAATTTTCACCATGCTCCACACCCACAACATCGAATATCAACGGTTCCGTTCCCTCGGAAAATGGTGGTGGCCCATCTTAAAAAAATACGAAGGCGCCTTTTTCAAAGAAGCGGATCAACTCTTTTTCATCAGTTCCAGCGATATGCAATCAGCCATGTCTGAATGGGAATTGCCTACCTCGAAATGTCAAGTACTTCCATTCGGAATCCGCCAAAACTCACACCCCAGCGACCGGGCAGCATGCCAAGAACAGATTCGCCAAAAACACCACATTCCCGAAGAGGCGCACATCCTGTTGTTCAACGGACTTTTGAGCTATTTACCTAACCGACAAGCCCTAGACGACCTCATTCGAGAGGTCAATCCACGCTTGCTCAAGCAGCCAGGCTTCCAATACCGTCTCCTTATCTGCGGCAAAGATCTACCCAGCTCTTATCAGGAACTAGTAAATGAAAAAGATCGGAACATTGTCTTTGCCGGATTTGTCGAGGATATCGAAACCTATTTTAAGGCAGCCGACGTATTTGTAAACCCGGTCCGGAGCGGCGGAGGCATCAAGACAAAAATGGTGGAGGCCATTGGATTTGGAACTACCGTTGTTTCTACGGCAACCGGATCGATCGGCATAGACGCAAAAGCCTGCGGAGAAAAACTACAAACGTCCAGCGATGGTGACTGGGATGGTTTCTGTGAACAAATAATTAACGAGGCAAAAAGAAAAACAAGTACGCCCAACGCTTACTACGAAGTATACAATTGGGATCGGATTGTCCAGGAAATTCCTGGCTTACTATCGAATCAATCGGCCCGTTAATTGATAGACCGTCCACTTAATGGCATTTCGCGTATACTCCTTGAACCCAAATAGAAGCACGAAAAGTCCGTAATACAACCCCACTCCCTTCCGCCGGCGCACGATGGCCAACTCGTGCCGAAACATCACCTGACGATTTTGCAACTGCCTACGAACGGAGCTACTGCCACTATTCACATGCACGATCGTCGTGTCGGCGAAAAAATAATTTCTTAGCCCCGACTCCCGGGCTTGCTCGCACCAGAGCTGATCCTCGGCATACATAAAAAACCGATCATCCAATTTCCCGTCGGGGAAATGACTCAACAATCGGCGTTCAAAGAATAAAAAAGCGCCATTCAGCCAATCACAGTCGAGACTGAGATCATGCTTAAAATATTTCCCGAGCATTTCACGTGAACTGGCCTCATAACCATGTGCGAGGGGTATAAATCGGAACAGATCAAGCAATTCCCAGCGAATACTGCGAAAGCGTCGAGCCGTATATTGGATCCGTCCATCCGGATAAGTCATCCGGCAACCCAGAAATCCAATGTTGGGCTGCTTTTGAAATTCGAGATAGGCCAATGAGATACTGTCCTCGGTCAATTCGGTATCACTATTCAATAACAATAGATATTCTCCGCGGGCATGCTGTAGTCCCAGGTTATTTCCGCCAGCAAATCCTAAGTTCTTGTCGCTTCGAATCAGCTTGACTGCGGGGAATTCAATCAGAAAATCAGCCGGATCACGTTCGATCGATGCATTGTCGACCAGCACGACCTCAAACCCCACGTCCTTGGTTTGTGCATAGATGCTGCGCAAACACGCGGAGGTGAGTCCGAACGTATTGTAATTAATGAGTATGACTGAAACCATCACCGATTGAAGTTATAGGAAATGAACATCCCGACCTTCGAGATCACACCGATTTTCCAGCAAGTAAGTGGCAATAAACGTTGATGAAGTACCAGGCGTTTGAGAAAAGTCGGAACAGTAGACCCATGGGCATATTGTTCGAGTTGCGCTATCGATCGAATCGAAAGATTGCGAATCAACCGCCACCAAGCATCGTAGGTAATCCAGGAAGAATGGGTTTGCTCACCGTGCTTTTTGTAGTAAGCCAAAGCCTCCGGAATCTCAATATTCGGATTCCCAAAACAGGACTGCGTCACTTGGGTGGCATTATAACTCATGCAGATCACCACGCGGTCGATGTAAACGGCCTGGTGGTTTTGCATGAGGCGGATATATCCTTCCCAATCCACGATCCATTTTAATGCTGGGTCAAATTGCTCCCGCACGGTTCTACGATACATCAGTACACTGGGCGGGCCGATCAAATTGCTCGCAAACAATCGATGTGGATCTTGGGTCACTCGATGAAATTGAGCATGCGTAATGGTACGAACTTCTCGTCGACCCGTGGATTCATAGACTGCTTCGTACCCACCAAAGATCAGGTCAACATCCGGCCGAATGTGATTCGCATAATGCGTTAACGAATCCGGTTCGGCCAGCCAATCGTCGTCGTGCAGGATTTTGATCCATTCTCCCCTGGCTAGGCCAATCCCGGCCGTCCAATTGCGGGGGGTACCTAAGGCTGGGCGGTTTCGCCGATACTGGATCGGAAAAGCATAGGTATGTGTCCGAATGAATTCTTCCACCGAATCGCTAGCAGAATCATCGGTCACGATCACTTCAAAATCGGTAAAATGCTGCCGGGCGATCTGATCCAAAGAGCGCCGCAGATAATCGGGGCGCTCGTAGGCTGGAATGAGTATGGAGATCAGCGGATTCAATGGTCATGTTTTCTATTGCGAAGATATCGATGCAAATGCCGAAGCCGGAGCGGCCGATAAATCAAAAACTTTAGGATGGCATAATAGAAAGCCGGACGCATCCATAATTGATGACGTGAGATCCATTGAATCCGATCGAGGATAGAGATTCGTTGATCTTTCAATCGATCGAGCCAAATTCGTTGTATCGATGACTCATCGATCGACTGTTGATCCAAACTCATGGGTAATCGATCCGACCATCGATGGTGAAAATCCATCGCCTCCTGCAACCAGCGGGTTCCGTAATCTCCACCAGCTTCGGTATGGTGCGTGAGCGCAACGCGCGTGGTCATCCCTACGCGAAACTTCCTGGCCACCCGTAAGGAAAAATCAAGGTCGTAAAAGTGGAAGCCCCGGAGATTCTGCTCATCAAATCGAATCGACTCCCAAACAGTTCGCCGGCAGCACAGAAAGACGCCATCCAGACACACCACTGGAAAAAGATCCATCGATGTAGACGGCACCTGATGCAGCGATTCCGCATAACCGGGCAATTGATGATTCAGGTAAAAACGATCGTGTTGGGGGTCGCCCGTATACCAACCGGAAATGGAACTGGATTTGACATTCGATCCGGCCAATCCAACCAAACCCAGCTTTGGATCGGTCATAAAATGATCGATCAACCGATCCCCCCAGTCCGAACCTTCAAACGTTACATCCTCATGCAAGAAGATCAGGAAAGGAAAACGGGCTTTTTCTGCCAATTCATTGTAGACTTGACAGATCCCCTTGCCGGTATTTCGATTGTCGGCAACCACCCATTCGTGTGCTACGCCGATGGACGATTCCACCGATCGCTTGGCGCGTTCCAGCAGTTCGGGACGAACTGAGCAGACGATGAGAGAGATCATAAAATCCAAGGTAGACCAAATCACCCAATTTCGTAATTTTACCGTCGACAAATGGAACGAAAAAATCTGCTTAACAATCTCTTCCTGGGAGTCCAATCAATCACCAAACGGTGGTTTTCCAATCCGTATCGTACAGTCGGATTGAGCACCTGGCAGGTCAAACTACTAAAGCATTTACCCGAAGGAAAACTTCGCTCGAAAACCATCCTTGGCCATTCCATCTGGTTCACCTCCCCTTCTGAATTGATTCACGGACTCAAAGAAATCTTTGTAGAACGCATCTATGAACAGCCACTACCGGAAAATGCGCGTATACTGGATTGTGGGGCCAACATTGGACTCAGCGTCATCTATCTGAAACAACTTTGTCCCAGCGCCCGGATCACCGCCTTTGAACCCGATCCGCTGAATCACGCCTTGCTTGACAGAAATATGCGTTCGTTCGGACTACAGGATGTGGAGTTAGAACAAGCAGCCATTTGGAAGGAAAATACAACGCTTCATTTTAGTTCAGCCGGCAGCATGGGTAGCAGCATCGACACAAATGGGTCGGCAGCCGGTTTGCAAGTAAAAGCCGTTCGACTCAAAGACTATTTGCAAACACCGGTAGATTTTCTGAAAATAGATATCGAAGGAGCTGAATACGAGGTGCTGCGCGATGTAGCCGATTCGCTTCAACAGGTGAAACGACTGTTTTTGGAGTACCATGGCCGATTCGATCAGAATCAAGAGCTGCTTGAGATGCTACAATGGGTGCGAAATGCCGGATTCCATTTCTATATTCGAGAAGCTGCTCCGGTACACCCCATCCCATTCTTGCATGAACGAAACAACAAGCTCCCCTACGATGTGCAATTGAATATTTTCTGCTTCCGCGATTGATGGCTCAGCCGATCGATTCTAAAAACCCTTCCAACGCGTTACGTTTCTGCATGTCAATGCGATAACTGATCCGATCCCGGTAATAGGCTAGCATATCTACACCCGGCAAGGGCCAAGCATTGGCCAACTCATCAAGGCGCTGTAATCCGACCGAATTCGCTGCATCAAATTGTTCGATGAATGCACGATCCATCGGCTTGGACGCCACCCAAACCGCAAAAACAAATGGCATCCCGGTCAGCATTCTCCATGCTTCCCC
>DFST01000114.1:0-2270 GCA_002378975.1 Chitinophagaceae bacterium UBA3430
TCGCTTTTATCGGACCATGCGTATTATCTCCTACAACGTGAATGGCATACGGGCAGCGATCCGAAAAGGATTTCTGGAGTGGTTGGCCACCAACCCGGCAGATGTGATCTGTTTACAAGAAACCAAGGCCGAATCGAAAGACATTGACACCAATGAATTGCATAAACTCGGGTATCACGATTATTGGTTCTCGGCACAAAAAAGGGGATACAGCGGCGTGGCTGTATTTACGAAGATTCGTCCCGATCACGTGGAATATGGCAACGGGCATGGCCCAAGCGACGAAGAAGGCCGCGTGATCCAATTGGATTTTGGAAAGATCCGGTTGATCAATGCTTATTTCCCCAGTGGAACCAGTGGTGAACATCGTCAGTCATTCAAATACGAGTGGCTGGATGAATGTTATGACTGGCTGAATAAGCTCCGTAAATCGCATCCGCAATTGATCCTCTGCGGCGACTACAACATCGCGCATCACGAGATCGATATCCACGATCCGAAGGGAAATAAGAACACAACCGGATTCTTGCCGGAAGAACGTGCCTGGATGACGAAACTCCTAGAGAGCGGTTGGATTGACACATTTCGGCATTTTCATCCCGAGCCACATCGATACAGTTGGTGGAGTCAGCGATTCCCTTCGGTTCGATTGAACAACAAGGGTTGGCGCATCGATTACATCAGCATCACAGATACGCTAAAAAGCAAACTGAAGGATGCCGAGATCTATCCCGATGTCAAGCATTCCGATCATTGTCCCGTTTACCTCGAACTCAAGAAATGAAGCCCCTCATCTACAATGTAACGATCAAGGTGAGTCATGCCATTCAGGCCGATTGGTTGCGCTGGATGCAGGAAGAACACCTGAACGAAGTGGTGGCCACCGGCTGTTTCACGCATGCGCGGTTGCTGCATTTGATTGAAGCCGATGACGAAGAAGGGATGACCTATGCGGCTCAGTATGAAGCAGCGAGCCAGGCCGATTACGATCGATACATACAAGTACATGCCGATGCCTTGCGAAAAAAAGGATACGACCGCTGGGGCGACGGATTCATTGCCTTTCGAACCCTCATGCAAGTGATCTAGTGTTGACTTATTTTTGAATCATTATATGAGTACTCCCATTTCCGACATACGAAAAACCTACGCACACGCGGAATTGCTGGAATCGGATGCGGCTGCCGCGCCGATGGAACAGTTCGACCGTTGGTGGGCGCAGGCTGTGGAAGCCAAGATCGAGGAGGTGAATGCCATGACTTTGGCCACGGTGGATGCGTCGGGTATGCCCGATGCCCGGATCGTATTGTTGAAGGGCGTAGATGAAGTAGGATTTCATTTTTATTCCAACTACCAGAGCCGAAAGGGCATGCAGCTGACAAACAACGAGCAGGCCTGTCTGGTATTTTTCTGGAAAGAATTGGAGCGGCAAGTGCGGGTTCGCGGACGGATGGAGCGATTGCCGGAAACGGAGAGTGATGCGTATTTCAGTTCACGTCCCGTTGAAAGTCGTTTGGGTGCGATCGCTTCCCCGCAGAGTACAGTGATTGAAGGGCGTGATTGGTTGATACAGCGCTATGCGGCCGTACAAGCAGAATATGCCGGAAAGGAACCTATTCGTCCGGCACACTGGGGCGGATATCGATTGATTGCGGAATCGGTCGAGTTCTGGCAGGGTCGACCGGGCCGAATGCACGACCGGATCGAATACAAAAAGGACCCGAGCGGGTCCTGGTTACGTCAACGTCTGGCGCCTTAGGCGCGACGATCAGTTAGCAGCTTTCTTAGCAGCGTTGCGCTTGGCAATTTTAGGGGCGTTGGCCGGACGACTTTTGCCGAACGATCCTTTGAAACGCTTTCCCTTGGCTGTTTTTTTATCTCCTCTTCCCATGGTGATTGATATGAATGATTGATGATTACAGTTTATCGGCCAATTCTTTGCCTGCTTTGAAGCGAGCCACGCGGCGAGATTTGATCTTGATCACATCTCCATTGCCCGGGTTCCGTCCCACCCGCGCCTTGCGTTTGTAAGAATCGAAGGTCCCGAAACCGACCAATTTCACTTTCCCGTCTGCTTTCAACGTACGGGTTACGGCATCGATGAACGAATCGAGTGCTGCATTGGCCTGTACTTTGGTGATCCCGGCATCCTCGGCGATGCGAACGATCAGATCCGCTTTGTTCATGTTGGTCAGTTCGAGGGAGGCAAAATTACGAAAAAACGGGGGTTCCTAGCTGAAAATTGTTGAGAAGATGGGCGTTGAGGGGGG
>DFST01000114.1:2632-3984 GCA_002378975.1 Chitinophagaceae bacterium UBA3430
ATTCCCCCAATTCCCTCACCTTGTCCCGTAGTTCCTGATTCCGGTGTTCAAGCAGCTGGAGTTCCTCGGATTGGCTTTCGTATTGGGCCAGCCGCTGTCGGGCTTCTTTCAATTCGTTCATCTGATCCCTGAAATGCTCGTATTGTTCGTGATTCTCTTCGGTGAGGCGATGATGAGAATCAGCCATTGATTGACGCCGATGCTCTTCGGCACTTAGTTGTTCTTCGTTCACATCCACCGAAGCACCTCCACCCGACTGCAAACGCTGAATGGTGTCTTCTTGATCCATCAAGCGCAACTCCAATTCCTCGATCCGCGCTTCCGCCTGATGAATATCCGCGAAATGAGGATGGCCCAGTTGTCCGTCAAGCTGAGCAGGTTGTGGGGTGAGCTCGGCCAAGGTCGAACGGTTCACCAAGCGATCGAGATTTTGTTCGACAGATTGGGTCGATTGTAAGGATGTGGTCAGCAAGTCGCGATAGGTATGCCGTTCTTGCTTGAGTGTAGTCAGCAGTTCATCTTTTGCTTCGATGGCCGAATGGAGCGACTCATTGCGTTCTTGCGCGGATTCCAGTTCGCGCCGCACGCGATCCAACTCACGCGATAATGTTTCGGTCTCTTTGAAAAAACGTTGTTTCCACTTCTCCGTTTCTTGCCGGAAACGCTGATCGGTATTGGATACCTCCGTGGGGAACAATTGATGGCGGATCCAGAAAAAATGGATCACAAAACCAATGGTGAACAGGAGCGCACTCCACACCATGATCTCCACACCGGACAGCATGAAAAGTAATGGCATCATAATCGCACGTTAGCGTATGCAGTCGTGATCAGTGGGAGTAGGAGTAGGAAATTCAGCGGTATTGGAACAAGCAAGGTAGTGCCTGCCAAATGAAAAAGCCGCGTAAAATCCCTACGTAAATCTACGATGAGGATTATTTGACCAGCGTTCCCACTTTTTCGCCACTGATGACGCGTCGGAGGTTATCCGTGCGATTCATGTCAAATACGATAATGGGGAGTTTGTTCTCCATGCAGAGGGTGAAGGCAGTCATATCCATCACTTTCAGCTGCTGGCTGATGCAATCCTGGAAGCTGATCGTTTCGTACTTGGTAGCCGTGGGGTCTTTTTCGGGGTCGGCGGTATAGATGCCATCCACACGAGTGCCTTTGAGGATCACATCGGCGTTGATCTCGATGGCGCGTAGAGAGCCGGCAGTATCGGTGGTGAAATAAGGATTGCCAGTTCCGGCGCCGAAGATCACGATCCGTCCTTTTTCGAGGTGACGAATGGCGCGGCGTCGGATATAGGGTTCGGCGATCTGCTCCATTTTGATGGCACTGAGCAGTCG
>DFST01000127.1:0-4710 GCA_002378975.1 Chitinophagaceae bacterium UBA3430
ATTTTGATGGCACTGAGCAGTCGGGTGTACAGGCCTACTTTCTCCAAGCTAGCTTGCAAGGCCATGCCGTTGATAACAGTGGCCAGCATGCCCATGTAGTCGCCGTGGGCGCGTTCGATGCCGGTGTCGGCCTCGTTCATGCCTCGGTAAATATTTCCTCCTCCGATCACGATGGCTACCTGAACCCCGAGGTCGGAAATGGCCTTTACGTCGCGGGCGTATTGAGCGATCACGTCGGTATCGAAACCGAAGGACTTGTCGCCCATCAGGGATTCACCGGAAAGTTTGAGTAGAACGCGTTTGTATTTGGGGAGCATGGGGAGGAGGATTTCGGCGTAAAGATAAAGAACCAAAAAAAAGGGACCCGAAATTGGGTCCCTTATATGTTTTTAAACGGTTTGCATTAACCTAAGGCAACGCGTTTGAAGGAAGTAACGGTCACGTTTCCGGCTTCTTTCAGGTAGTCGGCGACGGATTTGCTGCCATCCTTTACGAAAGCCTGTGCGGTGAGTGTTTGCTCCTTGAAGAAAGCACCCAGTTTACCTTCAGCGATCTTAGCGATCATCTCATCGGGTTTGCCGGCCATCTTGGGGTCTTGTTTCATCAGTTCCATGATGATGTCCTTCTCGCGGGCGATCACATCGGCGGGTACGGATGAGGCATCAACGGCTACCGGATTCAAGGCAGCGATCTGCATGGCCACGTCCTTACCCACTTCTACCGCATCCTTGTCCATGCCCACCAATACGCCGATGCGATAAGCACCGTGAATGTAGGAAGCAACGCAAGCGGCGTCGATGCGCTCGAATTTGGTAACACCGATCTTCTCCCCGATGGTGGCGAGTTTCTCGTCGACCAAGGCGGCTACGGTCAGTTCACCCACTTTCACGTTCATCAACTCATCGAGGTTCTGTACGTTATTGGCAACGGCTGCATCAGCGATGCTTTTGGCAAAAGCGACGAAGTCGGCATTCTTGGAAACGAAATCGGTTTCACAGCTTACGCATACCACGATACCGGTTTTATTGTCGGCGGTGGTTTGTGCGATCACAACGCCTTCTTTGGCTTCGCGGTCGCTGCGTTTGGCGGCTACTTTCTGACCTTGCTTGCGCAACCAGTCAATGGCAGCTTCAAAATCTCCGTTGGTTTCAGTCAGGGCCTTGCGGCAATCCATCATACCGGCGCCGGTAGCCTGACGAAGTTTGTTTATATCCTGAGCACTGATAGTTACAGTTGACATAATTCAATTCGGTTAAATCGATTCAATAAGGACCTCACGAAAGTGAGATCATTTACATCCGGATGCGTTGGAATTAGCGACGAGCCGGGGTACGACGACGGGCTCCGCCACCACCACCGGGACCACCAGGACCACCACGGCGAGCACCACCACGACCGCCTTCGGCTTCCGCCTCGGCGAGCAGTTTAGCTGCTTTCCGCTCTTTTTCATCGTCGGTCATTTCTTCGACGTCATCTTCTTTAGCAGCTTGGCGTTCGGCCAGACCTTCAGCGATGGCGGCAGTCAGATAATTGACCAAGATGGTGATGGACTTAGTCGCATCATCGTTGGCGGGGATCGGGAAATCCACTTTGTTTGGATCACAGTTGGTATCGACCAATCCGAAGGTCTGGATGCCCAAACGCTTGGCTTCGGCGAGCGCAATGTGCTCGTGTCCGATATCGACCAGGAACAAAGCAGCGGGTACGCGACCCAATTGAGCGATACCGCCCAATACTTTTTCCATTTTGTCTTTGTCGCGACTCAGCGTCAGACGCTCTTTCTTGGTGATGCTGTCAAAAGAACCATCGGCCAACATCTTCTCAATGCTCTGCATCTTCTTCACGCTCTTGCGAACGGTGTTGAAGTTGGTGAGCATACCACCCAGCCAACGCTCGGTGACGAAGGGCATGTTCACGCGCTGTGCGCACTCGTGAACGATGTCTTTGGCTTGCTTCTTAGTACCGACGAACAGGATCTTGCGACCACTGCGGGCGATCTGCTTAAGGGCAGCAGCCGATTCTTGCAAACACTCAACGGTCTTATTCAGATCGATGATGTGGATCCCTTTCTTCTCAGCGAAGATGTAGGGCAACATCTTGGGGTTCCACTTCTTTTTCAGGTGACCGAAATGCACGCCGGCTTCCAGTAACTGCTGCTGCAACGAGGTGTTATTTTCCATGTAGTATGAATGATCGTGTTTAGTAGATGATTTCGATTAACGCTTAGAGAACTGGTAGCTGCGACGAGCTTTCTTGTGACCGAATTTCTTACGCTCCACCGAACGGGGATCACGCTTGAGCAATCCAGCCGCTTTCAAAGCAGGGCGCATTTCAGGATTCATGTCCACCAACACGCGGGCAATACCCAGCATCGCTGCTTCGGCTTGGCCTTTAACGCCGCCACCAGTCGCGTTGATCTTCACGTCCAGTTTGTCGATCATGTCGACCGTCTTCAACGGACGCTCCACTTGATTCTGGAGATAGACCAAGGGGAAATACACTTTGTAATCCTTGTCGTTGATTTGAATGTTGCCACCACCTTTAGTGACGAACACACGAGTGACCGCTTCTTTACGACGGCCGACGCTATTTGTTTGCTTTTCCATCTATTGTAGTGTTGGGGTATTTTAGAATTTCAACTCTTTGGGTTGCTGAGCGCCATGCGGATGCGCGGCACCGGCATAAACGAAAAGCTTTTTGTACATCTTGCGGCCCAAACGATTTTTGGGGAGCATGCCTTTAACGGCGCGCTCGATCAATACTTCCGGACGACGCTTGTTTAAGTTGGATGCAGACTCTTCTTTCAATCCGCCGGGATATCCGGTGTAGTGATCGTAGACCTTCTGATCCATCTTGTTGCCGGTCAACACGGCTTTCTCCGCATTGATGACAATGATGTAATCCCCGGTGTCAACATGGGGAGTGAAACAAGCTTTGTTCTTGCCGCGCAAAATGGCAGCAATACGGGCACACATACGTCCGATGGTTTGATTAGTACCGTCCACAACGTACCAGTTGCGCTTCACGGTAGCCTCATTCGCATGCTTCGTGGTGAAATGCAGTTTACTCATGGCTGTTTTTTTGAAAGGCCGCTATCCCGGCCGAGGTTTTAAATGGAGCGCAAAGCTAGTTAAAAACATCCGGGAAAAGACCAGAAATTGAGTCCTTTTTTGATTGCACCTCTGTAAGTGATTGATTTTCAGTAATAATTTTGATTACATGCTGAGGGCATGGAGAAGATGGGGGTTGGATGTTGAGATTTGAAAGAATCAATACACCCCACCCAGGAGGTACAACACGACGTTTCCCAACCGGGCCGACCAGGCTCGCTCAGAATGGCCTGTGCCCGTAATGACCCGGGATCGACCCGTTGAATCGGTATAGCCTTTTTGACGCAGGATGATTTCAACCGCCTTCAGTAACGGCGGATAAAGGGCATCCAACTCCTGATCGCCTCCGTCGAGGTAGATCCGATGCGTTTTTGGATCGGGCAGGTTCTCTTGTAAATACCGACGCATAGCGGGTATGAATGGGTTGCCATCCACCGAAAAAGTGCCCGGCCAGTGCGTACTGAGTCCGGCAGCTTTGCCGAATACAGACGGGTATTCGCAGATCGCGTACAGAGAGATGAGTCCGCCCATACTGCTGCCGGCGATGGCGGTATGGACCGCATCGGTTCGGGTGGAATAATGCTGGTCGATGTAAGGCTTGAGCTCTTCGACCAGGAATTTCAGGTAGTTGTCCGAAACGGGCTGAAAGGCGACGGTGGTACGTCCTTTTTCTTGTAGCTCCCCCGTGATCCGATCTTTCTCCGTTTGGTTTAATCCGTCAAAGGGCTTTTGTGGGAAGTAGTCGGGGTGACGAGTAATGCCGCCATTCCAAATCCCGACCACGATATAAGGCTCGATCTTTTTTTGATCGATCAACCGGGCGACCGTTTCATCTACCTGCCAGCATTGTTTGTTCCAGGTGATCGTGCTGTCAAACAGCATTTGTCCGTCGTGCATGTACAGCACCGCATATTTTTTTACGGGATCATATCCATCCGGAAGCCACACATCCACGTTACGGGCAGTCACATATTTCGATCGGAATGAATCAATCCGATCGATTCGGCCCGAAGTAGATTTGGGAGGTTGGGCGCGTATTTCAGATGCTGACGCACCGATCAGCAAAAGACAATAGAGAATAAAACTGCGATTCATAGTGAAGAGAACAGTTTAGATGGTTGAGCGAGTTGAGGAGGTTGAGCGGATTGATATATGTCTCAACTTACTAAACTTTCTCAACCACCTCAACCAATTTCCCTAAACTAAAAAGAGGCAGCCTTTTCAGGCCGCCTCTTGTATAAAGTAAGAACGAACGGAATTAATTCCGACGAATGCTATATGCGTAGTTGCCGGCAATACCGATGTCCAGGGTAATGGTGTAGTTCCCCGCCGCTGCGATGGGAATATTATCTCCGCCATATTCAGGCTTGCCATCGGCAGGTGCATTGTCGCCAAAGTTGATGGGCCAGTCGTTGTTGGCACGGAACTTCAACTCGCCCGCTGTGAGGTTGGTGGTCAAAATCCAAAAATTGCCTGCGATGTCATAGGTCATCGCCGTACTGCCACCCCAACCTCCTGGTGTTGCGCTACCAATGATGCCCCAAGTATCGATCTTGGTGTTGGACCAAGTCATGTTGGACGTATTGGCCGTGATGCGATA
>DFST01000127.1:5126-5900 GCA_002378975.1 Chitinophagaceae bacterium UBA3430
AAGGACCAATCCGGACCCTTCACCATCTTGAACTCAGGCGAAGCGTTGTTGAAGTATATGTATCCATCGTAGTTGCTACCGGTGGTACCACTGGCAAACTTATCAACGATCTTGGGAGCGGTCGAAGGCGACCAGCCCTGATAGTTACCGGCAATAAAGAGGGCATTTGGGAAGCTGTAGTTGACGATATCGCGATAAGCGGTAACCGTCATGCTCAGTACATTGGAATAGATCGGTGCTACGCCGGAACCGACATCGGCCTTCACCCGAGCCTGAACGGCAGCAGCCACGCCATTGGCGATGATGTCTTGCATCTTGGCATTGAAGTCCTTCACGGTGAAGGTCTTTGCCAGCAAGGTGTTCATGTTGATGCTGGTGGAAGTAGCCGTCGCAAAATTGGTACCGCCTTTGCAGAGTTCGAGGGTGTAGTTCACACCGGCATCGAAACCGAAATCAGCTTTGGTCCACGAAAATCCAACCGCCGTATTATCGGCATTGGGCTGAGCCAGCACCAGGGTGCTCACGGTGGCCGAAAGCGTGATGGCGCCGGCCGGATTCAACACGGCACGGGTCTCTTCTTTTTTACAGGCACTGAAGGTGAGCAAGACTCCGCCAATCAGCAGCCAGGTGAGTTTTTGAATGGTTTTCATAAATCTGTTATTACGATTTGAATAATGCGATTAATACCCTGCGTTTTGTGTCAGGTTGGGGTTGGCCACCAGGTCCGCCGAAGGAATCGGGAACAATTTACGGTCGCTCGCTACCGAGCGACCT
>DFST01000127.1:6213-8440 GCA_002378975.1 Chitinophagaceae bacterium UBA3430
CCCCCCGCCTGGATGCCGCCTTTCCAAGCCCAGAGATAAGTGCCCTCGGTGAATTGACCATAACGGATCAGGTCGGTGCGACGCACCCCTTCCCAATACAATTCACGAGCACGCTCATCGAGCATAAACGGAACAGTCAGCTGCGCGGAATTGACGTTTCCACTCGCGTTGCCATAAGCACGCGTACGCAAAGCGTTCACATAGTTGAGGGCCGTCGTGGTATTGCCACCGGTTCCTCCACGCAAAGCAGCTTCGGCATAGTTCAAATAGACCTCAGCTAAGCGGAACATCGGGAAATCCGTATCCACCCAAGTTGGGTTGGAACCGTTTCCGCCCGTAGACGTCTTATTGCGGAATTTGATTACGGCATAGCCATTGGAGAATTCAGAAATGTCGTTGATCTCCAGGTTTTGTCCGTTGGTATAGAAATTACGACGACTATCCAATACATCAGGCAGCTTGCTTACGAACTCTTTGGTGGTGCGGAGACCGCCCCATCCAAAATCCAATCCGTGATCGGAAGCCTGCATCGATCCGCCAACCGGTGCGTGGCAGAGGAAGGTAGTTCCACCCCAGGTGCGGGATTTATTGCCATCGAAATTCACCGCGAAGATGAATTCACCGGCACCGGTGTTGTTGTTGTCCGCCAGGAACAGATTGCGGTAATTGGTAGCCAGGGTGTATCCGGTTACGGCAGTCACCTTGTTGCAATAAGTGATGCAATCGCCGTACTTGGGCGTACCGGTGTATACTTCCGCATTCAAATACAGACGGCTCAACAAGGCCCAGGCAGCAGCTTTGTCGGCACGGCCATATTCATTGGAACGTGCATCCTTCAATTCTGTCTCGATGGCCTTCAACTCATCCTCGACATAGGTGAAGAGATTGGCACGGCTGATCTGCGTAGGCAAAAACGCACCCACGTTGTCCCCTTCCGTTACAAAGGGAACGTTTCCGAACAGATCCAGCGCATGGTAGTAACTCAGCGCCCGCAAGAAGCGAGCTTCCGCGCGCATATAACCGATCTCCGTGGCATCGGCTCCAGAGAGATTACGCTCAGCCAATTTAGCAGGTGCACTCTCGCGAATGAACTCGTTGGCCAACGTGATCTGGAAGAAAATGCGGCTATAGAGGGCGCGGACAAACACGTCGGCCGGGCTCCAAGACAGGCTGTGGAAATCCTTGATGGTGGCATCGTTCCAACCAACCACCGCTTCGTCAGTAGTCAACTCTTGAGCCGACCAATATTGGCGGATGTAGCTGGAGAAACCTTCGTTGATACCGGCGATATCGCCTTGTCCGTCAGGACCACTGTTACCCGTCAAGGTCAGGCCCGAATAGACTTTGGCCAGCACGGAACGATATCCGTCCAAATTCACATATAGGGAGGCCGCGGTATTGCCGTATTTCGGCTTGCGGTCCAGGTCTTTGGTACAGGACACGAAGCTCACCACCGTGATCATCGAAAGTCCCAACCATTTTAAAGTATTACGCATATACAATCGTTTGAATAGTTAGCAGATTAGAATTCTACGTTGAAGCCCAAAGTAAAGATGCGTGGACGGGGATAGAAATTGTTGTCGATCCCGCCGGCAATCTCCGGATCCAGACCCTGATACTTGGTGATGACAAATGCATTTTGTACGCTGGCGTTGGCACGCAGGTTGGAAATGCCCTTCACCGCTTTTCCGAAATCGTATCCGATGGTAAAGTTATCCATCCGAACGAAAGAAGCGTTGTCTACATAGTAATCAGACCAGTATTGAGGAACCGCAAAACCGGTTTCCAAGTAATTGCGATGTACGTTACCCAGATAGAGTTGTGAATTGGGCTGGAAGGTTCCGGTACCGGAGAACATGTTGTTGTACATGTAGTTTCCGATGTTGGCGCGAACCACGGTAGAGAAGCTCCAGTTGCCATAGGTGGCAGAAGTAGTGGCACCGATGATCCAATTGGGTTCGGGCGACTGATAGCGATAGTAGTCGAGGTTGTTGATCAGCCCATCCTTGTTGCGGTCTACGTACAATCCTTCAACCGGCTTGCCTTCTGCATTGTACACTTGTTGGAGAACGAAGAAAGAAGAAGGACGATATCCAACGGAATGGATCTGGATGGTGTTACCCACACCTCCGGAAATATCACCGGTAGATACACCAATGAAGGTTGGGTCATCAACCTTGGTCAGCTTGGTGATCTCGTTGGTATTGTACGTAACGTTGAAACCAAA
>DFST01000011.1 GCA_002378975.1 Chitinophagaceae bacterium UBA3430
TTTGAACTACTTGCGTTTGTTAACGAAGAAGTCCTTCATCAACTGCGCACACTCATCGGCAAGGATGCCGCCGATCAGTTCGGTACGCGGGTGAAACGGAGAACGACCCGGTTGGCTGCGGCGATAGCCGCTCTTGTCATCGGAAGCCCCAAATACAACGCAACCTACTTGTCCCCAGTAAAGTGCACCTGCACACATGCCGCAGGGTTCGATGGTGACGTAAAGCGTGGCTTCGGGTAAGTATTTACTTCCGAGGGCATTGAAGGCGGAGGTGAGTGCGATCATTTCAGCATGGGCCGTTGGATCGCAGAGCTTTTCGGTCATGTTATGCCCCCGGGCAATCACCTGGCCATTCATGACCACCACAGCCCCGATGGGCACTTCATCGGCTTCAAAGGCTTGCTGGGCTTCGCGTAAGGCCAGCTTCATGTAGTGCTCGTGGGTCATCGGGATGGATTTGTCTAACTTGGCTTAAAATTAGTCGAATGGCGGATATAGAACAGCTACAAAAAATGCGTGATCGGGTAATTCGGGGTGAAACTCGATCGTATGAATACAGACATGAGCGTCTCATTCGGTTACGAACCGCCATTCTAAATCATGAATCTGCGATCTATGAGGCATTGCATAAAGATCTTCATAAGAGCCGCGAAGAGGCCTGGGTCTCTGAAATCGGAATGGTATTGGCGGAATTGAATGAGGCCATTGCATCGACGAAAAAATGGATGTCTCGCCGAAAAGTTCGTACCAACTTTTTGAATTGGCCATCTGCCAGCTATATATATCCCGAGCCGTTGGGATTGGTCTTGATCATTGCGCCTTGGAATTATCCGGTGCAGCTCTTGTTCAATCCGTTGATTGCGGCATTGGCCGCAGGAAATGTGGCTGTTCTGAAGCCCAGCGAGTACACGCCTGCCACCGATGCGGTTATGAAATCCATTGTTCAGGATGCATTCACGGAGGATGATGTCTTGTATGTTTCCGGCGATGGGGCAACCGTTGTGCCCGATCTCATGCAGTCGTTTGCCTTCGACCATGTTTTTTATACAGGAAGTACAACCGTAGGTCGAATCGTTTATAAAATGGCGGCCGATAAGTTGGTGCCGGTTACGTTGGAGTTGGGCGGAAAGAGTCCAACCATTGTTGAATCGGATGCCAATCTGAAAGTAGCCGCCCGTCGAATCGCCTCCATGAAATTTCTGAACTGCGGTCAGACTTGCGTGGCACCCGATTATGTGCTCGTACACCGATCGGTCCGTGAAAAGTTCATCGATGAGATGAAAATTGCGATCGGGAAATTCTACTCATCCGTTCCGCAAAAAAGTGATGGGTTTGGGCGTATTGTCAATGTTCGTCAGTTCGATCGTTTGGCGGGTTATCTGAAAGACGGCAACGCCCTCGTTGGAGGCCGACACGATCGCGGTGATCTTTTCATTGAGCCTACGCTTCTGGAAGAAGTTTCCGTCGATGCCCCCATCATGAATGAAGAGATCTTTGGTCCGTTACTGCCCATTCTGGTTTTCGATGATTTTCAGGAAGCAAGAAAAATTATTGAACGCAATCCGAATCCGTTGGCCTTTTACATTTTTACTGAGAACAAAGACCGGGCGGAACGATGGCTGGAGTCTGTACCTGCGGGTGGTGCATGTGTCAACAATGTCAGCATGCATTTACTGAATTCACGGTTGCCGTTCGGGGGTCGTGGTGCCAGCGGATTGGGTGCCTATCACGGAAAATTCGGATTCGATGTTTTCAGTCATCTTAAATCCGTAATGCACACGCCCACCTGGTTCGATCCGGCTATCAAGTATCCGCCGCTGACGGGCAAATTGGGACTTCTTAAAAAAATGATCGGATGAGTAAAGGACGTTCCATACTATTTGTATTACTGGGGGTGATCGCTTCATTTCTGGTGTATGTAGGAGTTAGCAACCGCAATCAACCGAATATGAGCTTCCGACAAAAAATCCTACGCACGATCTATCCGGCTTTGATGTGGATGACCCGCATTTCTGGTAAGAATACCACGGTGCTGATGCGCAGTGGCATCGATCCTCGAAATAGCCTGTACGATCTTAGCATTAAGACCGTATCGGGCGACACATTGCCACTCGCTCAATTCCGGGGTAAATATCTACTGATCGTGAATACGGCCAGTGATTGTGGATACACTGGACAATACGAAGAACTGCAGCAGTTGCAAGATCGGTTTGCCGATCAATTGCAGATCATCGCTTTTCCTTCGAATGATTTTAAAGAGCAAGAGAAAGGCACGAATCAAGAGATTGCTAGTTTTTGTCAGCGGAATTATGGCGTTCGTTTTCCGGTGGCCAACAAAGGGGGCGTACTTCGCCATGCGGGGCAACAACCCGTATTCGATTGGCTAACCGATCCGAATCAAAATGGATGGAACAGCCTGAATCCGCAATGGAATTTTGCCAAATTCTTAGTGGATCGGGAAGGAAGATTGATCCGGTATTTCGGTCCTTCTGTTTCTCCGCTCAGTGAAGATGTGCTGAGTGCCTTAAAGTAACGATCAGTTCACCGGACAATTCTGGTGATAGTCGATCAGCTGAATGGGTGTTTTCTCAAAGGAGTAGCCGGCGTATACTTTTGCGATTTCATCGAGTACCTCGTTGATCTCTTCTTCCGTTTTAAG
>DFST01000072.1 GCA_002378975.1 Chitinophagaceae bacterium UBA3430
CACCTGTCCGCCCCCAAACACCAGGCTCCCCATTCGATACGTATTCTCAAAAAGGTTGATCGATTTGCGATCGGGCCAATCTTGTTTTCGAGCCAATTCACTAAAGAGCCCCGCCAACAAAAAAACAATCCCAAACAACCAAAAATTCCACCAACGGATCGCCTTGGGTTTCTCTTCTTTCTGAGGAATCCGTTTATTACTGAAGTTTGTGGCAATACCCCCGGCCACCATAAGCAAAGGAATCATCCATGGGCTTCCAAAAAACAAATAAGTAACCACGCCCGCCACCACCCAGATCACCCGGGTGATGGTATTCTTGATCGCCAACGGATAAAATTGAATCGCGGCATATCCTAAAAACCCCGCAGCCATGGGAGCGATGTATTCAAAAACCGACCGCTCGACTCCCCAACCCTGGTCGATCACAAACGTGAGCCCGCCCATCAAAAAACAAGCAGGAAGAATCCAAATCAACAAGGTGACCACCGCCAAAGGAACACCCCCTCGTTTATAACCGATCAATGTCAACGTCTGGGTCGAAGAAGCACCGGGCAGCAGCTGACAAAAAGAATTATACTCCATCAACTCTTCCTCGGTTACGTATGGCCGATTTCGAACGAATCGACGCAACATCAGTCCCAAATGCGCTTGTGGTCCGCCAAAAGCCGTCAGGCTATGCCAGAGCACCATGCGCAAAAAAGGAATGTGTCGGGGGAACATGACTAAATATAGCAGAAAAAGGAAGTATTTTGGGTCAAATCTCCAATCAACATGCGTCCACGTTTTTTATTCATCCTCTCTTTATTTGGAGCGACCAGTCTCATTGCCCAAGACAAACTCGAACAATTTCGCCAGCGTCTATTTCAAAAAGTAGAAACGGTCATTTCCAAAACGAATGCGTGGCGAGAAGACCTACACCTGAACCCCGAACTTGGTAACCGCGAATTCCGGACCTCCAAGATCATCGCGGCGCATTTGCGTTCACTCGGACTTGAAGTAAAAGAGGGTGTTGCACACACTGGCGTGGTCGGGATCCTGAAAGGAGCAAAACCCGGACCCTGCATCGCCCTGCGGGCAGATATGGATGCGCTCCCCGTTACCGAACGCGTTAATATTCCATTCGCCTCCAAAGTGCGGACTACCTATAATGGTCAAGAAGTGGGTGTGATGCACGCTTGCGGACACGATACCCACGTGGCGATGTTGATGGCTACCGCCGAAGTCCTTTCTGCATTTAAAAATGAGATCCAAGGATCGATCAAATTCATTTTTCAACCGGCCGAAGAAGGATCTCCGGATGGCGAAGAGGGTGGTGCTGCTTTGATGGTGAAAGAAGGCGTGATGGAAAATCCGAAGGTGGATATGGTTCTCGGATTTCACATCGAATCCGACATTGAGGCTGGCGAGATCCATTACAAACCCGGAGCCTTCATGGCCGCGGCCGACTGGTTCTCCATCGACGTAAAAGGAAAAGGAAGCCACGGTTCACAACCCTGGAAAGGAGTAGACCCCATCCAGATCTCGGCGCAGATCATCGACGGATTGCAAGCCATCGTTAGCCGTCAATCCGAATTGACCAAAGCGCCGGTCGTTATTACGGTCGGAAAGATCAACGGAGGTGTTCGTCAAAACATCATTCCGGAAACCTGCAGCATGGCGGGTACCATCCGTACACTGGATTCAGACATGCAAAAAGACGTGCACGAAAAAATCAAGCACACCGCCAAATACATCGCGGAAGCATCGGGCGCTACCGCCGAAGTGAAAATTGAAACAAAAACATTGGTCACCTACAACGACCCGGAGCTACTTAAGAAACTGATGCCCTCCCTGGAAAAAGCAGCCGGCGCAGAAAAAGTAAAATCGCGCGAGTGGGTCACCGGCGCCGAAGACTTTTCCTTCTACGGCACCAAAGCCCCCGCTGTGTTTCTTTATTTAGGCGGTATGCCCAAAGGAAACGATCCGGCGAAAGCACCACCACACCACACAGCCGATTTTTATGTAGACAACAGCGGCATGCCCACCGGAATCCGTGCATTCTGCAGCATGGTGCTCGATATGATGCAACCCAAATGATCGCATGCGATTCGGAATAATTTTTTCGTTGATCGTACTGCCGATCTGGATGATCGGACAAGACGCGGATAAAAAACTGACCCGTGAGGTTCAGCAATTGGTATCTGGATTCAAAGGCGAAGTGGGCGTCTATGTAAAAGACCTTCGGTCCGGAAAAACCGTTACGATCAATGCCGACTCCATCTTTCCGACCGCCAGCATCGTGAAAGTCCCGATCCTGTTGGGCATCATGGACCGGCTTTACCGCGGAGAATTGAAATACGACTCTGCTTTTACATACAAAGACTCTTTACTTTACGCCGGTGAGGATATACTGGGATCGTTCAAATCAAACGAAACCATTGCCCTCAAGAAGATCATCATGTTAATGATGACCACCAGCGATAACACCGCCAGCCTTTGGTTGCAATCCATCGCCGGAACCGGAACACGCATCAATCAACTCCTCGACAGTTTCGGATTTAAAAACACCCGGGTGAATACACGCACACCCGGACGAGAAGGCAATCGTACTCAATACGGATGGGGACAAACCACCCCCCGCGAAATGGGCGAACTCTTTGAACGCGCATATAAGCATCAATTATTTTCTACAGAAACGGATGATCGGATGCTTCGTTGCCTGGGACGAAATTTTTGGGATGAGGACGAAGCCATTTCTCGGTTTCCGCCCACCATCGAAGTATTTAGCAAGAACGGATGTGTGAATGCGTCCCGAAGCGAAGC
>DFST01000086.1 GCA_002378975.1 Chitinophagaceae bacterium UBA3430
CGGAGGGGCCGCTGCCGGCCAGAAAGACCTGGTTCCCGTCTTGGAGGAGGCTTCGGACCAGCGGGATGCAGCGAGTGGCATGGCCCAGTCCCCAGTCGAGGGGTGCAACCAAAACCTTCCTGGAAATGTTATTTTTAACGTGCGGCATACGAAACAGTGCTCAAAATAGTTTTATTTTGAAAGCCGAATCCCATGCGAAGCTTATACAGAACCATATTTGTGCTATTTCTCTCCGTAATCTTGCTTTCCTGCAACAAGAATTACTATTCGGGTTCAGGGAAAGGCGGCAAGAATTGTGGTTGCCCCAGCCACAAGGGCATGTCGGGATATTGATCATGCAACGATTATCGAAACATCATTTGTTGGTCCTTTTTGGGGATGCACCGGAGACGGAACGTCGTCGGGTGGTCGAATTATTGCGTACGCGCATCGAGGACGCGGATCTGGCCAATGCCTATCAGTTGGTCGATCGCAATCGCATTACGTTATCGGCCGATAAAATTTTGAAGGAAGCCAGTCGCGATACGCTCCGCCCTTTTCGGTTTCTGATCGGAAAAAATTGATCAGGGGCGCGTCAGTTGTTGCAAGGCGCTGCGCAGTTTACCCAACATCTCATCGATCTCTTCTTTTTTGCAGGTACCCACGCTAAGGCGATACCAGGGACTTTCCCGGTCGCTGCCGAATGCATAAAATGGCACCAGGGCCAGGCTTGCGTCGTTGAGTAAGAAATGCGTGACGGCGGCTTGATCGGCCAAGGTGGTTCCGTCGGCTTTTTTCCATCCTTTCAAATCGACTTTCACGGTGAGGTAGATGGCGGCTTCGGGCGCGATGGCGTCGATGGGGAGCGCTTCTTGTTTGAGTTGGAGGAGCCCTTCGTAAATGCGCGTCAGTCGGTGTTCGATCTCCGATTTAAAATGACCGAGGTATCGATCGATGGCGTTGAAATCGTGCAGGTAGTGGGTCAATCCTTTTTGTTCGGCCATGGGGGCCCAGGCACCCATGTGGGTGAGGATGGACTTCATTTTAGCGATCACGGGAGCGGGGCCCAGTCCCCAACCCACGCGGAGTCCGGTTGCGGAGAACACTTTGCTGATCGCATCTACGAAAATGGTGAACTCTTTCATGGCCGGTCGCAGTGAAACCGGATCGTGGTGTTTGATCGTGCCGTAGGTGAGGTGCCAGTACATCTGGTCGTACATTACGTAGAGTTTCTTTTCGTCTGGACCGCGGCGGGCGTTCTCTTCGAGGACGAGGTCGCAGATGGCTTCCAGTTCGGAGGCGCTGAAGGTGGTACCGGTGGGATTCTGCGGCGAGCAGAGGGCCAGCAGGGTGGCGCCGGCAAGATGCGGTTTCAATTCGGCCGCGGTGGGCATGAAATTATTTTCGGCCTTGGCTTCGAGTACGATGTGTTCGGCACCTACGAAGTGCGTATAGTGGTTGTTGTTCCAGGACGGAACGGCGTAGACGATTTTATCGCCCGGATCGCAGAGGGTCCGGAAAACGGTATAGATCAGGGGGCGGCCACCGGAGGCGACGAGGATCTCGGAGATGTCGTATTGGAGGCCTTGGTAATGTTGGATGAAGGACTTCAGGGCCTGGCGCAGTTCGAGGTTCCCTTCGGCCATCGGGTAATTGGTGTGCTTGTCGCGGTAGGCCTGTTCGATGTGTTGTTCGAGTTCGACGGGAATCGGGAAGATGGCGGGGTCGAAATCACCCACGGTGAAATTATAGACCCGGGCGCCCTGGCGGATGCGTTCTTTGATCTCAGCGCCCAATTTGACGATCTCGGAGCCAATCAGAGTCTCAGCCAGCTGGGAGAGTTTGGGCGCTTTCATGGCGCGAAAATACTGTTTTTAAAAGACCAGTTGACGAAAGACCAATAGACGAAAAAAGGCCTGCTTAGTAAAAGAAAAAGAAGAAAAACAGGGCGGCGTCGGTTCGGCGTACCCCGTCGAAATAACCGAGTGTGGCGCGGGAGCTGTTCAGGGCCCGGCCGTCTTCGATGTAACCGATGGTAGCCCGGGAGCTGTTCATGACTCGGCCGTCGTCGATGTAGCCGATGGTAGCGCGAGAACTATTCATAACGCGCCCGTCGTCGACGTAGCCGATGGTAGATCGCGAGCTGTTTAGGACTCGTCCGTCTTCGATATATCCGATGGTGCTGCGGGAGCTGCTCATCACTCGTCCGTTCTCCAGGTAACCAACCGTAGATCGGCTACTATTCATCAATCGTTGTGCTTGCATGGTTGACAGGAAGGTTAGGAATAGGGTGAACAAGAGGACTTTTTTCATTGGGCGTTTTTTAATAACTGAAAGGTACACGGAATCTCATAAAAAGAGTGGAATGAGTATCTTTAGTAACATTGACTATCTATGTATCGTGACATAAACAATAAAATGATGGGCGGCGTACTGTCTGGTATGGCTCGTTCGCTGGGTGTTACGGCCGGCTTGGTCCGCGTGATCTTTCTCGTCGGATTTTTCGCCATTGGCGGAATCACTTTTGGCATCTCCTCCGCCGCCATGGCCGCGATCTATATTTTGTGCTGGATGTTTATTCCTGGGAACTAGCAGGGTTTTTTCAAACTCCCATCTTCCATCCCCAAACTCTTTACTACTTCTTAAAATCCAGGATCACCCCATTGATGCAATATCTCAATCCCGTGGGGGGCGGACCGTCATCAAACACATGTCCCAGATGCGCTTTGCATCGACCGCATTGCACTTCGGTGCGGTTCATGCCATGCGTATTATCGGGGGTGTAAATAATGTTGCCTTTTGCGATCGGTTCAAAAAAACTCGGCCAGCCACAGCCGCTCTCGAATTTGGTATTGCTCTTGAATAACGGATTGCCACAGGCCGCACAG
>DFST01000021.1 GCA_002378975.1 Chitinophagaceae bacterium UBA3430
CCACAGGCAGTCACCACCGCGGTCATGGTCCAATCTTGACCTGAAACCCATTCTACAAAACGCTGCACCAGCCCATCATACCGGGCCGGCCGATTGGAGGGTTGATAGCCAGGCAAAGCCAATGTTCGCTGTACATAATCGACTACAAAGCCGGTCACCTGCGGGAATAACACGTTGAAATAATTCGATAAGGTCACAAACAACAAACCGCCGATCAACCGGAGTCGGTATCGCCAGAAATAGGAAGCGAGGGATTGTAGTAAAGGAATCAATTGGCGGAGAGAGGGGGATTCGAACCCTCGGTACAGTTTCCCATACAACGGTTTTCGAGACCGTCCCATTCAACCACTCTGGCATCTCTCCGAAAGGGGGTGCAAGTTAATAAAATCAGGACTTGGCTCGACTGAAATAAAATATCTCACGCCTGCTGTGTAAAGACAACAATACTATTTCGAAGTACGGGATTGCCCTCGCTACGCTCGGGCATCGGAGGGGGGCTCCGCAATCTATTTTCGACTGCCCGGCCTACGGCCGGCACAGTTTTCTTTTTATGTCACTCGCTCAAGCAAGCTTGGCTCGTACCTAAAAACAAAACTGCCGCTTTACAGCGGCAGTCGAATGAATTGCGGAGAGAGAGGGATTCGAACCCCCGGACCTGTAACAGTCAACGGTTTTCAAGACCGCCGCAATCGACCGCTCTGCCATCTCTCCGCGGCAAATGTACAGCCTGAAAAAGTATGCACAAAACAAAAGCGCCCTTACGGGCGCTTGAATCAAAAAATTTCAATTGGCCGATTAAAAAACCAACACGCCCTCGCGATAACCGTTGGTCTTCTGCGTCATTTTAACCAGAACTTTTTTTCGGACCGCCAATGCCTGCTCCAACCGGGAACGAAGTCCTTCAAACGTTGCAAGCGGATAATAAATGCTCAGCACACCATTCTCCACGGCAGCAGCTTGCTGGATCTTTTCATCGGCACCATAAAATAACAATTGGCAAGAACCATTTTTATAGGCCGGGGTCGTCAACCCGATCACGATCCGGATCGTATGCTGAAAACTAGTTGCTGATCCATCCATCACATTCGAAGCCGTATAGGTCGTCTGACCCAACGCCGTTACTTCCCAACTCTCTGACTTATCCTCAGTGGGCTGAGCAACTTTAAAAGCACGCTTTTGCATGGCTGCATCTGTGATCACTCCCGGTGCATTCACATCCACCTCGGCTTTTTGCGCCATTGACAGGGTACTAACTGTAAGACCCAGGACCAACATCCACTGCTTCATCATATGTTTATGTATTAAGACCGCTAAATTAATCATTTGCTTTGCTTCTTTGGCTCCTCCACAGGCAATAACCGTATCCGCTTCAGGTCCAACTTGGCCACCTGCATCGGCAACTTCCCGATTTTAACGACGGCTTGCTTGCCGCGAAATTCCAACAACACCCCGGTTCGACCCGTCTTGCGAACCAACACCGTATCCCCCACCAGCAATTCGCCCAGCAAGGTTTCGTGGGGTGGCCCCACCTCTTTACCGCCCGTTGCCTCGGCTGGCCGACCTCGTTTGGGAAATAAAACCTGGCCCATTTCCCGCATGGCTTTCTCCTTATCCGCTCCTTTCCGCCAGTCTTGCACCACCGACTTCAACTTTCGCTCTAAATCTTTCAACTCCTGTAAACGTTCCGCGGCCATCCGATTCTGTTCGCGGTGCAACTCCACTTCCTGTCGGTGTTTCTCCCGATCCATCACCTGCTCCATTTCCGACTTCAAGCGCTGGTTTTCTGCTAAAACTCGATTCAACGCCCGTTGTTTTTGCTCCACTTCCGCCAACTCTTTCTCGGTCCGATGTAATAATTTATCCAAGCGCACATGATCTTCCTTGACCAGCCTGCGCGCCCGATCGATCAACCTAGTCTCCAACCCGATCCGCTGTGCAATGGCAAACGTATAAGAGCTTCCAGGTTTCCCCACCTGCAGTCTGTACAGCGGCAATAAATTTTCCTCATCGAACGCCATGGCTCCATTCATCAGCCCGGGAGTTTTTCCCGCCATCACTTTCAGATTCAAATAGTGCGTGGTGACAACACCCATTGAATGTTTACGTAAAAACTCCTGCAACATGACTTCTGCAAAGGCCCCGCCTAAATCGGGATCACTGCCACTTCCCATCTCATCCACAAAAAACAAAGTCCGACCATTGGCCGCCTCCAGGAAATCCTTCATGTGCATCAAATGACTACTATACGTACTCAACTCAAATTCCAAACTCTGCGCGTCGCCCATTTGAATCATCAACTGTTTGAATACACCCAATCGCGTTCCCTCCCCGACCGGTACCAACAACCCGCTTTGCGCCATCAACTGAATCAATCCAATCGTCTTCATCGCCACGGTCTTCCCGCCGGCATTGGGCCCGCTGATTACCAAGATCCGATGCTCGGCATCCAGGGTAATGTTCAAGGGCACCGTCGGCTTCCCGTTTTCTTTGTGATACAACATCAAAAGCGGGTGCCGGGCTTGCACCAATTGAACGACGGCTGCCGATTCCATATCCGGTGTTCGTCCATCCATCTCACGCGCCAACCGGGCTTTTGCACGAATAAAATCAAACTGCCCCAGGATCTCATAATACTGCTTCAGCAAAGGCTGATAGACCGAAAGCTCCGTGGTCAGGTCGCGCATGATCCGCAATACCTCCGCCCGCTCCTCATTTTCCCACTCAAAAACCTGGTTGTTCAATTCGATGGTCTCCTCCGGTTCCAAAAAGGCGGTACGCCGACTCTCACTTTCCCCATGCAGAATACCGCGAACCACCCGCTTCTGCTCGGCCAATACCGCCACTACTTTGCGACCGTTTAAAAAACTCTCCTCGATCTCTGCCAGCCATCCTTGTTTCTGTAATTTCTTTATGATGCGCTCAAACACCCTACGCAGCTCCTGCCGCTTTCGATGCATTTGAATCCGGATCTCTTGCAAACGAGGAGAGGCATTGTCACGAACCTGCCCATTGGTTTCCAACACCGCATCAATGCGCTCGGCGATCTTTTTTTCATAGGCCGCATCCGACAATGCGTATGCCAAGGCCGAATACGCTTCTCTTCGCTCGGCCGTAAACCAACGAAAGACCGATTCGACATCGGTCAGCAAGCGACGGATTTGGATCCAATCCGATCCCATCAAGACCGAACCCGGTATGCCCAACAAACGCAACTCACGCGAAATCGCCAATGGTTCTTCGTTGTGAAAAGCCAATCCCTGATCCAATAACCATTTGAATTCCTGCGTCTGCCGCAAATTCCGCCGAATGTGATCGAGCTGCGTATGGATCCGAATGCGACGAGCAAGATCCTTGGCCAACTCCCCCTGGCAATGCTCGGCCAACCGATCGACGATCCGATCGAATTCCAATTGCGACACCGCCGATTCAGGAAATAGCTTCATGAGAATGTTAAATCGTTGCTTGTTGATTCAAAAGCGGCACAAAACTCGGAATTTTACGCCCGAGATGAACAAGACCACTTTCTTATTCAATTTATTGTTGATCGGGCTGACGGCCTGCGCACAGAACGATCACCAGACCTCTTCCTCCAATCCCATGGCAGATACCACCATCAAACCAAACCCCATCCTGATCGCTACCGAGATCGCGACCTTCGCCAATGGTTGCTTCTGGTGTACCGAGGCCGTATTCACTTCATTGGAAGGCGTCATTCAAGTGACCTCCGGATATACGGGCGGAAAAGTTAAAAACCCCACCTACAAAGAAGTTTGTAGCGGCGAAACCGGTCATGCCGAGTGCTTACAAATTGTATACGACCCCTCCAAGATCCGTTTTGAGGAATTGTTGGAAGTGTTCTGGGAAACCCACGATCCCACCACCCTCAACCGTCAAGGCAATGACGTCGGCACCCAATACCGAAGTGGCATTTTTTATCACACCGAAGAGCAACGCGAAACGGCTTTGAAATTGAAAGAAGCGCTGAACCAAAGCGGTGCCTTTGACCGAGCCATCGTCACCGAGATCGCCCCATTCAGCATCTTTTATCCCGCCGAGAATTACCACCAACAATATTATGAGTTGAACGGCGATAGCAACCCGTATTGCCAATTGGTGATCCGTCCTAAATTAGAAAAGTTCCGAAAGGTATTTAAGGATAAACTGAAAAAAGACTGATCAATTTTTTCGCGTCCGCCGAAGCTCCAATTGGTTTTGAGCGGTCGGCTGAAAACCTTCCACAGAAGGCTGCACCAATCGAATCACCCGGTCGTACCAAAGAGGAATCACCGGTGATTCCTCCACAATAATCCGATCTGCTTCCTGATACAGCCGATACCGAACGCTGTCGTTCACTTCCTGAATGGCTTGCTCGAACACCCTGTCAAAGGCCGCGTTATTGAACCGCGTATAATTGGGAGGCGCGGGATTTTTAGAATAAAAAACGGACAGATAATTCTCTGCTTCCGGATAATCCGCGATCCAGCAAGCCCGAAAGAAAGGCGACTTCCCTTTGGCGGTCAAGTCCAACAACAATGATTTCTGAATCACGTCCACTTGCACGGGTATGCCGATCTCACCCAACTGACGGGCAATGAAATTGGCCATCTCCGCATAGATCGGAATGGTCTGCAACTGGATCGGACTTAGTCCTCGTCCCCCCGGAAAACCAGCATCCGCCAACAACTGCATCGCTCGTTCCGGATCGTATCGATATCCCCGAACTTTTGAAGAATCAAAGGAAGGCAACCCCTCCGGCACAAACCCCGACTCCGCCGGTGTGCTCAGCGAATTGCGCAGATACAGAATCATCTTTCGTCGATCGAACCCACAATTGATGGCTTGACGAACCTGGCGCAACCGCAAGGGATCGGCTGAGGAAAATTGGGTCGAATCCATCTGTATGCCGAGATACTCGGTATTTAAATAGGGATGGGTTTGTAAGACAATCTTATTTTGCCAGATCGATTTGAGTGCCCCCGATTTCAACAACACTTCATCTTTGAATGAAGCGTCCAGATCATTGATAAAATCCAGCTGCCCTTGTCGAAACAATAAAAACTCCGTGGCCTTGCTGTCGTAAAAACTGACCCGCAGTCCAGGCAGATACGGCAACCGCTCACCACGCAGATCCCGCTCCCAATAATGGTCGTTTTTCCGAAGGATCAGCGTCTGCCCTTCGGCCCAAGCCGTTAGTTGAAAAGGCCCGGTGCCAACCGGATGACGGCGAAAATCCATTCCATATTTTTTTACCGCTTCCGGCGCAACCACCGAGCAGTACTTCATAGACAATATGCCCAAAATCGGATGATACGGCTTGGATAAATTCAGTTGAAAGGTAGAATCATCGACCACTTCAAATGGCTTTAGTGAATCGACCTTGTCGCGAAATACCCAACTACCCGGACTGGCCACCTGCGCATCCAACAATCGGTGAAAAGAATACATCCAATCGGAGGCAACGGATCGCCTACCCACGCCTCCGGGAAATACCGGATCATCATGAAAAAACACATCGGTGCGTAAATGAAAAATATAGGTGCGCCGATCGGCACTGATCTCCCAAGATCGAGCTACCGAAGGAACCAATCTTCCAACAGAATCCACTTCAACCAGCGTATTGTACAATTGATGCGAAGCCCAAATAACAGCCTGACTTTTTGCAAAGGCAGGATCCAAACTCGAGAGTCCGGCCGTCTCGTTGTACCGAAAATAGGTGGCATCGGTGTCGACCGACGACCGACAGCCTGTCCAGATCAACAGACAGAATAGAAAATTGTGATGGCTTAAACGCATCGGTAGCTCCCTTCGGGCTAAATTAGCGAATCAACCACTCCCATTCATGTTCATTCGCAGTTCCTTCCTACCTCTGCTCCTTTTCCTCTCTCTGGATAGCCTACTGGCACAGTCGTCAGAAGCCAACTACACGCGTGCAGACACCCTGCGAGGATCCATCGGCCCACACCGGGCCTGGTGGAACGTTTTGCACTATGAGTTGAGTTTCGAGCCTGATTTTACTGAACGAACGGTCAAGGGGAGAAACCGAATTGAGTTCAAAACAACGGGTAAACCGATCACCGATCGAATGCAGATCGATCTGCAAGCACCCATGCAGATCGATCAGGTTCGTTTGGGTAGGGTTAGCCTACCGGTCGAGCGGGAAGGAAACGTATACTGGGTGGATGTAAAAAAAATACGGGGGCTTTTCACTTCACCGCTAAAATCACCCCTGATTCTGGAAATTGATTTCAGCGGAAAACCGCGCGTGGCCGTTAATCCGCCTTGGGATGGAGGCTGGATCTTTAAAAAAGATAAATCCGGAAACCCCTGGATGTCGGTCGCTTGCCAAGGATTGGGAGCCAGTGTCTGGTATCCGTGCAAAGACCATCAAAGCGATGAACCCGACCGAGGGGCCAAACTGAACATCGTCGTTCCCGATTCGCTCAGTGCCGTAGCCAACGGGCGATTGCTCTCGAAAACACCCATCGTTCCGAATAAGCAAAAATGGAGCTGGTCGGTCTCCTCTCCAATTAACAATTACAACATCGTTCCCTACATCGGTCATTATAGTCACTACAGCGACACCTTAATGGGTGAAGGAAATAAACAATTGGACTTGGATTACTGGGTATTGAGCGAAGACCTGGAAAAAGCCAAACCGCAATTTGATCGAGATGTAAAACGCATGCTGCGCGCCTTCGAATATTGGTTCGGCCCCTATCCCTTTTACAAAGACGGATTCAAACTGGTTCAATCACCGCACCTGGGCATGGAACATCAATCGGCCATTGCCTATGGCAATCAATTCAAGAACGGGTACATGGGCAGAGACCTTTCCGGTAGCGGCTGGGGATTGGGATGGGATTACATCATCATCCACGAAAGTGGTCACGAATGGTTCGCCAACAACATCACCACCCGAGACATTGCCGACATGTGGGTGCACGAAGGTTTCACGATGTATTCAGAAGTACTTTTCACTGAATACCATTACGGGAAAAAAGCAGCCGATGCTTATCTGCAAGGACTGCGTCGCTCCATTCGAAACGACCGGCCGATGATCGGCCATTACGACGTAAATGAAGAAGGCAGCGGCGACATATACAACAAAGGCGCCAACCTCATCCATACCATTCGTGCGCTCATGAACAACGATTCTCTTTTCCGACAGATCTTGCGAGGCATGAATCGAGATTTCGCCCTGACTCCAACCACCAGCCAGGATGTGGAACAATACTGGATCAAACAGTCCGGACTCGAACTACAACCAATCTTCGATCAATACCTCCGCACCACCCAGATCCCCAAACTGGAATTCAGAGAGGCGAATGGAAAAACGGAATGCCGCTGGACAAACTGCTTGCCCACCTTTTTCATGGCAGTGATCGATCCGGAAACAAAGAACCGCACTACGATATCGACCAACTGGACAGTCATTGACCCGCAGCTGAAACGCGGAACAATCAACGCGAATCTGTACATTCAATAATGCATTCCGATCCATGAGTGGTATCCGCCGACAAAGTTTGATCTCATCTGCTGTGATTTACGTCGGATTCGCCGTCGGCTTACTGAACGTATACCTGTTCACCAAAGAAGGTATTTTCCAAAAAGAACAATTTGGCCTGTACAATGCCTTCATCGCAGTAGCTCTAATGATGATGGCGTTTTCCGGACTCGGCATGCCGGCCTATCTCAATAAGTTCTTCCCCTATTATCAAGCGCACCGCCCGGAAAAACAAAACGAACAATTTTCGCTGGCTTTATTGGTCAGCCTCACCGGCTTCGTCTTGATCGCCCTATTCGGTTGGCTAGGCAAAGACCTGGTGATTCGTAAATACGGAACCAACGCCCCGGATCTGGTCACCTATTATGGATGGTTGTTCCCGTTGGGATTGGGCATGACCCTGTTTGCCTTGCTGGAAGCTTGGGCCTGGAATCATCAACGATCGGTCTTGACCAACCTGCTGAAAGAATTCATCTGGCGCCTATACATAACAGTCCTGATCATCGCTTACGGATCTGGATGGATCGAATTTCCTGTTTTCGTTCAAGCATTTTCCCTGAGTTATCTATTCATTGCTGCCTTGTTGATGACCCATCTGTTGGTTACCGGCAAGATTCATTTCTGTTTTCGGATCAGCCCGCTTACCAAGCGAATGAAAAAGATCATCCTGAGTCTTTGCTTGTTTGTATTTGCCGGAATGGCCATTCTTCAGTTGGCACTGGTGTTCGACTCCTTGGTCATCTCCTCGTTGCTGCAAGGAGCATTGGCGCAACTGGCGATCTACTCGCTGGCACAGAACATGGCGGCCGTGATCCAGGCACCACAGCGTGGATTGGTCAGTGCCTCCATCCCTCCCCTTGCCAAGGCCTGGAAAGAAAAAAACCTGACCGAGATCCAACGCATCTACCAACGATCGTCCATCAATCAGTTGATCTTTGCGACGGGGCTCCTCGCTTTGTTTGCCCTGGATTTTCAAGAAGGCATCGACGCAGTAGGATTGCAATCCTCGTATCAAGCGGCCTTCCCGGTGATCTTGATATTGGGCACAGCCCGGTTGGTGGATATGGGCACCGGACTCAACACCCAGATCATCCAAACCTCCACCCGCTGGCGTTTTGAATTGATCAGCGGTGTGTTGTTGTTGTTGATTACCCTGCCCAGCAGTTATTTCTTGACCAAGTCATATGGCATTCAGGGAACGGCACTGGCCCAATTGATCGCCATCAGTTCATACAACCTGATCCGCATCGTTTTTCTCTGGAAAAACTTCTCGCTTTTCCCGTTTCAGTGGAACAGTGTATGGGTCTTGGTGATCGGTGTGATCAGCTATGCCGCCAGTAGATTGATGACCGATGGACTTTCCGGATGGACAGCCTTGCTTATACAAAGTATCCTTTTCGTCGGATTTTACTCGATCAGCGTATATCGATTGAAATTATCCCCTGACCTACAGCCGGTCTGGGAGACGCTATGGAAAAAGATTAACGGAAAGCGGGAGAATTGAACCGTTGGCTTAACTACGGTTGTCTTCGGAAAGTCGGCCAGCCCCTACAAAGCGTTTCAAGAAATAAGGCTCATACATATCGCTGACGGTTACGCCATTTGAGGTAGAGGCGTGAATAAACTTATTATTTCCCAGATAGATTCCAACATGCGAAACGCCCCGGCCAGTGGTTCGAAAGAACAACAGATCACCGGCATTCAATTCCGTTGTTGAGATCTTCCGGCATAATTTATACTGGTCGCGAGAAACACGAGGCAACTGCACACCGTAGGCGGCCAGATATACGGCCATGGTGAAAGCCGAACAATCGATTCCGGTGCGTCCATTTCCTCCATATCGATACGGAGTGCCATACCACTCATCGGCTGCACGCAGCAAAGCCAAGTTGGGCAAGGACTCTACCTCCTCCTCCAACAAAACGGCGTATTTATAATGAAGCTCGGACAGTCCCTCTAACGATAAAGTTCTACCGGACCCTGTTGATCGGGTGATGGCACTGAACTCGGCATTGTTGGTGTTTGCAACAGGACCCCGTCCCGATGAAGCGATTCCATCGCTTTGTGCGATGAAGGTCACCCGGGTTTGAGGCGGGGTTACGGATATGTCGTCGATAAAACGTTTGGGCTGATTTTGGTAGGCTTGCGCAATCGATGTACCCGTCGATGCCGTACTGCCACCCCCCTTTTTGAGAACGGCACAGCTGGTCAATGACCCCAAGGAAAGTATTAATAAGTAGCGGTACATGCGTGATTTGGGTAGGATCGGTATCCTGGCAAAAAAGTCAGGCAAAAATAGATCAAATAAACCAATCCCCTCCACCCCAAAACGAGGTCCGACTTTTATTTGAACCGACTCGATGTAAGTGCCTAAAAAACAACTGTTTGATAATTGCTAACGAATTGTGAACATTTGAAATAATGAAGGCCTTCTAGCACCCGGATTTTGCGTAACATTGATCTCTATGAGTGGCTTCCGTTTTCTACTGGTTTGGGCCTTGCCCGGGTTGATTTCGATCGGTTGTGAAAGTCAAACACATTCCGTTCCGCCCATTCCCGCCCCTGCAAAAAGTATGGATACTTTACCTGCATGGGCGTCTTACAGCGGATTGACGTTCCAAAAACAGGAACGAATCGTAGCGGGCTCCGGCACCAAATCGGTCATCTTCAACCAAGATAGAACTCGGCTCTATGCCATGAATTTGGAGGCGATGAGCATATCGGAGTTCGACCGCTCCACGCGCAAGCTTGTCCGGCAATTCAAGTTCGAACCCACCAAGGGAACGGGGTGGGATTATGCCGCACACCGAGCTATCCCCTCCTGGCAAGAAAAGCCGGTAGAGGCCTGGCTAACGCAGCAAGACAAACTACTCTGGGTCTCCTTACACAACGCAGCGGGCATTGTTCCCATCCGCTTGGATTCGATCGAACAAAACACTGGCCAAGGTGGAAAGCCAAAGCGATTGCGCGTGATCGGTGCAAAAGGAGATATCACCAACATCTCCGTTCCGTTGATCCAAACCGGATCTACTCCTAAAGTCATCACCTCCACCGCCGACGAACGAACACTGCTCGTCAGCAATTGGCATGGGTTATCGGTCAGCGTCTTGAATCTACAAGCACTCGGATCGCCCTACGCAAAATTCAGTCACAACATCAAGATGCCCGCAATTCCCCGTGGCATGGTCTCCGATCCCAAGCGCAAGAAAACCTTTGTCGCCATCATGGGTGGAACAAGCTTGGCCGTGATCGATGAGCGGAGTTGGACCCTGGACACCCTGTTGCCCATTGGAGGTAGTCCCCGACATATTTTGCAAGATTCGGCCGGGCATCTGTTGATCTCATTCAATGCACAAGCCCGATTGGCGTGCATCGATCCGGATTCCGGCAAGACCCTATTCTCCATTCAGACGGCTGCTCAACCTCGAACCATTGCGTTGTCGAAAAACCAATCATTCGTGTTTGTAACCGGATACAGCAGTGACCGATTGGAGGTGTATCGCATCCATGCCGATCGTTTCGAACGCGTCGCCTCACTTCCCTGTACCGGCCATCCGGTAGGGGTTGATCTCTTTGAAAACAATCAATTACTCGAAGCTTGGGTTTGCAGCTATACCACCGGCGATATCAGCATTTTCACGTTCTCGAAAAAGTCCGAAGTAGCAACTAAGCAATGAAATTCTCTCACCTCCACGTACACACACAATTCTCGTTGCTGGATGGCGCCGCACCGATCCAAAGCTTATTTAAAAAAGCGATCGACGACGGCATGCCCGCGCTTGCCATCAGCGACCACGGCAACATGTTCGGCGTATTCGAATTCGTTGCCGAAGCCCACAAGCACAAGGACGCCAACGGCAACCTCAAAGTAAAACCGATTGTGGGCTGCGAATTCTACGTTTCGGAAACGCGCTTGCAAAAAACATATACCAAAGACCAAAAAGACAAACGCTTTCATCAGATCCTACTCGCCAAAAACGAACAGGGCTATAAAAATCTCATCAAATTAACCTCGCTGGGATTCATCGAGGGGATGTATGGGAAATACCCCCGAATCGACAAGGAGCTGATCAAGAAATATCACGA
>DFST01000093.1 GCA_002378975.1 Chitinophagaceae bacterium UBA3430
CCCTCATTGCGGAAGTTGCGGCTGAATTCATAGACCCAGTCGAATCCGCCTACGATGAGACGCTTCAGATACAGCTCATTGGCGATGCGCAGGTAGAGCGGAATATCGAGGGCATTGTGGTGGGTGATGAACGGGCGGGCAGAGGCTCCTCCAGGAATGGATTGAAGTACGGGTGTATCTACTTCTAGCGCACCTTGTTCATTGAGGAATGTACGGATGGCATTGATCATTTTGGTCCGCTTGAGGAAGGTATCCTTTACGGTGGGGTTGATGATCAGGTCGGCGTAGCGTTGGCGGTATTTGAATTCGGGATCGGTGACGGCATCGAAGGTTTGTCCGTCTGCTTCTTTTACAATGGGCAGTGGACGGAGGGCTTTGCTAAGCAGGGTGAGTTCGCGAACATGTACCGAGGTTTCGCCCGTTTTGGTCGTGAAGACGTATCCTTTAATGCCGATGATGTCGCCGATGTCAGTGAGTTTTTTCCAGACGATGTCGTAGAGGGTTTTGTCTTCACCGGGGCAGATGTCATCGCGTTTGATGTAAAGTTGAATGCGGCCTTCCGCATCTTGGATGACGGCGAAGTTGGCCTTGCCCATGTCACGGACGCTCATGATCCTTCCGGCCAGACAGACTTCTTGAAATTGTTCTTTGGTGGCTTCGGTGAAAGAATCTTTGATGGAAGTGGAGTAGGCATTCACCGGAAACAGCGGGGCCGGGTAGGGCTCGATGCCCAGCATGATCAGTTCGGCGAGTTTCTCGCGGCGTAGTTGTTCTTGTTCGGATAACGTGTGTTGGCTCATAGTATTTTTAGCAGTCGCAAAGGTAATGGTCAGGTGGGTTGCAAAAGAAAAGCCTCCCGAAGGAGGCTTTCGCTTCGATCGGGTGGATCGAATTATTTATTCTTGACGAGGTAGCTGAGTTGCAATCCCATCACGTGGTTGTTGATGTAGTCATCGCCAGTAGCCATTGGCTTCAGGTTGCGCAGACCGGCGCTGTAGTTGAAGGCCAAGCCCCATCCACATTTCATGCGATAGCCCATAATCATATTAACTCCATAATCGCCAAAGCGGAAATGAGAGTTGGCTTCATTGCCAATGTTTACGTTGCTTTCAGAACGCAGCCAGTAGTCTGGTTTGGTCGGATCACGAACAATCGACTTGGTAACAAATGCAGAAGGCAAGTTGACACCACCGAAAGGACCACCGCCGATGAAGAAGTTGTTTCCTTTGGGGCCATTCGTGTTGTAAACGAAATTGGCCTGCAGTTCTGCATAACGCAGTGCTGTCCAGTTGTCTACGTTGTTATTTTTCAGCTGCGTATTTCCTTTCTGAACATAGTTCAGGCTTGGCGCGAAGCTGATCGAAGTTTTCTTGATGGGGGCATTGAGGAACAAGCCGAAGCCATATCCGTTACGCTTATCGCCTCCTACTTTGTTTCCACCTACCTTACCGTACATATCGGAAGAGGTAATGCCGGCAGTAAATCCGACTTGAGTGGTTTGTGCATTCATGATCACGGGCAGGCTAAAAACTAGGGCTGCCAAAGCGAGCATTCTTTTCATAACAGTCTTTTTGGTTCACCTACTCGTAACGCTTTTCGGTTAGGGCGCCGTCCCATCCAAAACGGGTCGGAATTTGCGCTAAGATAAAGTTTTTACGGGTTTTTGAGCCCCGAAGCCCCTGATTTATTGAGGGTTGTGTGGTTCGGTGGGGGTTGGGGAGTGGGTCGGTTGTGAAAGTTTCCATAACCCCATGAAAACCATGCAAGTATTTGATAATTAGCCAATAGATTGTGGTTCTAAATGATTTTTTATGCGCCTTTTTCCTATTCTTCTTTTCGGGTTGCTATTGATTTCGGGCACCAGTTCTGCCCAATTGAACCTGGCCGGACTCTCCCAAGGGGATGCTTCCACGGGCATCAAAGAGGCACTGTCCAAAGGCCTGACCACGGCGGTTTTGAATTTGAACAAGAGCGATGGGTTCTTTAAGACTGCTTATAAGGTTCTGTTGCCCCCCGATGCGCAAAAGATCGAGACCACCTTGCGTAAGATCGGTATGGGTGCACAGGTAGATAACGCCATCTTGTCAATCAACCGAGGCGCGGAGAAAGCGGTCGGTTCGGCGGCCCCGATTTTTGGGAAGGCCATTCGCGAGATCACGCTTACCGATGCATTGGGACTGCTAAAAGGAGGAAACAACGCCATCACCCAATTCTTTCGAAACAAAACACAACAATCGTTGATCGAAGCGTTTACCCCCGCTGTTAAAAGCTCATTGGATAGTACATCGGCCACCAAATACTATACCGACTTGGTGAATACATACAATAATTTGCCTACTACGATGAAGAAAGCAAACCCGGATCTTACCGCTTATGTAGTGGGCAAGTCGGTGGATGCACTTTTTGATCAGATCTCAAAAGAAGAGGCCAACATTCGCTCTAATCCGGCTGCACGGGGAACAGACATGCTTAAGAAGGTGTTCGGCGGTAATTGATCAGGCGCCGGCCAGCAATACTTGCCAGGCCTCATCAACTTTGTTTCCATCGAGCAGTCGGGCGGCATGTTGATGCAATTCCCGTTCCATTTCCTCGGGGTTAATCGAATAGTATTGAATGATCTGTCGTACGTGTGCATCGTCGTAGGTCGGATCGATGTCCGGGATCGATGCCAGGTTGGCCAGTTGGGCCAATTGATTGCCCGTCAGAATCAAACTGTTTCGGATCGAGGCAGGCAACGCATCAAATCCCATACCCAATTTAATATTGGGCTTCTCCACTTCGAATAAGCTTTGTTCGTTTACTTCTGTGTACCAATGTCCGCCTAGGCGGGCAACCGGCAATATTTTCCGTTGATCCGGTTTGCCGTTTTCATCCAACAGTTTTTCATCGATGTGGATACAAAGTACTTCGCAGATCACTAAGTTGCCGGCTCCTCCCTGATCGCCCAGGGGTTTGATCTCCACCACGCGGCATTCCAGCTTCACGGGAGCTTCTTTTACCATAGGCGGACGAACGCGGGTGGCTTTTTCCTCGGTGAATCCGGCTTTGGTGAATTCATTCACGTCCGACGGAAACTCGCAACTGGCCAGCGATTGTTGTTGCACCATTTCGCGGGTAACCAGATGGATCACCACTTCCGGAACGGCTTGTACATTTTCGAGCGTATGCTTGATGGAATTGTCGCGCACCCGACGGGCCGGCGAGAAAATAACGATCGGAGGGTTCGAGGAGAATAAATTGAAAAAACTGAATGGGCTTAAGTTGACGTGTCCGTCTGCATCAATGGTGGATGCCAAGGCAATTGGCCGGGGTGCAACCACATGTTGCAGCCAGTTTTGTTTTTCGGCGGGCGAAAGGGTGGCGAGATCCAGGATCATGCCGTTCCGTTTTTCTTACGTTTCAAAATACTCCAATCGGTTTCTTCCGCGATCACGGTATTGTGCAGTCGACCCAATTGTCCGATTTCCATTTCCACTACATCATTGGGCTGGATCCATTGTTCTATATAATTCGGGTCGTTGAGTTTCCCGGTACCATTGAGTTCCAAAAAACAGCCTGTTCCCACGGTGCCGCTGCCGATCACATCCCCGGGGTATAGATCCACTCCGTAGGAGGCGCGTTCGATGATCTCAGCAAAGGTCCAATCCATATCGCCCAGATTTCCTTCGCTCACTTGCTTTCCGTTCACCCAGCATTTCATGGGCAGGTTCCAGGATTTTCCGATGTGTCCTTCTTTGGCGGGGATCTCGAAATTCTCCAATTCGTCGAGGGTCACGAGCCAGGGTCCCAAGGTGGTGCTGAAGTCTTTTCCTTTGGCGGGACCCAGATTTAATAGCATCTCTTCCATTTGCAATCGACGGGCGCTCCAGTCGTTCATGATCATGAGTCCGCCGATATAGCTATCGGCCTCTTCGGCCCGGATGTTGCGGCCATGCTGAGCAATGACGATGGCGGCTTCCAGTTCAAAGTCCAGCTTTTCGAAATGATCGGGCATGCAGGTGATGAGTCCGGGACCGGTGATGCTGTGATGGTTCGTAAAATAGAAGATCGGGTATTGATCGAATTCGGGGATCATGTCGACTTTCCGGTTGCGCCGGGCGGCCGCCACGTGCTGGCGAAAGGCATACCCATCGCGGCAGCTGGAGGGAAAGGGGACGGGGGCCAGCAGGTCAACCGATTCCAGCTGTTTTCCGGATCCGGTGAGCCGATTTCCCTCCCGGATGGAGCGCTCGGCAGCCTGAGCAATGGGCAGGTAATCGTCCCAGTAGTTCAGGAACAGGTTCATGCTGTTGGGTAATTCCGGGTGGAGTTGGTCCATGGCATAGACCTGTCCCTCGATCAGGGCCCCCAGTTGTTCATGCTCCTCGTTGCGGTAGGTGATCAGTTTCATATTCGACGTTAAAGGTAACCGGAATCAGAACCGATAGCCTGCGCAAAAATCGTCTTTTTGATATCTTCGCACCATGCAATTCGAAAAAATCCACAATAAAGGGCAGGCGCGTTTATTTCAGAATGATTTTCTAGAAATGCTGACCAAAACGCATCCGCTGGTCATTTGGGGCATGTACATCCCCATCATGGTTTATATGCTTTATCTGGCCGGAGCGGATTATGGCTATTCCAATGGTCGCATCGTCGCTACCTTCTTTGGCGGCATGTTATTCTGGAGTTTTTTTGAATACATCGCACACCGATTCTTGTTTCATTGGGTTCCTCAAACACCGCGGGCCACCAAGTTTGTTTACACCTTGCATGGCAATCACCATCACTATCCGCGTGATCGGCAGCGTTTGTTCATGCCACCACTACCCAGTCTGCTCATTTCCACGACCCTGTTTTTTTTGATGTATTGGCCACTGGGTAATCAGGTGTTCATGTTCTTTCCCGGTTTTATTTTGGGCTATTTGATGTACGGCACAATGCATTATGCGATCCATGCTTGGAACCCGCCGTTCAAATGGATGAAGCCGCTTTGGCGCAACCATCATCTGCATCATTACAAGAATGAGCACAATGGATTTGGGGTGAGCTCTACGTTGTGGGATCTGGTTTTCGGCACCATGTTCGATCTCAAGGAGAAAGAGGATCCGAACAAGGCGAAGGAGCTAATGTTTGAGAAGAAGTCTTGATCACCAGCGTTCTTCCGTATCGTTTTCGGTGTTTTGCCGGCCGTAATCTTCTTTTGTCTTTTGTCGCTGTGCAGCTCGTTCGAGCATGAGCGCTGCAATGAGCTCCGCCGCATCTTGGTCGGGGTTCTCTTGCAGCAGTCCACGCAGCTTCCCTTCCGGCACATCCATTCGGTACAGGATCGAAACGAGTTTATGGAAATCATTTTCCAGTAGGTATCGGATCTCATCAATCAGACGGATCTTCCAATTCAATTCGGGTAGATCGAAGCCTACTGTTTTTTGGATTTGCTCGCGGATCGGATCTTGCATATTAGAATTTTTCATTCACCCCCAAGCTGAATAAAGCGAAATCATATTTGACCGGGTCTTTCCGATCGAAAGAACGAAGTGCCTCCGTCAGTTCGATCGCCGTGCCCCAATCGGTTTGTTTTCGCTCGATCAATCCCAATTTACGAGCAACTCTCGACACGTGTACGTCTACCGGGCAGATCAGCTCGGATGGCTTGATGGTTTTCCAGATCCCAAAGTCGACTCCCATCTTGTCCCTACGCACCATCCACCGCAAAAACATGTTCAGTCGTTTGCAGGTGGAGCCGCGCAGTGGACTGGCTACGTGTTTGCGCGTACGTTCGGGTGCATCTGGAAGTGAGAAGAAATAATCGTGAAAAGCGATCAGTCGGGATTCCATATTGGATGCGTCCAGGTCGAAGGCCGATTCCAATGAGCTATGCGTTCGATAATGATGACGCAAGAAATGGATGAAGTAAAGCAGGTCAGTGGATTGAAAAGTTCGGTGTTTGAAAGCCAGGAATTTTTTCAGGTTCTTTTCCCGGTGTTGGGTGATGAATTGATGGGGTGCCTGATCCATCAATTGTAATAGTTCACTCGATTTATTCAGAATGGTGGTCCGGTTGCCCCAAGCAAAGATGGCCGCGAAGAAACCGGCGATCTCGATGTCGGCCTGTTGGGTAAATCGATGCGGAATGGCGATTGGGTCGTTCGGAATGAAATCCGCTCGGTTGTATTGCCGGACTTTTTGATCCAGCAATGCCTGAACGTGTTCTTGCATTATCCGATCGCTTGATCCAGATCGTGAATGAGGTCTTCGGCGTCTTCAATGCCCACACTGAGGCGGATCAAAGAGTCGCGCAAGCCATTCTTCAATCGCTCTTCCCGGGGAATGGAAGCGTGCGTCATGCTGGCCGGATGATTGATCAACGACTCTACACCTCCCAAACTTTCTGCCAAGGAGAACAGATGTGTTTTGGAGAGTACGCGTTTTACTTCGTCTACGCTGTCGTTTTTCAACTCGAAGGAGATCATGCCGCCGAAGTCGCGCATTTGTTTTTTTGCGGCGGCATGACCCGGATGATCTTCAAAGCCAGGCCAATACACCTTAGCTACTTTCGGATGGTTGCGCAACCAATGCGCGATGATGGCTCCATTCTCGCAATGGGCTTTCATTCGAACGCCCAAGGTTTTGATGCCGCGCAGGACGAGAAAGCAGTCCATCGGACCGGGCACGGCCCCACAACTTTTTTGAATGAAGTATAGCTTCTCGCGGAGTTCGGCACTGTTCATCACGAGCGCGCCTTGAATCACATCGCTGTGTCCGCCCAGGTATTTCGTAGCGGAGTGCATGACGATGTCGGCGCCGAGATCCAGCGGATTTTGTAAGGCCGGCGATGCGAACGTATTGTCGACGACCAGAATCAGGTTGTGTTTTTTGGTGATGGCCGCTACCGCTTGGATGTCGGTGATGTTCATCAGCGGATTGGTCGGTGTTTCCAGCCAAACCAATTTGGTATTGGCTGTAATGGTTGCTGCAACATGCTCGGCATTTGTCGTATCGACTGGTTTGAAAACGATGCCAAAGCGTTCAAATACTTTGGTGAAGAGACGATAGGTGCCGCCATACATATCGTTGGCGCAGATTACTTCATCGCCGGGATTCAAGAGTTTGATCACCGCATCGGTAGCTGCTACGCCGCTGCTGAAGGCCAATCCGAATTTTCCGTGTTCGATGATGGCCAATGCTTCTTCCAGTGCCGTACGCGTCGGGTTCTGACTCCGGGCGTATTCATATCCTTTGTGCGTAGCCGGTGCTTCCTGCACGTAGGTGGAGGTTTGAAAGATCGGGGTCATGATCGCGCCGGTGGTGGGATCCGGGTGAGCGCCGGCATGGATGAACTGAGTAGCAGGTTTCATACTGTTGTATTGTGTGAACAAAGATGAGCATTAATCAGCCAAAGAGCGGAGCCAGCGACAAATACCGCCAATCTTTTGGATCGGGTTCGTAGGCCCCCTGTGCCCGGATCGGCAGCTCGCGTACGCGCGCATCGAGGATGTTTTGTTGGATCAATGTTTCTCGAGCAGATCGAACGACGGCTTGAAAATCGGGTCGTTGCATCCAGCGCGCCTGCGGGGTTTCGTATCCAATCTTTTGCGGATTCCAGGCGATGGTACGCGGCAGGCGATTTTCCATGGATTGACGCAAGATCCATTTGCGCCATCCTTTCCGAATCTTGAAGTGGGCGGGTAAACTGAATGCGAATTCGACCAATTCGTGGGAGAGGAAGGGCAATCGCACTTCCAAGCCGAATCGCATGGCATTTCGGTCGGCGTAGCGAAGTAGTTCTTCCAATCCGTGTGTACAGGTATTGAAGTAGAGCGCGCCGTTCAGTCCGGTATGTTCCGGCATCGCATGATTCAAGTGTTTTATCTGTTCAGTTCGAAATTGTTGATCGAGTTCGTGATTGCGAATGGCGCTGCGCTGGTATTCGCGTTTGCGTTGTTGAGCGGCCAGATCGGGCAAGAAGGCTGCAAGTTTTTGTTTCCAATCGAAGGAAACGTTTGTACCCAGCGCTTGGGTGAATACCGGTTCTTGCGACTTTGCGAGATTTCGATTTCGATATAGTTCTTGCCAATACCAGGGGTAGTAGCGTTCGTAGCCGGCGAGTGTTTCATCGGCACCTTGTCCGTCAATCACCACCTTGAATCCTGCTTGGGCAATGGATCGATAAACAGCGAATTGCGCGAAGGCGCTGGAGGAGGCAACGGGTTCGTCTTGTTGTTGCAGGCATTCAAGTCCGAGGGAGAGCCACTCGGCTTCTTCGATGCGGATGGTATGTGCTTGGGCGTTGATTTGATTCGCCATGGATTTTGCGGCCTCTTCTTCGTTGCGTTCAAATCCGGGAAAGATGGCGGTGAAGGTGGAGAGGGGGAAGTTGCCTTGTTCGCTCATCAGGCTGGCGAGGCTGCTGCTATCGAGTCCACCGCTGAGGCTGCAACCGATGGGCACATCGCTACGAAGACGATGTTGTACGGAACGCCGAAGTAGTTCACGAAATTGAAGTTGAGCTTCTGCTTCGCTGATCTTTTCGCGGACGGAAAAAACATTGAGGTCCCAGTAGCGCTCTAGGGTCGCTGTTCGATAAATGGCCGAATACTGAAGTCGATGGGCGGCGGGTAGTTTGTGTATTTGTTGAAAGAAGGTTCGGTGAGGCTGATGCGGATCGTCGACGTAGCCGAGGGTGAGGTAGTTGAAGGCCATGTTCGAGTCGACTTGTTTGCGAATGCCGAGTGCCCAAAAAGCTTTGATCTCGGAGGCAAAGACCAAGGTTTGTTCTTGCAGCGTATAATAAAATGGTTTTTCCCCGAAGCGATCGCGGGCGGCGAAGAGGGATTGTTGTTGCTCATCCCAGATGGCGAAGGCGAACATGCCGTCGAACTGTTCGACGCAGGCGGATCCCCAATGTGCGAAGGCGGCCGCGATCACTTCGGTATCGCCGTTGGTTCGAAAGACGTATCCAGATTTACTCAGTGTTTCACGGAGTTCGAGGTAGTTGTAGATCTCGCCGTTGTGAACGATGGTGTATCGGTCTTGGTAGTGTAGGGGTTGTTTGGCTTGGTCGGAGAGGTCAAGGATTTTAAGACGGCGATGTCCGAGCAATACGGTGCCGTCGGTTGATTGCCAGTGGTCGCAGCCATCCGGGCCTCGATGTGCCAGCGCGTCGGTCATGCGTTGCAGATCGGGCAGCGCATATTGCTGGGGATTGGGGCTGAGTATTCCGGCGATGCCGCACATGGAGTAAATATCTGTAATTCGATCGGCTATCGATCGAAACGCAGGGGAAGTTTGACGAGGCTATTGTCCCATCCGATCAATAAACTGGCTTCTTTCTCTTTGCCTAAGAAGATCATGGTAAAATACTCGAGTTGGGCCTCGGGTTTTTCAACGGGCAGGATGAATCGCGCTACGTCTTGTTTGGGATCGATGTCAAGTCCCCAGTTGTACACTTGTTTATTGAAGACGATGGTCCATTGTTTCGTCTCGGGAATGGCGTAAAGCGTATATCGTCCGGCGTCGATGCGTCGACCTTGAATCGTAGCCGGTTGAAATAATTCGAGTTCGCTAGCCTCATTGGCGCCGAGTCGCCAGGGTTGTGAGGCTGGAACGAGTTCATGAAAAATATGTCGGCCTTGCAGATGCGGTCGGCTGTATATAATGCGGGCGCTGGGTTCGGATTCTTTTTCTGCTCCACTTCGTTTGGGGTAATCGGCAGGGAAGTAAGCGATGTCAATGGGCGATACGTCGACGGGTGCGTAGGGATTTTGTACGATCGGGGATTGTTTCGAAGGGATTGAAGTGGATTGGCTACGTGAAGGAGTGGGATTGTTTTGACAAGCCGTCAATACCAAACAAAGTGACCAGAGAGGAAGCAGGCATTTCATGGTTCAAAGTTAAATCAGCTCAACGAATGAAGGCTACGAGGTATTGGATCAGTGCGGGCATTACCGGTTTAGATGGATCGCTGTAGGTCGACAGGTTTTCTTGTGGGTTATCGCTGACCACGGCTTTGAATATGTGATTCATGGTTGGAATGACATGGAGATTGGCTTTTGGGGAGGCAATGGCGAGTCGTTCCGCATCGATTACTTGCACTTGCAGGTCTTTGTCGCCTTGTAAGATCAGCGAAGGGATGGTCAATGAAGCGATCAGTTTCGCGGGATCGAGTTGCATCCAGCTGATCATGTATCCTTGCACGGAGGGGCGGAACAAGGACAATAGGGGCAGGGCAGGTTGCGCAATGCGTTTGCCGGCCGATAAGCTATCGAGGTATTCATTTGCGGTATTCTTGAGGTTTGCGGGCAGATTGGAAAGTTGTTCACGAAGTACTTCTTGGATGGGTCGACCGGCTCCGGCTAGACTGATCAGTCCACTCAGCGGGAAATGCTGGGCAACTTGTAGGGCGACGAGCGAACCTTCGCTGTGGCCGGCTACATAAATGCGTCGATATCCTTTTTCAAAGAGCCATTGCAGCCATACACGGGCATCGGCGCTGTTCTGTTCGAAAACCAGGGATTCTTCGCGCTGAATGGCTTTGGCGCTTTGTGCAACGCCGCGTTTGTCGTACCGGAGGCTGGCAATGCCTTGTTGGGCGAGTGCCTCGGCGAGTTGAAGCAAGGAGTTGTTCTTTCCGGGAAGCAGCGCGCTGTTGCCGTCGCGGTCGGTGGGGCCGGATCCGGCAATGATCAGTACAACGGGTGCCTCTTCCAGATTATTGGGATGAAAAAGGGTGCCATACAGTCGACCGGGGTACACAGAAACGGAGGTGGTATCGGCTTTGTAAGCGAGGTTTTGCGCTTGTAGTTGGGTGCCCGCAAAGAGAACAATGAACAGGGCGTAAACCCTTGTGGAGATTTGCATGCTTAAAGGTAATCCGATTGACGGGGTGAACCTTAATTTTGCCGGGTCCGCAAAGTCTCCCGGGCATTCGGGATCGGAAGGCGGTTTAAACCGATCTATATGCAACGTGGACCCATTTCTCAGTTCATTCAACATCATTATCGTCACTTCAATGCTGCCGCTTTGGTCGATGGAGCCAAGGGCTATGAGCAGCATTTGGCCGAAGGAGGCAAAATGATGATCACCCTAGCCGGTGCCATGAGTACGGCCGAGTTGGGCATTTCCTTGGCGGAGATGATCCGTCAGGATAAAGTGCAGATCATTAGTTGTACCGGTGCGAATTTGGAAGAAGATGTGATGAATCTGGTGGCGCATTCGAAGTACAAGCGCATTCCCAACTACCGCGATCTAACTCCGCAAGAAGAGTGGGATCTGTTGGAGAATCATTACAACCGGGTAACCGATACGTGCATTCCGGAGGAGGAAGCGTTTCGTCGCCTGCAGAAGCATTTGGTGAAGCAATGGAAGGAGGCGGAAGCAAAAGGAGAGCGCTATTTTCCGCATGAGTTTTTATACAAGACGGTGTTGAGTGGGGAGTTGGAGCAGTATTATGAGATCGATCCGAAGGACAGCTGGATCGTGGCGGCTGCGCAGAAGAACATTCCCATCGTGGTTCCGGGTTGGGAAGACAGTACAACGGGTAACATCTTCGCCAGTTATGTGATCAAAGGAGAGTTGCAGGCGAGTACGGTAAAGAACGGGATCGAATACATGGCTTGGTTGGCCGATTGGTATCGTCAAAATTCGGGCGGCAAGGGGGTTGGTTTCTTTCAGATCGGTGGCGGTATCGCCGGCGATTTCCCGATCTGTGTGGTACCGATGATGTATCAAGATCTCGAATGGCACGATGTGCCGTTCTGGAGTTATTTCTGTCAAATCTCTGATTCGACGACCTCGTATGGTTCGTATTCCGGTGCGGTGCCCAATGAAAAGATCACCTGGGGCAAACTGGATATCAATACGCCCAAGTTTATTGTAGAGAGTGATGCTACCATTGTAGTGCC
>DFST01000182.1:0-2090 GCA_002378975.1 Chitinophagaceae bacterium UBA3430
ACGCTGAACTAAAATCGGTCTGCATTCATGACCTTGTCCCAGGCCTTCACGAAATCCGACATAAACTTTCCTTTTCCGTCTTCGCAAGCGTACACTTCGGCGAGTGCGCGGAGTTCGCTGTTCGACCCGAAGATCAGATCAGCGCGGGTAGCTGTCCATTTTACGTTTCCGGTAGCGCGGTCGCGACCTTCGAATTGATCGTTGTGTGCGGAAGTGGCGGTCCAAGTGGTACCGAAATCCAGCAAATTCACGAAGAAATCATTGGTGAGTACGCCGGGCGTTGCAGTGAACACACCCTGTGCCGAACCGTCGTAGTTCGCATTGAGTACACGCATACCGCCAACGAGGGCAGTCATTTCAGGCGCGTTCAAATTCAACAGCTGAGCTTTATCAACCAGCATTTCTTCGGCCGTGATCGTATATTTTTTCTTGACGTAATTGCGGAATCCATCCGCATTGGGTTCCAACACGGCAAAAGATTCCACATCGGTCTGCTCGGAAGTAGCATCGGCGCGACCGGGCGTAAATGGAACCTGTAACGGATGGCCGGCTTTTTGGGCGGCTTCTTCGATCGCAGCACAACCACCGAGTACGATCAGATCGGCCAGCGATATTTGCTTACCACCCGATGCGGCAGCGTTGAAGGATTTTTGAATGCCTTCGAGGGCATCGAGCACTTTTGACAATTGAGCCGGGTTGTTCACTTCCCAGAATTTCTGCGGAGCCAATCGAATGCGGGCTCCATTGGCGCCACCGCGTTTGTCAGAACCACGGAAGGTGGAAGCCGAAGCCCAGGCCGTACTTACCAATTGAGAAACGGTGAGTCCGGAGGACAAGATTGATTTTTTGAGATTCGCGATGTCGTTGGCATCGACGAGCGGATGATTCACTGCCGGAATGGGGTCTTGCCAGATCAATTCTTCAGTAGGCACTTCCGAACCGAGGTAACGGTTACGCGGACCCATATCACGGTGCGTGAGTTTGAACCAAGCACGCGCAAAAGCATCCGCGAATTGATCGGGATTCTCGTAGAAACGACGAGACACCTTCTCATAGGCAGGGTCCATACGAAGCGCGATATCGGTGGTGAGCATGATCGGCGTATGTTTCTTTGTCGCCACGTGTGCATCGGGAACGGTGTTCGCTCCGGCATCGCCCTTGGGCTTCCATTGCTGAGCACCGGCAGGGCTCTTGGTTAGCTCCCACTCGTATCCGAATAAGTTTTCAAAATAATTATTGCTCCATTGTGTGGGGGTGGTCGTCCAGGCACCTTCCAGTCCGCTGGTGATGGTATCCTCCGAGTGACCTTTTCCGAAAGTGTTCTTCCATCCGGTGCTTTGTTCTTCGATGGAGGCACCTGCAGGTTCGGGTCCGACGTATTTACTGGGATCGGCTGCACCGTGTGTTTTACCGAAGGTGTGTCCGCCGGCGATGAGCGCCACGGTTTCTTCATCGTTCATGGCCATGCGACCGAAGGTTTCGCGGATGTCGCGGGCAGAGGCGATGGGGTCGGGATTGCCGTTCGGTCCTTCCGGGTTTACATAGATCAGTCCCATTTGTACGGCAGCGAGTGGATTTTCCAGATCGCGGTCGCCGGTGTATCGATTGTCACCCAACCATTCTTTTTCAGATCCCCAGTAGATATCCTCTTCGGGTTCCCATACATCGGCGCGTCCGCCACCGAATCCGAAGGTTTTGAATCCCATGGATTCTAGGGCGCAGTTGCCTGCCAGGATCATCAGATCGGCCCAGGAGAGTTTGCGTCCGTATTTCTGTTTGATGGGCCACAGCAGGAGGCGGGCCTTGTCGAGGTTGGCATTATCGGGCCAGCTATTCAGGGGAGCGAAGCGTTGAGTGCCGTTTCCGGCGCCACCGCGACCATCGGCGATGCGGTAGGTTCCGGCGCTGTGCCAGGCCATGCGGATGAAGAAGGGGCCGTAGTGGCCGTAATCGGCCGGCCACCAGTCCTGCGAGGTGATCATCAGGTCTACGATGTCCTTTTTAACGGCTTGCAGATCGAGTGATTTGAACTCGGAGGCATAGTCGAAATTGTCGCCCATCGGGTTGGACAGGCTGGAGTGTTGGCGAAG
>DFST01000182.1:2448-16585 GCA_002378975.1 Chitinophagaceae bacterium UBA3430
TGATTGGGCCACCAGTCGCGGTTGTGGGTGCCACTGCCAGCGCCTTTCTTGAGCATACCACCGGTGAAGGGGCATTTGCTTTCGCTGTTGACGTTGTAGGTATTCTTCGGATTGCTTTCCATGTTGTGTTGGTTTTGGGATGCAAAAATATTTGAAAACGGAACGCTAAATGCTGTTCTGCTTAATAACCCACCAAAATCAGGAATGTTGAGGCTTTTGAAGGAAAAAATGACGAGAATTCGACATTTGAAGGAGGAATAAAAGAAAAGCGTCGAGAAAGCGATTATTTTGCTTGCCCGCTGAATGCAAGTAGGCGGGATTGCCCGCCGAACGATAGATGGTGGGTTTGACGATTTCGGTCCCGTAGTTCAATGGATAGAATAGAAGTTTCCTAAACTTTTGATCCCAGTTCGATTCTGGGCGGGACTACACTTTTATTTTAAAGCGTAACAGCCAAGATGATTCTTTTGGTGCGCCGAAAATTTGGGAGATAGGCCTTATATTTTAAAAGCAGTTTTAACATATCATAAAACCCCATTTTATAAAAAAGAATTAGTATATAATTGAAACGGTACCTTTTGGAACTTGTCCGCTGCCATCTTTAAGGTCGATCATATAAACATATACACCAATCGGAAGCAGGCTGCCTTTAAAGGTTCCATCCCAAAAACGCGGGTTTCGCTGATCGCTGGAAAACATAAGTTGACCAGCTCTGTCAAAAACATATAAAATTGAATTGGGATACATAGCTAAACCACTTACTTTCCATAAATCATTCTTTCCATCCTTATTTGGGCTGAACGCGGTAGGTACGTAAAGACCTTTATAAACGGTGATTTTCATTGTATCTCTAGCCATACAGCTTGACTGAAGGTCAGTGGCGGTGATTACATACATTGTGGATACGGAAGGAGAAGCCGAAGGCTGTAGTATTTGAGCATTAGATAAATATATGGGGGGGTGCCAGGAGTAGGAGAATGCAACGGGGTTAGCAATTGAAGCCTGCATTTGTACAGATCCGCCTGAACTAATAGCAAGATCTGGCCCAGCATGGATGCCGGGCAACGGCGATACCGTAATTGTTCTGGTAGTAGAGCTACCAGCAATCGTGTAGGTTATAACGGCAGTGCCGGCTGCTATTCCAGTAATAAGGCCAGTATTGTTCACCTGTGCAACGGCGGAGTTACTTGATGTCCAAACACCCCCGCTAGTTCCATTTGTTGTAAACTGGCTAGTACCCGCAACACAAATAGACTGATTACCAGAGATACTTCCTGCTGTAATTATTGGATTAACAGTAATGGTAAAACTAGTCGGTGTACCAACACAAGATCCAGAAACAGGTGTGACCGTGATCGTAGCGACAATTGGAGCTGCAGTGTTGTTTATAGCCGTGAATGGCAAAATATTTCCCGTACCACTGGAAGCTAATCCGATAGATGGTGTATTATTTGTCCAAGTATAGGAAACATTTTGGTCCTCAAAACCAAAAGCCACCGTACAATAAAACTCCGCAACTGTGTAATTAAAACTAACTGATGTAAATGTTCCATCAATTCTTATAATATTGAAACCCTCTTCCCCGGTGAATGAATTATTTGGGAGATCGTATGTAGTTGACCACCCGGGAGAGGCTGCATCTGTCCAAATGGGAGTAAAAGGTCTGGAAACTATAACAGGAACTGGCATTCCAGGTCGACCAACACTGGCAAAGGCCACAAGTGGATTGGTGACAGGCTGACTGAAAGTAGCAGTAAATACCCCAGCCGCAGAATTCATTATTGTTACAGCTGTAAGCGGAATATTATATTGTGTAGGAAAACGATTTGCCGAATACATACCATTATGCGGGCCCATTCCTCCTCCAGTCTGTGTTACGTTAAAAGAAATTCCATTTTGTCCGACACCGGAGGCGGCATCTGATGAAACATTATTAACACTCATCCATTGATATCCGGAGCTAGAAGAAGATGGTTGAAAATTAATAACGGATGTTTGAGAACCCGCATTAACTGCTTGGCTTGCAACGGGTGCGATTGTGGGAGGAGTACATAAGTAAGATTGTATGAATGGGGGCAGGCCTAGAGTGGCATTTCGCCCCTGCAAGTTAATCGCAGCATGTTGCAGATTACAACCTGCTCCAATCACATTGGGACTATTAATCACCGATAAAAAAGGTTGTTCGTAGTGGGGAATGTATAATTTATTATCTAGCCCCAACTGGATAGCGCCACCCCGATAACTAGCTCCCTGACCGGTACCTACTTGAAAAAGGGAGTTAATTATATCAGCGGATGAACCCGCATTTAGATTCCATTGTAAAATGGCTCCGGTCTCAATATTACATCCATACAAAATAGAGTTGTTGGGGGAAAATGAAAGCCCATAACAACCAGTTTGATTACTCAGCAGTATCGGATTGGAGACTTCCCCAGAATTTGAATTAAAATCATAGAGCTCAAATCCTTGATTTCTATAAGCGCATGCAAGTCTTGAACTGTTGGAAGATATGGCTAAGTACCCCCAGGCACCATTTGCGATACTACCGACATTTGAGATGACTGGTGAGCCAATTACATTGCCATTTATTAGATATGAATAAAAATGATTATTATTAAACCCATGTGCAATCACCCAAAATGCTCCGGGAATACTTGGATGCTTAACGGCAGCAATTTTTTCCTCAGAAGGAGAAAATAGCGGCGTATTTTTTGTGCCTGCAATAACATCTCCAAGACCACCATTTAGTGCAAGATCAACTTCGCTGTACCTTAAGCCGTTATTACCGCCTTCAGCATCTACGGTAAAGACGTAAAATTTTGTAGGAGTACTTGAATTTGGAACAATGATTCCTGATTGTGCCGAGGATGGGTTTCCCATCAACCCTGAGCCATTTGGCATGAGCTGATGATTCTTATTGTAAACATTCATCCCATCCGTATAAAATAATAAACTACCCTGGTCATCTGAAAATGATGCGCAACCCTCAAACGTATTCAATGCTCCAGTCAAAAGAGCCGTAGGGGGAGTTGTGGCAAAAGACAAGCCTGCATTACGGCCAAAATACCAGTTTTGGGTTTGACGTTGAGCAACTAAACCATGGAAAGAATGTATAAAGAGAAAGCAGAAAAAAATAAATCGATAGGCCACTTTCATAAATCTGTCGAATGAAATATGTGATTTTCTATTCATAATTGATTTGATCTAATACTTAGCTAACTGCATTCGTGATTTAAAATTACAATATTCAACGATATGAAAGCATTATCAAGGGCAAATAATCCAGGTCATTACAGGTCTATTATGAAGCGAAATTTCATTACCTAAATTCAAATCCCAAAGAGCGTGCGCTTAATTATTTAATCGGAAGCGAATTGTTGTAACATCTTACTTCGTAGAATAAATATGGGTAATTAAAATAAAATAATGAATCAAAATAACAACTGAATTCCACAGATCATAATTATTACATTTAAAACCAGCAAATGCCAAGCTAATAGGTTACTTTACAAAATAACACTTACAGAAAGTCGACCTCTAGGTCGATTGTCTGGATGCTCATGTATGGCCTCTAAGTCAGACCTAAGAGTGTTAGAACCAGCGGTAGTCGAATCTACAAAGCAGTCCAGACGATGTGCCTTTAGCACATGTCTGGATGCAGAGCAAATCATCTGCATTCGATTCTAGGCGGGGCTATTATAAATCCCTCCGGAGTTAGATTTTTATTTTGGACAATATACCTGCTGCAAAACAGTTTGAAGCACATAATAAACTGCCCGCTCCGAGGTTGAAAATGTCGCTTGCATAAGTATGGATACTGATTAAAATAATCAGAGAGTTAAAAAGATATATATAATTTGCAAAAATTATGTATAAATGAGTTTTTTTAGTAATTTTCTCTATCTATTAGATACCAATAAAACCTTTTAAAATGGCAATACTGAAAAAATTTCTTTCTTGCTTTTCTGTGCTCCTATGTATAGTTGTTTCATTAAACGCTCAAATTTCAACTACCAGATTAGGATCAGAGTTAGATGATAATACATATTCTTTTGATGTCTTTTGCCTTCAGTCTATTAGTAACAGCAAATACGCCTTTAATAAGACGATACAACTAAAGATAAAACAGACTCTATATATTGCATCCAACTCCGGTGAGCCTTTAGTTAGATTAACATGCTGGGATTACAATCGTAGCAAAGAGATAAAAATATACTTAAATGCTTTTGAAGATTATTTTATTGGCAGCGGCTTAGGCGATTATGGCTGTGCACTTGGATGCATTTGGAATAATAAAAATATATTGAGCTATTTACGCAAACGTTATTCATTTTAAAACGATGCTAATCTTAATTGTCTACTTGACTAAAATATAGTATGCGAAGAGCGATAAAATGGGTTGTTGGACTTATTATCTGCATAATTGGCGTATTAACTACTCCTATATTAATTGGCATATACATATTCGCAATTGGTGCTGCCATGATGGAGGATGAATAAATTAAAATTACCAGTGATCGAAAAGGGAAATTAAAATTAAATTTACATGCAAAAACTCCTACTATTACTTTTTCTATTTTTTTTGGTTAGAGGAATTATTGTCGGTTTGAATAGAAGCAAGTAAGAATGGCAGCCTAATAAATACCTTTATAAGTTCAGCGATCATTAGGGAAAAGGGGAATTGAAAGATCTTATTGCTATTTTAAATTATCAATCCATGGATGTAGTATTATTTGAATAATACTATTTATCAAATAATAAAGCAACCAGATATTAAATCCATATTTCATTTTCAACCCAAAAGCAAAAAAGTCATTCTAATATAAATTAATTATATCTATACGACACGTTCCTATATTCGTAGATGTCCAAACGGTAGTAAAGTCTACTAAAAAATCCCACTTGCGGTGGGATTTTAAGTTTGGGGTTTTGAGAAAACTCAAACGCTGCAAGAAGAGTTAAAGAAACAATCAATTCGTCACAACACTCACTTCAATCGCTTCAGGCCCTTTCATGCCTTTCACGATCAAAAACTGTACTTTATCGTTGACTCCTACCGGACCAGAGAGCTGCTTGTGGTGAACAAAAACACTTTGCTTTGTTTTTGAGTCACGTATAAAACCATATCCTTTTTCGTCATTGTAATAGGTAACAATTCCCGATTCAAACTGATCGGCCGAATTGCGATCCTCGGCCTTAGGGGAACTTATTTGAATATCCTCAATATTGACCTCTCGCCTTCTGGAAGGATCCTGGGGAGTGGACGTGAGATTCCCATTTTCATCCACGTAAGCGATCATATCAGCAAAGGAATTGCCAACGCGGGCATTCTCTTTTCGCTCCCGTTTTTTCTCCTCTTTTTCTTTTCGGGCTTGCTGTTTCTTTTTTTCTCTGTCTCGCTTACTGAAAAATTCTGCCATGTATCTGTTTATGTTTTAAGTGTGTAATGATTCGTATAAAATGTTACAAAACAACGTGTTGGGGAATGGAGTTAAAAAGCAGCATTTAATAGGCCACTTTTTTGGGAATTATTGTTTCAAACGAACGTTTATGGCACTTACTCCACGTTTGCCAACCTCCGTATCATAAGATACGTTGTCGTTCTCCTGAAGAATATGAAGGTAGTCTAAATATTTGGTATTCCCGCTTACGCCCGTTTAACACGAAGCAGTCAGTGCAAAAGAAAGAGCAAATACGCCCGATAAAGATTTTAATGCGGCAATCGGCTGATCGCAATCAGATCCGTCCAGCCAGACGATACCTGCCGGATTTTGATAAATGATCATGCCGGCAGAACCGAACCCTTACCTGATTGTTTTGTTGTAGATAAAATTACCGTTACATGAAGCCCTCCTTCCTACTGATTCTCCTCTTGCTCATCGCCGTACCCATTCTACTGTCTTTTACCAAAACAAGCATAGAGAAACAGAAATACCGGCTCGTTAAAAAAGAAAAGGAGTTCGAAATCCGGTTTTATCCTCCGGCCATTTTGGCTACCACCCGATCGGCGGTTAAATCGTACCGGGAACTGGGAAGCAGCGGATTTCGAAAAATTGCCGGATACATATTCGGAAACAACGAATCCTCCGCCAAAATCGCCATGACGTCTCCCGTTCACATGGATATCAATGACAAAGGATCATCGATGAGCTTTGTCATGCCTTCCCAATACACCCTCGACAAACTACCACGCCCGGTAGACAGCCGCGTGGAATTGCACGAAAGCGCTGCCGTCTACATGGCCGCCATCGAGTTTGGCGGATACGCCAACGATGAAAAGATCAAGCAATATGCAGATCGACTCTTAGAGGCACTCAATCGAAACGGAATAAAAACGACCGGTAATCCAACTTTTCTCGGATATAACGCGCCGTACGACTTAATCGGAAGAAAGAATGAAGTGGTGATTGCCATTGAATGGAAAGAATAGGGCGGGGCAAATCAAAAAATAAAATCAACGCCGCTGAAAATTCAGCGATTGCACCAATTAATCCTTAGGGTCAAAAGAAGGTAAGCCTACTGATACACCCGCACGTAATCCACCCGCATCTGTGTAGGAAAGATCGTGTCGTCAATGCCCTTCTTTCCGCCAAAATCACCCCCAATCGCCATATTCAAGATCACATGGAAGGGTTGATTAAAGGGCCAAACCCGGGTGTCGTCGCTCTCTTTGGGAAACGTATAGGTCTTAATGCCGTCGAGGTAATACTCGATCTTATCCGCCGACCATTCAATGGCATACACATGATACTTGACTCCATGTCCTTTCAGTCGCATCACATTCGTGCGGTGGGTTTGATACATCCCGTTGTATTTGTCGGTATGGATGGTCTGATGCAGCGTGTCTTTTTGATACCCGACGGTTTCCGCAATATCGATCTCGCCGCTCTTGGGCCATCCGCCGTATCGATTTTCTGTAGGTAACATCCAGATCGCCGGCCAAGTACCCACACCTTTTGGCAACAGGGCTCTCACCTCAAAACGGCCATAGGTCCAGTCGCCTTTTTGCTTGGTCGTGATCCGGGCGGAAGTGTAATTGGTCCCCTCATACGATTCCTTACGGGCCTCGATGATCAACTCGCCTTTTTCAATGCGGGCGTTTTCGGCACGATCCCAGGTATAAAACTGCGGCTCGTTGTTGCCCCAGCCGCAGATCAACGGACAACCTCGTCCGCGATCGTAATTCCATTTGGACGGATCGGGCAAGCCGGATTTTTCAAATTCATCCGACCACACCAACTTGTTGTACCGATACTGAGCGGTTCCTGGCTTGGCGAGCACTAGAAAAAATCCGATCAACAAGAAAGGGTATATGCGTGGGCGTAATGATTTCATATAACTTCTATATTCCAGCATGATCAAACACGAGTCCTATTGATACACACGAACGTAATCGATCTCAAAAGTGGCCGAATTGAATGCAGGGTCGATCGCCCCACCAAAATTTCCACCCATGGCCTGATTCAACAGTATGAAGAAGGGCTGGTTGAATGGCAGGCTGCTGGTGTTGGCCACGGTATGATATAAGTTTCCGTCGACGTAGAACTTGATCGATTGTGGTGACCATTCACACGCATACAAATGAAAGGCCGTTGTGGCATTCTGGATGAGCGTCGTAGCCGTGACTGGATTTCCACCCGAGCGCCCCGTATAATGCAGAGAGCCGTGAATGCGATTCAAATCGTTTCCGCGATGCTCCATCACATCGATCTCACCGCAAGCAGGCCAACCCACCGTGGTCAGGTTATCGCCCAGCATCCAGGCGGCCGGCCAGGTTCCTACGCCCACCGGGAGCTTGGCTGAAACCTCGATTTTCCCGTATTTGAAGGAGAATTTGGTACGCGACAATAAGCGGGCCGAGGTGTAGTTGCTTCCACTGAATGACTCTGCTTTGGCAATGATCTTCAGGGTTCCGTTAGAAACGACCGCGTTATCGAGCCGATTGGTATAATACTGCAACTCATTGTTTCCCCAGCCACCGGCGCCGATGTCATAGCCCCATTTGGCTGAATTGGGTGCGCCCGGCGAGTCGAATTCATCCGCCCAAACCATGGATTGCACCACAGTAATTGTAACGGAAGTTGTTTTAGAAGCAGTCAGTCCGGTGGCACTTTTAGCAATCACATTGACCGAATAGGTTCCGGAGGCTGGATAGCGGTAGGTCAAGCTGCCTGATGCGGCCGATTGATAAATACCATTGCCTAAGTCAAAATCATAATTCACCGCATTGGTGGCTGACGCGGTGAACTGGACGTTGCCGCTGTTGTCTGTCGATACAACCGCGGTGACATTCAGGTTGGTGGGCGCCACTGGGTTAGGCGGTGTGCTTTTATCTCCACAACCAAACCAAGTGACGGCCAACCCGATTCCAACCAACAAAACTTTTTTCATTAGGGCTTCACTTTCAGCTTCTGATACCAGGAGTTTCCATCGATCCCAATATTACGAATATGCATGGTGGTCGCCGTGATCGCCAAGATCTCGTATACCGTTCCGCCGGTACCGAAATTGATGATTCCATTACCGGGTACAGTGAACTGAATGCGGGTCGATTGAGCCGGGGTTGACGTGGAGGTCGCGTCTTGGAAAATCAAGGATTTGTTGCCGCCTGTATTGATGGGGAAGCAATTGTCGCCTCCGCCGAATCCATAGAATGTACTGGAGGCACCGATGGAGAACGAAGCTCCTTTGTTGTCGACATTCATGAATACCTGATCGAGCGCATTCTTGGAAAACGTGATTTCATCATCGTAAGCGCATGCCTCACGTGTGTCCGGGCCAGCCGAATACCAAATGGGTGAAAACTCATTATTAGGACCTACTCCGAAATGACCGGGTGCACTGCGGTCGGTTACCCAAACCTTGGAAGTGGCACCTGTCAGCGCACTGAGTATAGGGGCAGGAATCACAAAGGCCACAAATACGCGAACACGCTTACTGATTGTAGACAAACTGCCACCGGTTCCCACCGCATTCACCGTAATGGTGTAATCGTTGGTGCCGGGATTGGCATATTTGTAGGTGAGTGTACCGGAGGGTACCACGCGCGTGATTCCGTCGCCGAAATCGATGTTATAGGTCAGCGCGCCGGTGGAGGCAACCGTAATGGTTACATTTCCAGTGCCGTTTCCATTGGGATTCGATGCATTCACGCCCACCACCGTAGCGGTCATGGAAAGATTAGAGGGGGCTGTCAACTCACCGAAGGAGTAGTCAGGTTTTTTACAGGCGCTGAGCAACAGAACAATCCCTGCCAGCATCCATGATAAAGACTTTATAGTACGCATATGGCTGTGTTTAAAGATTAATGAAGACGAAGATCATCCATCAGGAAGGTAAAGTTGGCCGTACCGTCGCCCGGTGTTCCCAGTTCAAAGATCATCACGATACGATTGTAACTGTTTGCGGTGTTGATCGCCGAATAATCGAAGGTCAACTCCTCCCAGCCATTGGCTACGGTGGTCGTTACTTCTTTTTCAAAGTTGATACCCGGATTCGAGGAGTTCTCCACCTTCAACAACACCTTCGCACCCACGCGCGGTGAGAAAACTTTCATTTTGAAGGTCCGAGAAATAGAGAAAGGAATCGGCTCACTCAAGGTCAGGAAGCTTCCGCCCCAGGGCTGACCAGGGTTCTTCACCATCTTGGCCACTTTGGCGCTGGTGTTGATACCGCCTGATTGCGGATTGTTGATCACCGTCATATTTCCACCGTCAAAATCAAACCATCCGTAGGTAACCGGATATTCAAAGTTCAACGGAACGGCAACGGGGAACGTATTCGTCAAGCGGATGTCATCGAACAAGAAGGTGAAATTCGCAGAGCCATCCCCTGGGGTACCCAGATCGAAGATCAAGACGATGCGATCATAGGTGTTGGCAGCGTTGATGCCGCTATAATCGAAGACCAGATCCTCCCAGTTGTTGGCGATCGAGGTCATCACTTCCTTCTCATAATTCTGTCCGGGATTGGCCGAGTTTTCTACTTTCAGCAACACTTTGGCGCCCACACGTGGTGAATACACCTTCATGCGGAACACCTTGTTGGTGCTGAAATTCATGGCAGAAGACAAGGTCAGGAAGCTTCCGCCCCAGGGCTGACCGGCGTTCTTCACCATCTTGGCCACGCGGCCGCTGGTGTTGAGTCCGTTCGACTGAGGATTGCTCAATACGGTCACTTGTCCGCCGTCAAAATTGAACCAATTGAAGTTTGTAGTGGTTGATTCGAAGGTGAGCGGCAAGCTCAATGGCGGAGGAGGCAATGCATTCACCAGTTCAAAATCATCCATCAGGAAGGTGAAATTGGCCGATCCATCACCCGGTGTGCCCAAATCCCAGATCGTAACAATCTTTGAGTAGGAATTGGCCGTATTGATGGTGCTGTAATCGAAATACAAATATTCCCAAGCATTGGCCACGGTCGTAGTCGCCTCTTTTTCAAAATTGATACCCCCATTGGTTGCGTTCTCTACTTTCAACAGCATTTTAGCACCCACACGCGGAGAATAAACTTTCACGCGGAAGATCTTGTTGGTGCTGAAGTCAATGGGACTGCTCAGCGTGATCAAACTGCCTCCCCAAGGCTGACCCGGATTTTTCACCATCTTGGCCACTTTGGTACTGGTGTTGATTCCACCCGAATTCGGGTTAGTGACAACGGTGGTATTCCCACCATCGAAATTGGCCCAGCCATAGTTAATGGTAGGCGACTGAAAGGTCAGTGGCAACAAAATCGGGTCGACGATGGTTACCGGAACGGTCTGCTCGGTTGTAGCCGCCCCGCCACTCAACGCAACCACGCGTACGTTGTACGTACCGGTAGCTGCATACACACGGGAAACGGTTTGTCCTTCCAAGAAGCTGACGGGCACCTCATTGGGCACATCACCGAAATAAACGCGGAAGTTCGTTTCATAAAGCGCTGAGGCGGAAACATTCACTTTGTAGTTGTTGGTCGGATCGATGGCCACATTCACTTGCAAATTCTCCGGAGCACGGAAAGAAACAGTCAGCTGTTTGGTTAGCTCCTTGGTTTTTCCATTAACCGCATAGGCCACTAGGCGAACGTTGTAAACGCCCTCTGGATAGACATGGGTGGTTTTTTTACCCGCTTCAACTTTAACAGGCGTAGCCGGACCATGTCCATAATAGACATCGTAAGAAACGGCACCCTCACCATTGGGCGTGATGGTCACCAGACCGGAATTATCCTGCGTGATCTCAAATAGAACCGACAGTGAATCGGGACCATTCGCGGCAGGCACAAACGCCGTGTCTTCGTATTTTTCTTTTTTACACCCCAGTGCGATGGTGGCCACTAGGAAGAACAGGGTTATGTATTTCATATAGCGCATAACGTAAATTTTAAAGGATTAATTGTAGCCGCTGTTTTGGGTCAACACGGAAATATCGATCTCGAGTTGAGGGATCGGGAATACTTCGTGCTTACCTGCCTGGAATCCGGTGATCTTGCCGACAGCCTGACTAGTACGAACTAGGTCGAAGAAACGCTCTCCTTCCATCGCCAACTCCAACCGACGCTCGTCCCAAATCGCTTGCTTGAGGGTGGCACCCGTCGAAGTGATGTTGTGCAGATTGTCACCGAAAGCCCGGGCACGTACCAAATTGAGGTACTGCTGCGCTTTGGTATCATTCGGAGTGGTGGAACGGTTGTAGGCCTCGGCTGCCATCAACAATACATCCGCATAGCGAATTGCACGGTAGTTGTTCTTGTAATTCAACTCAACCTGGCCGGAGGTCTCTCCTACGCGGGGATGATATTTTTGATTGTACATACCGGTGTTCTTGTACGGAGCCACCTGATACGTGATGCCAAATCCGGGATTCGCAGTTTTGTACGCTTCAATGTTGAGGATGGCAACATCCTTGCGGCGATCACCGGCTTCAAAGGCATTGGCCAGTGAAGCGGTAGGCAGATCGAAACTCCAACCGGACGCATAAGGCATGCCGTTGCCACCGTTCAGCGCACGAACACCCACCATCTGCACGGCGAAGTTTCCTTGTCCACGGTTTGGACCACCCCAATTATAAAAGGGAGAATTATTAGAGTGCTGGATCTCAAAAACCGACTCCTGACCATTTTCACCGCTCGCTAAAAACTGAGAACCGAAATTACTTACCAACGAGAATGCATTGGCCGTGATCACACTCTCCAGCGTCTGAGCAGCATCGGTAAACTTATTTTGATAGAGATACACTTTTCCGAGCAACGCTTGTGCCGCGTACTTGGTGATGCGACCTTTTTGTACTTGCACGGCGGGCAATACGGAGATCGCCGCAATCAGATCGCGCTCCATTTGAGCGTACACGTCCGCTTTCGGTGAACGCTGCAAAGAGCGTGACTCGCTCAACGACAAACGCTTGTCGGCGAACAAGGGTACATCGCCGAAGAAACGAACCAGGTGGAAGTAGTAATACGCACGCAGGAAATAAACCTCGCCGAACAAGGCTTCCTTACCAGCGAAGTCGATGGACTTACCTGCGGGATTAGCCTGCTTGTATTGATGCATGTAATTGGCACGGTTGATCCCTTCATAGGCTTCCTGCCACAACTCAGTCAATAGGTTATTGACCGGCGTATGCGTGAAGTCATCGATCTGCTGAAGAGCCAACACGTCGGAGGCGTTTTCACCTCCACTGGCCGCATCGTTGCTCGCAATGTCACCGATCAAAGGAGCCCGGGACAACCATTGCAAGGGTGTGTAAACGCTGACGGCCATGGTCCGGTAGTCAGACTCCGAACTGAGGTAATTTAATTCTGTTATCCGATAATCCTCTTTGGGATCGTAATCGATCCATTTCTTACAGGAGGACAGCGTTGTCACGAGCAGGGCAACGATCAAAATGGGTATTAACTGTTTTCTCATATGAAATTCGTTTGTCGGTTAGAATTTGATGTCCAGTCCCACGGAGAAAGTCCGTGCCTGCGGATAAGCACCACGATCCACGCCGGTATCCAGAATGCCGCCGGCGATCTCCGGATCAAATCCGCTGTACTTGGTTAAGGTGAACAAATTACGAGCCTGTGCATACACCCGCAGACTGCTGAAGGCCTTGCTGACCATTTTCGCAGGAAGCGTATAACCCAATTGGATGTTCTTCATTTTAACAAAGGAGCCATCCTCTACATAGCGGCTGGATACGCGGATATTGCTGTTTGCATCGGTGAAGCTGTAGCGCGGGTTGCGTGGATCATTGGTTGAGCCTTCGCCGGTCCAGCGGGCCAACACCCCACGATATTTATTCGTGTAGTTGCCATTGCGCTCCCAAGCACTGTACACATCGTTGCCCACAGAAGCATAGGTGAACGCAGTCAGGTCGATGCCCTTATACGCCATGTTCAGGTTCCATCCGATGGTGAAATCTGGGAAGGGATCGCCGATCTTGGTCTTGTCTTTCGCATCGATCACGCCGTTGCCATCGAGGTCGGCAAAACGAATGTCGCCAGGTACCGCACCCGTTTGTGCAGGGGCATTGGCGATTTCGGCCGCATTCTGGAAAATGCCGATAGCTTGGTGTCCGAAGAAATAACCAGGCGTCTGGCCTTTTTCAAAAACGGTCACACTCTGATTCTGTCCGTTGAAATAATAACCACCAAAGATCTTAGCCGTACCATCCGTGTTCGTAGCCGTTACTTCATTCGTAGCGGTCGTAAACGTGGCCGTTGTACTGATCATCAGGTTCTTTCCGATCTTGTCGTTGTAACCGAGTGTGATCTCATATCCGGAGGTTTTGGTGGCTCCGATGTTTGCAGTCGGGATGGGCACCGTTCCCAGATACAGGGAAGCCGATGGTGTGAAGAGCAAGCCATCCACTTCACGAGTGAACCAGTCTGCAGTCAGAGAAACTTTGCGCTTGAAGAGCAAGGCATCAAATCCGACGTTGGCCTGAATTTGCTTTTCCCAGCGCAGGGCATTGTTGGCAGCAGAACCAACCGTTGCACCCGGATAGAATACATCACCGAAGTTGTAGCCGTTGCTGTTCGCGGTCGGACCATAACTCGGTCCACCCGTTACGATTCCAACATATTGCGGATTCACGTTCTCATTACCCACGGTACCATAACTGCCTCTCAGTTTGAGTTGATCGACCCAGTCGGCCTTGAAGAAGCGCTCCTT
>DFST01000046.1 GCA_002378975.1 Chitinophagaceae bacterium UBA3430
ACATTGGCGCAGACGTTTAAGATTGACCCCTCTGGCAAAAACATCCGATTTGAATTCACCGCACCACCCAGCACACATTCCGAATCGCTAGAATACAGTTATCGACTCGCTGGATACGAAAATCGATGGTCGGAGTGGGCCAAACGAACCGAGAAAGAATTCACAAACCTGCCTCTGGGCGATTACACCTTTGAGGTAAAAGTGCGCAATAACCTAGGCGCAGAATCATCCATCGCCCGATTTCACTTTCGCATCTTACCCCCTTGGTACCGGACGCCCATAGCCTGGGGGGTCTACGTGTGTTTACTCGGAGGCATCCTATTCTGGCGCATACGCTTCCAACAGAAAAAATTTCGAAAGCAACAACTTGCCTTCGAGGAAGAGCAAAAGCGATTGAATTATATCTATGATTTGGAACGCAGCCGAGCAGAAGGGGAGCTGATGGCCTTGCAGAGTCAAACACTGGAATCCGAGATCCAATTTAAGAACTCGGAACTGGCTGCATCGGCCATGCACCTAGTCAAAAAAGGCGAATTGATCACTCGATTAAAAACGGAACTAAATCAGTTGCTGCGGCGAGTTGATACCCCAGCTGCGCAGACCGAATTAAAAAAGATGATCAAACAGCTGGAGGAAGACGACCAGATCGATCAGGAATGGGATCAGTTTGCGAAGCACTTCGATAAAGTGCATAGTGATTTTGTACTATTGCTCAAGGCCAAGCATTCCGATATCAGTCCCAGCGAGATCAAACTCTGCTCCTTCCTGCGCATGAATCTAAGTTCAAAAGAAATTGCACAGCTGTTGAATATATCCCTGCGCGGGGTGGAGATCAGTCGATATCGCTTGCGAAAGAAACTGAATTTGCAGAATGGAGAGAATTTGTTCGATTATTTGATCGGACTGCAACAATGATCACTGGAACAATCAAGCAAAGGGGAGGATAACCAATAAGGTGCAACCTTCCTGTGACGACGAGTTCAATTGAAATGTGCCTTCGTGCAGTTTGACGCGATTCTCCATGGATCGAACACCAATACTGATATCTCGATGTTCGAGGTTCAGTCCTTGGCCATTGTCCTTCACAGGGATACCTCATTTCAACAAAAAAGCCCCGCCGAAGCGGGGCTATGAATACGTAAAATCGGCTCATCGGAGATTGATCTCGCCAAGTGGTGTGTCTTCACCGGGATTGACCATCACATCACGGATCTCGTAAGGAGTATAGTCGGGGGCGATTACGGTCACCGTATAAACGGTGCCTGGTTTCAATCCACGCACCCGGAAAAATCCTTCCTCAACCGTAGGGATCGCGCCGGTTGTAAATCCGTTCCCATCGGTGATCACTACACGAGCACCAACCGGGGTGGGGGAAATAGAGCCGGTTACATTTCCGTCTGTTTGTACATTAAAGAGGCGCATACGAGGACGGATGATGTAATCGTCACCTACTTTCTCAACGGAACTAGCCAAATCAAAATCAGCACGCAGGTCTACGTTTCCGGGCAGGGTGTTATCCATGTCGGCCGCTTTGACGCGTAGGTAAACTAGGTTTTCCCGTTCAGTTATTAAGGTCATACGGAAACGCTTTTCGTCTCCATCTACCAGGTAGCTACTTTGTCCGAGGGTAAATCGAACCTTACGGATGCGGGTTGGAACGGTGGCGTTACCCAGCAACCGCTCAATGCCATTGCGGAGTGCCAAGACGTCGAGGGTTTGAGGTGCAAAATTCAAGGTTACCCAGCGGCCATAATCGTCCACTTCTTCGGTATCGTCAAAATCCTCATCGTCATCGCCATAACTATTGTCGAACTCGTGGGTACGATCCAGATCGACCTTTACTTCGACCTGCTGGATATCGACAAATACATTTTTAAAATCGGCCGGAGCATCCGACAGGAACAAATTGACATTGCGGATTCCGGTGGGGGGATTGGGATCGATGTCGGCCGATCCGGAGCGGGAGCAGCTGGACAAGGAAATGCCCAAAAAGGCCAAGAAGGTGAAGAATCCCGTCAATCGAGGCAAAAAGGACAGTGGAGACTGTTTCATAGGTATGAGGTTTTATTTATTCCGTCAACAAGATTTTTTTGCGTTGACAGAACGAAAGTAGAAGCGCCGAACAATTCCGGGAAGTATTAACAAGTGGAAGTTTGAATTCTAATCATTAATCTATTCTTTCTGCATGTGAACGACGATGATTCCATCAGGAGAACCACTTAATCCGCGTAGTTCTCCGAAGGGATTTTTCTACCGACAATTCATCACAGACGCTATCTTTAAGGCTCAAGCTAATTCTTATGCCACTTGACCTGCATGGCTTTCGCCAATTAAATGTAGAACGCGCTCGAACCGGGTTCCGTTGCTACGACAATCAGCCACTCACCTACTGGACCACCGCCTTGGCCGGCGAAGTAGGCGAACTCTGCAACATGATCAAAAAAATGGAACGCGTACAACGGGGCGGCATAGACGGAGGCAGCAGCTACACGGCTAAAGACATCAATAAAAACATGCTGAAAGAAGAGATCGGCGGCATCGCCATCTACCTCGACTTACTCGCTTCCTTGCTAGACATCGATCTGCAGGAAGCCATCGTAGATACATTTAACGAGAAATCAGTTAAATACGGATTCCCCCAAAAAGTTGAGAAGATGGGGGTTGAAGGTTGAGGGTTGGGAGTTTATGGTTTGAAGTTGAGCTTACTCAACCTTAAACAATAAACATTGAACCTCAACTTCTCAACTCCATCCTTTCAACCACAAGCAATGAAACACTCGATAATCATCATACTAATCGGAATAATACTCGGGCGTCCTGCTTACGCACAAGCACTCACGTCCTCCAACCTGCCAATCGTGGTGGTGAACACCAACGGACAAGTCATTCCCAATGAACCACGGATAAAAGCACAACTCGGCATCGTTTATAAGGGCGAAGGAATACGCAACAACATCAACGATCCGCGCAATCACTACAATGGCTTGGCCGGAATCGAAGTGCGTGGACAATCGTCGCAGGGCTTTCCGATGAAATCATACGACGTGGAGCTTTGGAATTCGGATTCTACAGAAAATGAAGTGTCGCTTTTCGGATTTCCAAAAGAAAGTGATTTCTCGCTTTATGCACCGTACACCGACAAAACCCTAATGCGGAACTTTCTGGCCTATACGTTCACCCGAGAAATGGGCCGATGGGCCGCGCGTTGTCGGTATGTGGAATTGGTAGTCGATGATGACTACAAAGGCATTTATGTATTGATGGAGAAGATCAAGCGCGACAGCAGCCGGGTAAATATTGCCAAGCTTGGTCCGAATGAAAACAGCGGTGACGCGCTTACCGGCGGGTACATCGTATCGATCGACAAAGGTGCCAATGCTTGGTATTCGAGCGTGCCCCCCATGCAAAGCACCAACGGACAGCGTATTCGCTATAGCTATGTATATCCAAAGATCGATTCGATTACACTGCCACAGCGCAATTACATCAAATCGTATGTGGATTCGTTCGAACAAGCACTCGGCAGCGCGAATTATCAGAATCCCCAATGGGGTTGGCGTCGACATGCGGATGAGGCCTCCTTCATCGATTACTTCATCGTGAACGAACTGACTAAGAATGTAGATGGATACCGAATCAGCACGTATTTATATAAAGACAAGCAGACGCGTGGTGGCAAGTTGTTTGCGGGACCGGTGTGGGACTATGACTTGGCCTTTTACAATGCGAATTATTGCCGCGGCAGTGATGCGGTGGGATGGGCCTGGCAATTCAATGGGGTTTGTCCGGGCGATTTTTCTCAAGTCCCTTTTTGGTGGAATCAATTCCAATCGGACACCACGTTTCAGGCCAATTTCCGTTGCCGCTGGAAACAGTTGCGGGCAACGAGTTTGTCGGATCTACGGATCAATCAGCTAATGGATTCAGTGGTTAGCCTGACGGAAGAAGCCCGAATGCGTCATTTTCTACGCTGGCCGGTGCTGGGTCAATATATTTGGCCCAATGTGCAACCGGTGCCGGTGAGCTATTCGGGTGAGATACAACAACTACGAAATTGGTTTGCCGGTCGCGTGGCCTGGATCGATCAAAATCTACCGAATCGCGGGATCTGTTATGAATTCCCCAATACAACTTCCAAAGACCTGATCGTTTCCGCGCGACCCAATCCGTTTCGAAACGTGCTGGTGTTGAGCTTGAAATCGCGAACCATCCAATCGATCGAATTGGCCATCACGGATGCAGCGGGACGAATGATGCATCGACAAAATATCTACCTGAATTACGGTGAAAATCGTCCGTCGATCAACGCAGATCGATGGAGTGCCGGAATTTATTTTGTACGGATCCTGAAGGAGGATGGGAGTAGCGAAGTGCTTCAGACACTGAAGCAGTAGAGGGTAGAAAGCTGTTTAGGGTAGAGAGTAGAGGGTTTAGGATTGAGTTCTCTACTCTCTGCCCGCATCAGCCGGGAATTCGAGAAATATACTTCTCAATCTGTTTGATCTGATCGATGATCTGGGGGGTAGTCGGTTTGAGGGCTTTGGCCTTTCGGAAGAAGTCTTTGGCGGCGCGGAATTCGCGCTTGTTCATCATTAAACTACACATCTGCAAATAGGCAGCGGCCTGATTTTCTTTATCGGGCAATCCTTTGCGCAGGGCAGAGCGGATATAGCTCTCCGCTTGTTTGAGGTCGTTTTTCTGCATGGCCAGCATCCCCATCTGCAATAAACTCGCGCCCTCCGCTTCTTTCATGGGCATACCCAGATCAAGGCCTTTTTTCATCATCTTCTCGGCTCCATCGTAGTCTTGCTTCATCATGGCCAAGTTGCCCTTCAGGGTATAATACACCGATCGGATGGGCTTATAAAGCAGGTTGGGGTATTTGATGGAGGCGAGGATTTTCTCCGCTCCTTCCATGTCGCCGCTTTCCATGTATTCCTGGATCAGGCGCAGGGGACCAAAGAAGAAATGCCCCGCGATCAGGATCACACCGATGAGGTATAAAGGAAACGAAGGCCAGAACGAAGCGGCATAGTTCACATATCCGCCCAAGAACAACAACACGATGCCCAGCGGGAGGCGGTATTTGATGAGGAGATTGTAGAATTTCATTGTAGGGATGTATGATGGGCGAAAATACGCTTTAGGAACGGAACATAAGGGTTGAGAGGGTTGAGAAGATGGGAGTTTGGGTTACTAGTTTCGGGGCTGGAGTATCCAACTTCAATCTCCCATCTTCCATCTAAATTCGCGTATGCAATTCGCCCAGGTAATCGAACAAGAAGCGTTGAAAGAGAAACTGCGGGGGCTATCCGATCACAATCGAATCAGCCATGCCCTGTTGTTCGTGGCCCGCGAAGGGACCGGCGGACTCCCCCTGGCCCTCGCCTTCGCCCAATACCTGGTTTGCGAGAAAGTCAACCACAAACAAGACTCCAACGAGCCTTCGCTTTTCGGCCCAACTCCCCAAACTGCCCAAACTGTCCAAACTACCCAAACT